>CAZTDH010000049.1:0-13720 GCA_964612615.1 uncultured Paludibacter sp. | reverse complement strand
ATACCGGAGGCAATACACCAAATGCATCAGCCGACAGGTAAATAATTTTTGAAGCATGTCCTGCACGGGATGGAGAAACGATTTTATTGATATGATAAATTGGGTAAGAAACACGCGTGTTCTCTGTTTTTGAAGCAGCAGCTGAATAATCAGGAGTACCATTAGCATCTACTGTTACGTTTTCCAACAGGGCATCGCGACGAATAGCTCTCCAGATATCTGGTTCTTTGTCTTTTTCAAGATCAATTACTTTAGCGTAGCAACCACCTTCGTAGTTGAATACACCATCGTTATCCCAGCCGTGCTCATCATCACCAATCAGGTAACGTTTTGGGTCAGCTGATAAAGTAGTTTTACCTGTTCCTGAAAGTCCGAAGAATATAGCAACGTCACCATCTTTACCAACGTTAGCAGAACAGTGCATAGAAGCAATTCCACGTAATGGCAAATAGTAGTTTTGAAGTGCAAAAATACCTTTTTTCATTTCACCACCATACCATGTACCACCGATAACCTGCATTTTCGTAGTCAGATTGAACAATGTAAATACTTCAGAGTTCAAACCTTGTTCTTTCCAGTTAGGGTTAGATGTTTTAGAACCATTCAAACATACAAAATCAGGTTCACCGTAGTTAGCCAATTCGTAGTGAGAAGGACGGATAAACATATTAGTCACAAAGTGAGCCTGCCAGGCAACTTCCATAACGAATCGTACTTTTAAACGTGTGTCTTCGTTAGTTCCGCAGAAAGTATCAACTACATATAGTTTTTTAGCTGTTGAAAGTTGTTTTGTAACCAGGTCTTTACAGTGTTCAAAAACTTCAGGAGTTGTTGGGCGGTTAATTGTACCATCCCACCATAAATGCTCATCAGTTACAGCATCTTTCACGAAAAACTTATCCTTAGGTGAACGACCGGTAAATTTGCCTGTATCAACTGATACAGCTCCTGTAGTTGTTAACACACCTTTTTCAAAACCCTCATTTGCAGGATCAATCTCTGCCTGGAATAATTCTTCGTAAGTTGGGTTGTGTAGGATTTCGATGTCACCCGAAATGCCATACTTGCTTAAATCTAAATTTGCCATTTTTTTTGTTTAAATGATTCTATTATATTGTTTTAATTTCTCTCCTGAATTATCCACATTTTTTGACGGCACAAAAGTACTACATTATTTTCTAATACGAAAGTAATTAGAGAAAAATTTCTTTATTCGTGTATATTTTTTCATAAATACAAAAAATATACAAAGATGTTCTAGTATTTTATGAAAACAAAGTGGTTACATTACAATAAAATTTCAATTAAAATAATTTGAAATTATTGTAATAATAGGTGTTTTAATGCAAAATGCATTATCAACTCAATACTTTTAATAAAACAAATAAAATATCACATATTTATGCATTATTCTGCATCTAAGGATAGTACGCTTTGAGTAAAATAAAAAAAGAACATCAATTCTCACGAACCAGTGTCCTTTTCCATTACTGCTATAAAATCAGCAATGCCAAATCATAATTTTCCTATGTTCTCTCTGATTTGCTATATATTTAAATTACGAATTGCATAGCCATCTTCTGAATGCCATACCACAAGGAGGTTCCGGATTAGATTTTAAGGTCAAATGATTCATATCAGAATTATTTTCACTAAAAAATTCCTTTGCAGATATCCGTTGAGATTGATCAATAGTTTCAACAATTTCTCCTTGCTCTTCCATTATTTGTATATTAGTATTAACCAGCGCTTTGTTCAACTCAAATCCTTTCGAAATATTTACATCAACTTTATTAATTGACGGATTCCATTTTTTATTTATGAATGAACCTTTTATAATCGGGCTTAAACTTACTAAACCTGTGTTTACCTCATTACCTGTAACAAGCAACTCACCCACTTTTTTGTTGAATAAATTAATAAGTTCAATGGCATCTTCCCTACTTATTTCCGTATTACTTGTCAACAATTCATCTACTATTTCAGAAACACCATATTTTCCGTCCAAAATTACTTGTGCATAAAAATCATTTTGGTCTCTTGTCAGGGGATTTTTCTTAAGCTTTGCCTTTAAAAATGTTTTCATATAATCCGTTGAATTATAAAAATTTCTACCTATTAAATTAATAAATTACGGAGCGAATCGAAATCCGCCCCGTAATAATTCAATTACAATTGAAAATCTCCGGTAAGTTTCGTTGTACCGTACGAAATCTTCAACGAGTATTTTCCACTACTCAATCCATCAACCGGAATAATCACTTCAGAAGTACTGAATGTGTCAACTACAGTTTGATAAACTACATTTCCACTGTGATCTACTACCGAAACATAAGCTGTTCCAACTGTAGAGGTAAAATCAACAATTAATTCTGTGCCTACTACATTGGCAGTTACAGGAATGTAACTAGAAGAGATTGAAGAAGATGTTTTTGTTTTTGATAAACTGCTCATACCATTAACTGTAGGAGTACCACCTGTCGGATCGTCCCTTCTGATAATAATTTGCCCACTAACGAACTGAACAGCAAAAACACACAAAATAATAAGACTGGAAAATTTAAACTTTTTCATAAAAATAATTTTTAGAGAGTTGAACATAGAAGTTAATAGAAGCACTCAAAATGGTACCTCTTCAAGTTGCTAAGTTAGACACGACAATACAAACTCCCAAATTTTGTGGCAAAAAAAAGTGCTACAAGCCATTTTTTACATGCCTGATTTGTAGTAGTTTACGAGTCTACATTCGGGAAAAAGTGCTACAAGATAAAAAACGCACAAACAATTAGTTAAATAATGGATTGTTTTGAGCAGCCTGATTACGGGAAACAGAGAAAAGGTGAATTATTTATCTTCCGATAAATTGTGTAGTAATTGTTCCAATTCTGCAGTAGTGGTGAGTTTGAGTTTTTGAGTCAAGCGTTGTTTCATTGTATATAAACTCCGCTGTTGACATTCAAGAAGAATTATTATATCGTTGGTAGGAATATCCAGTAAGAACAAGCAACACCAAATAATTTCCTTATGATTTACTTCCGGGCTACGGGTTTCCAGTTCGCGAACTAAATTATTGAAAGTTTTATTCATCAACTTTTTAAAAGCTTCCCAATCATCTAGATGTAGGGAGGTATTGAAAATTTCTTTACTTATCAGTTCGCGCTCTTTCAAATTGGCTTTTTTATAGTTGGCAGCCTGCAACATCCTGTTTTCTTCTAGTTTCTGTATCAAACTGTCTTTCAGAAAAAGCTGTTTCTCTGTCAACTTTTCTTCTGTCATTTCCAGTTGTAGTTGTTTCTTTCGGCTTCTGTTGCGTAAGCTAAACACAATAGAAAGGCTAACAAGTGTAATGATAAATATAACAATACCCAGTATAATCAGAAATCGTCGGGATTTGCTTATTGCTCCGTTTGTTTGATGTAAATCTTCGAGAACAGTTGTCTTGGTTTGAGTTTCAATTTTACGAACGGAATCTGAACAATCCTGATATTTAGACATATAAACTGCCATTTGCTTGAAATCACCACGTCTATACTCTGTATTAGTCAAAATCCGATAACACTCTCGTTGAATAAAAAAAGTACTGGGATATTTCATAGCCATATTTGCATATTGCAATGCAGAGTCATATTGACTAATATCAAAATACAAATCTGCTAAATTATAACATCGTATTGCATAATTAGTACCTTTATAGGGGAAATGAAGGCTTTTATTAAGAAAGTACTGAGCAGAATCATATTGCTTTGCGAAAAAATAATTAATTCCTATCTCTTGATATACAAGTCCGTGCAAAAAAGAATCTGCCCTTTGAGAAATCAACTGTTTATAATACTGTCTTGCTTTATTATAATTTTTCATAAAACGATACATTCTAGCGATATCTATGACTTTATACGATGCTTCAAGAGTATCACCAGCTCTTTTAAAACAATTAATAGATTCTTCATATTTCTGCAAAGACATCGCATAATCTTTCTGCAAGGAACATATATCACCCATGTCAGAATAAATTTTGCCCAATAAGTTAAAATTATAATCGTTTCTAGTTAAATCAAGTGCTTTTAAATAGAGTATCGTAGCCTGATCATATTGTTGAGCTCGTTTGTATAACCGGGCTTTATAATAACAGGCAATAGCTAAATTCGATTTGTCGTTTGAATTTTGATAATAATTGACAGAAAAATTAATAGCAGAATCGGGTTGAAGGGGTTTATTACTTTTATCCAGGGCCTGAAAAAGAAGAATTCCATAAAGTGCACGATCCGCATCGAGGAAAGATTGATTGGGGTGCATGCGTTGTAAAATATGGAGTGCTGAATCGGGATTGGAGTCCATTATTTTCTGAGCTGTTTTCATCTCATTGGGCATGAGCGAACAACCAATCAAAAATACTGATAGTAAAAAACAAATAACTAGAAGCTTAAGATGCATAAAGTTTCAGATAAAAATAAATTTTTATGCAGTTTGAAATTTGATTGCAAATCTACTAATTTTATTCGTTCGGAATTCTTAAAATCATTCTTAATCGGAAAATATTTGTAGCAAGGTGTTTCTTTTGTTTTAATTATAACATTTCAAAAAGACGATAGGTTCAAAAGCAAATAATGTAAGGGTAAACAAGGCCGGAAAAAAAATCTACTATCGGGGTATTAAAGTAGAGATAGAGAATAAACTGAATTTACTTTTCATTAGACATACGTTGAAGAACCAGCTCTAGTTCTTTGGTTGAAGAGAGGTTCATTTTTTGAGCTACCCGTTGCTTTAATTTGTATAAACTACCCATCTGGCAGTCGAGAATCAGTGCCATTTCAGCAAGTGGAATATGAAGAAGAAACAAACAAACCCAAACTATTTCCTTTTGATTTAATTCAGGATAGTTTATTTCCAGAGTCAGAATCAGATCATTAAATGTTTGATTCATTAGTTTTGAAAACGAGTTCCAGTTTTCGAGCTGTAAACATCGATTGTATATTTCGAGCAATATAACCTCGCGTTCCTTAATAGATCCTTTTTTGAGTTCTGATGCCTTTTCGGCTCTGTTTTCTGCTATTTTATGTATCAGATTATCACGTAATAGAATTTGTTTCTCATTAATGGTTTCTTTTGCTTTGCCAAGCTCCATTTCTTTTTTCCTGCTTCTTTTCCGTAAACTAAATACGATAGTAAGGCTCAACATAGTAATAATACAAATAACTATTCCCAGTATAATCAGGGATTGTCTGGAGTTACTTACTGCTCCATTTGTTTGATGTAAATCTTCCAATACCGATGTTTTGGTTTGAGCTTCAATTTTACGAACTGAATCAGTACAATCCTGATATTTAGTCATAAATTTTCCCATACTCTTGAAATCACCCTGCATATATTTAGTATTTGCCAAAATACGATAACAATCACGCTGATTAAAAAAAGTAGATGGATATTGTAATGCTAAACTTGCATAATAAAAAGCAGAATCAAATTGATTTATATCAAAACACAAGTCAGCAAGAATATAGCATCGTATAGCATAACTAGTTCCTTTATATGGATAATGAAGGCTCTTGTTAAGAAAATACTTTGCTGAGTCATATTGCATGGCAAAATAATAATTTATTCCGATCTCCTGATAAGTCATACCACGCAAAAAAGAATCCGAGCTTTGTGAAAGTGATTGTTTATAAAACCATCTGGCTTTTCTATTATCTTTCAATAGAAAATACATTCTGGCAATATCTATTATCTTAGAGTTAGCTGTAAGCGTATCGCCTGCATTTTTATAATAACTCATTGACTCATTATATTTTCGCAACGCTCTTGTAAAATCTTTCTGAATTGCACATAGATCAGCCATATCAGAATAAATCTTCCCCAACAAATATAAGTTAGTTTCATTTTCAGTCAGATCCAAAGCCTTCAAGTATAGCTCTGTAGCTTTATCAAATTGCTGAGCACGTTTGTATAACCGGGCTTTATAATAGTAGGCGATTGCTAAATGCTGCTTATCATTAGCCTTCTCATAGTGCCTTATTGAAAAACTGATGGTGGAATCTGGCTGAAGTGTTTTGTTGTTCTTATCCAATGCCTGAAAGAGAAGGATTCCATACAAAGCACGATTTGCATCGGAGTAAGTGCGAGGGGGGTGTTGCAAAATATCTAACGCAGAGTCCGGTTTCGAGTCTAACAATTTCTGAGCATTTTCCAATTCCTTAGGCAAGTGAGTGCAACCAGCGAGAGCAAGACCAAGTAAAATATTCAGGAAAAAGGCTTTTGATTGCATATAATGTTTAAAAAATCAAATGCAAAACTACGAATTTTATTTGTTTAACGCTCTGTGTTTTTTTACAAATCTAGAAATATTTGTAGTCGGTTAGACATTTATTGCCTGACAAGGATGCTTTATTGAGGAAAAAAAGGAAAGGAAAGGAAAGAAAATAACAGCACAGTTTAGCCTAAATTTACTATGTTCAGAAGTTTGGTTTATCTATATCCCTGTGCTGTTATTGTAATGAAGATTTGAATGGAAAATTAAATCGCTAAATTAATCCTGAAAGAGCATTAAACCAAAAAACAGGTTTAATACAATTAGGACAAACCAATTATTATTGATTTGATTTTCAGACAATTAATGGATTAGAAGAAAAAAGATTGGGACAAATGCAAAAACAGTTAAGTACGACATTAAAATGTCATAAAAAACGGGGGAGGTAAAATTGAGAAAGGAAAAATCTGGAAGAAAAAATCCAAATTCATATTAAGCAACAGCTATTGTAAATACACTCACTTTAATTCCTTCGGTTTTGAGCAAAGCATTGATACAAGCTTCGAGTGTTGAACCGGTTGTCAGCACATCATCAACCAACAACACATGCATTCCTGCCAGAGTCGCTGTATCAGTGCATTCAAAGATTCCTTCGGTGTTTTCGAAACGCTCAAAAACAGATTTTTTGGTTTGAGTTGAATTTTCTTTAATTCGTTTCAAAGTGGTTGTATCTTGCGGTTTTCCGAGAATTTCCGACAACCCTTTTCCTATCCATTCGCTTTGATTGTATCCGCGTTTCTTATATTTTCCGGGGTGAAGAGGAACGGGAATTATAACATCAACTGAAATGAAATCAACTGATTCCAATAAGTCAACAGCAGCATATTTTCCTATTTTCTCTCCGATTTCTTTGTTTCCCTTATATTTCAGCGCATGCAGTAATTTTTGGAAAGCAGATCCTTTTTGAAAAAAGAAAAAAGCAGTGGCACGGTGAATCGGAACTTTACCCCAAAATCGTTTTTCAATCGGATTATCGGGATGTAGATGGTAATTGGTTTTGGGAATGGAACTGAGACACGAAAGGCAGATATGTTGTTCGTTTTTAAGCAGATTTTCGCCACAAACAACACATAAATCGGGATACAGCAAATTGAAAAAGTCAGCGAGGAAATTAAATTTTCTCATAACAACATCCAAACC
Source organism: uncultured Paludibacter sp. (assembly GCA_964612615.1). GTDB lineage: Bacteria > Bacteroidota > Bacteroidia > Bacteroidales > Paludibacteraceae > Paludibacter. The sequence goes on along the minus strand of CAZTDH010000049.1, from coordinate 6,279 downwards.
TTTGGTGAAAAGATAATTAGACCTACAACCGCAGCAATAATGGCACTGATTAAAACCGCTCCGGCAGCAATATCTTTTCCATTACGAGCCAGTTCATGTTGCTTGGGGGATACCAAATCAATCAGATTTTCAATAGCCGTGTTTATCATTTCGGCAGTAAATACCAAACCGAAACAAAGCATACAGGCAATCCATTCCGCCACACTGATTTGAAAATATAATCCGGCCATAACAACCAACACTGCAACTGCCAAATGAATCTTCATATTGGCTTCTTTGCTGATTACCAGCCACACACCACGGCCCGCATACCCGAAACTTTGAATACGTTTTTTCATTTTCTGTTGATTTTAAATGTGAATACAAATTACGCAAAAAAACGGCAAATACCGACAATAAATTGCAAAAAAATCCGACGAATCTTGAAGATTGTCGGATTTAATATATGTGATTGAAAAGATGCTTACTGATTAGCTAACTTTTACACGACCTTGGTATGAACCATCGCGCGTGTCAATTTCAATAGTTTCCCCTTCTGTAATAAATAATGGCACCTTTACGGTTGCACCCGATTCTACAGTTGCAGGTTTCAATGTATTGGTAGCTGTATCACCTTTCATGCCGGGTTCGGTATATGTAACTTTCATTTGCACTTTAACAGGCATATCGGCATAAAGTACCGTATCGGAAGATGCATCCAAAACCACTTCTATTGACATACCTTCGAGCAGAAAATCAACTCCATTAATCAAATCATGAGCAATAGGATGTTGATCGTATGTTTCCTGATTCATAAAAATAAAATCAGCACCTTCTTTATAAACAAATTGATACGGACGACGTTCTACGCGTACATCTTCCAGTTTTTCGCCGATATTAAAACGACGTTCGATAACACGACCATCAACTACATCTTTCAGTGTGGTACGCATAAATGTATTGCCTTTTCCGGGCTTTACATGGAGAAATTCTACAACAAAATACAGCTTTCCGTCCATACGGATACAGGTTCCGTTTTTGATATCCTGAGCATTCATCATTAGATAAAACTTTTAAAATTATTTTTTAGGCTGCAAAATTACGATTAAAATTTTGATTATCAAAACAATCTGATAACCCGATTAAAAAAGCCTCCACCAAAAAAGGCAGAGGCTCGCAATCGTGTTTTTCTAGTTTTATTGTTTTTATCTTATTTCCCGTTCCGTTTCTGAACGTTATAATAGATCTTCATTTGGTTACCAAGTATTTTGGTAAAACCTTTCACATCGTCGGCACTCCAGGCGCGATTTATTTCGCCGTATTCGCCAAAGTCAGTCTTCATTAAATCAAACGGACTCTCCACGCCTACTAATGTGTAATTATACGGACGAAGTTTTACGATTACCGTTCCACTTACATTTTGTTGTGAACTTTGCAGAAACTGTTCAATGTCGCGCATTACCGGTTCCAGGTATTGAGCTTCGTGAAGGAACATTCCGTACCAGTTTCCCAATTGGTCTTTCCAGTATTGTTGCCATTTGGTAAGTGTGTGTTTCTCAAGCATTTTGTGTGCATTGATAATCAACAGCGGTGCAGCAGCTTCAAATCCCACACGGCCTTTAATACCAATTATAGTATCGCCAATATGCATATCGCGTCCGATGCCGTATTTGTTGGCAATTTCTTCCAACGCATTAATCAACAATACTTTATTTTCGTTTGTTTGTCCGTTTACCGAACAAATTTCACCATTTTCGAAACCAATTGTTACAGTTACTTCGTCTTGCTTCTCGACCTGACTCGGATAAGCTGATTCAGGTAAAGTTTGTTCTGATTTAAGCGTTTCTTTTCCACCGATTGACGTTCCCCAAAGTCCTTTATTAATGGAATACTCCATTTTGGTGAAATCGGCTTTGAAACCATGGTCTCTCAGATAATTGATTTCATATTCGCGGGTCAGCACCATATCGCGCGTTGGAGTCAGAATTTTAATGTTCGGTGCTAAAACATCAAAAGTCAAATCGAAGCGTACCTGATCGTTTCCGGCTCCGGTGCTGCCGTGTGCCACATAGTCGGCACCTATTTCCTTAGCATAATTGATAATGGCAATGGCCTGAAAAATACGCTCCGAACTAACCGAGATAGGATAAGTTCCGTTGCGAAGCACATTTCCAAAAACCATGTATTTGATACTTTTCTCGTAATACTCCTGCGTTACATCTAAAGCAATGTGTGTTTTTGCTCCGAGACGATATGCTTTATCTTCAATTACTTTCAATTCCTCAGCACTGAATCCGCCTGTGTTAGCCACCGCTGTATGCACTTCATAGCCTTTTTCATGAGCCAGGTACATGGCGCAAAATGAGGTATCCAATCCTCCGCTAAATGCTAATAATACTTTTTCTTTCATTTTATTTATGTTGACAGTCGACATACGACTGTCTTTAAGTCGTAAATTGTAAATCCTTCAATCGTAAATTATTTCTCGATGTCTTTTGCCGGGTCAAATAACATGCCGGTACACAAGCAATGTTTACGATCCGTACGTTGCAGTATATCATAGTTTACGCAACTCTGACAGCCCTTCCAAAAAGCCTCATCATCAGTAAGTTCGGAGAAAGTTACGGGTTTATAACCTAGTTCGGAGTTGATTTTCATCACGGCCAAACCGGTGGTAAGTCCAAATATTTTAGCATCAGGATAGCGTTTACGGGAAAGTTTAAATGCTTCACGCTTTATACGTTTAGCCAATCCATTTCCACGGTATTTATCAACTACAATAAGTCCTGAATTTGCAACAAACTTCTTATTTCCCCATGTTTCGATATAGCAAAACCCGGCAAAGGCCTCACCTGCTAAAGCAATAATAGCTTTTCCTTCTTTCATTTTTTGCTCGATATACTCGGGCGAGCGTCTGGCAATACCTGTTCCGCGAACTTTGGCTGCGTCTGCAATTGTAGTCAAAATCGTATCAACATAACACAAATAACGCTCATCTGCAACTTGTACCGTTATCTCATCAACGGTAATTTCTTTTTCCATCTTCAAATTGAATGAGTTCTTTTTTGTTTAGAAAGCAACTCTTTAACAAATGTATAACCTAATCTTTCTCACTCCGGGATAATGTCAACATGACACATTGCCTTTTTTCGCAAAAGGGCAGCAAAGATACAGAAATACTTTATTTTCAGCAAGTAAATTTAATTAATCCCTCTCGGAAAAAGTGATATTCATCATATCCAGAATATCTTCGCGGGTTACGCCCTCACGTGGTATCACCAGAATGGTATCATCACCGGCAATAGTTCCCAAAACCTGTTCGGTTGCTTTATTGTCAATATCCCATGCTATAGCACTTGCATAGCCCGGTTTTGTCTTTACAACAGCAAGTTGTCCTGAAAATTCAAGACTCAAAACTGCACCATGTGCTATCAGGGTATTGAAAGAACCTGTGTTTGGAAGCGGTTTGTTATATGAAGGTAAAATATACTTGTATGCACCGTTCGAAAGCGGCGTTTTGGCAACTTTAAGCAGTTTTAAATCGCGCGATAAGGTAGCCTGGGTTACCTCACACTGTCGGTCACTTAAAATTTTGAGCAATTCTTCCTGGCTTCCTACAACTGTTGACCGGAGAATTTCAGAGATAATCTGTAAACGATTACGTTTGTTCTTCATAAATTTGTATAATTATTTAGATTCGCCGCAAAAGTACAACAAATTATGCATAAAACAATAGCTTATCTCAAAAAATATCAATATTTATTCCTAAACACTCGCTTTATGGCTAATTTATTCATTTTATTTGTATATTCATTACAATAATGCTGCATAGTTTTTGTATATTGATTTAATTAGAACATTTTGGTTTTAAAAATAGTTTTAGTCTTTATTGATTATTGTACCTTTAATATTCATTTCTTAAATCGTATCTTTGCAGGTCGAAATTAGTTGATAGTTATTAGTTCACAGTTGACAAAAGAAGTATCTTTTTTCTTTTCAATTATGAGTTATAAACTATTAATTACGAATTAATTCTATCATGTCAAAACAAGGAAATATCATAATAAAAGGCGCCAGAGTTCACAATCTAAAAAATATAGATGTTGAAATTCCGCGCAATAAATTAGTTGTAATTACCGGACTCTCAGGATCGGGAAAATCTTCGCTGGCATTCGACACGCTTTATGCCGAGGGCCAACGCCGTTATGTGGAAAGTCTTTCGTCGTATGCCCGTCAGTTTCTGGGACGTATGAGCAAACCCGAAGTGGATTACATCAAAGGTATTCCACCGGCTATTGCCATCGAACAAAAGGTTAATACCCGCAATCCCCGTTCCACGGTAGGCACTTCAACCGAGATTTACGAATACATCAAACTACTTTATGCCCGAATAGGCAAAACCTATTCTCCTGTTTCGGGCGAACTGGTAAAAAAACATGAATCGGAAGATGTAATTGACGCTGCCATGCAATATGCCGACGGAACACGGCTTATGGTGCTCACACCCGTAATTGCCACGGTAGACCGCCCGTTGATAGAACAGCTTTACAGCCTTCAGTTGCAGGGGTTCAGTCGCATTGAAGTAAATGGTGAGACATTTCAACTATCAGATTTTATAAAAACCAATGCCGGAAGCGAAATTAGTCAGGAAGTTTATCTGATTATCGACCGATTGGCTATTTCCCACAACCAGGAAACTATAAGCCGACTTACCGACTCTGTTGAAACAGCATTTTTTGAAGGAAATGGAGTTTGCTCATTGAAAGTTTTTACTTCAGATACATCCGAAATTCTTTCTTTTTCTAAACGTTTTGAAGCTGATGGAATCCAGTTCGAAACTCCAACGGTTCACACTTTCAGCTTCAATAGTCCAATTGGTGCTTGTCCTGTTTGTGAAGGATTCGGACGGGTTATTGGCATTGACGAAGATTTGGTGGTGCCAAATAAAACGCTTTCGATTTACGAAGATGCAGTGGTTTGCTGGAAAGGCGAAGTGATGAGCGAATGGAAAAACCAGTTAATTCACAGCGCTTCAAAGTTCAATTTTCCGATTCACAAGCCCTATTACGAACTAAGCGATGAACAACGTCAGTTAATTTGGACCGGAAATAAGTATTTCGAAGGGCTGAATGCATTCTTCAAAATGCTCGAAGCCAATCAGTATAAAATTCAGTACCGGGTAATGTTGGCTCGCTATCGGGGAAAAACAACCTGCACATCGTGTAATGGTAGCCGGTTGAAAAAGGAAGCTTCATATATTAAAGTCAGTGGAAAGTCCATTTTGGAACTGGTGCTCCTGTCTATCCGAAAGCTGAATGAGTTTTTTGAAAATATTCAGCTCGACGAGCAGGATGCAGCCATTGCCAAACGCCTGTTGATTGAAATAAATAACCGCATACACTTTTTACTTGATGTAGGACTTGGATATCTGACGTTGAATCGCTTGTCGAATTCCCTTTCGGGTGGTGAAAGTCAGCGTATTAATCTGGCTACCTCACTTGGAAGCAGTTTGGTTGGTTCGTTGTATATTCTGGATGAGCCAAGCATTGGATTACACTCGCGCGACACACATTTGCTGATAAAAGTGCTGAAGCAATTACGCGACCTTGGAAATACGGTGGTGGTAGTGGAACATGATGAAGAAATTATGCGTGCTGCCGATTATATTATCGATATTGGCCCGTATGCCGGGCGAAAAGGTGGTGAAGTGGTTTTTCAGGGAGAAACAGAAGCGATAAGCAAAGCCACTGACGAAAACATTGAAAAATCATTTACGCTTAAATACCTGCTGAACAAAGAATTTATTGACGTACCAACCCATCGTCGTAAGTGGAACAATTACATTGAAGTACTTGGTGCGCGTGAAAACAACCTAAAAGGCATTAATGTAAAATTTCCACTGAATGTAATGACGGTTGTAACCGGTGTGAGCGGCTCGGGGAAATCATCGTTGGTGCGTAATGTGTTTTACGCTGCACTGAAAAAACATTACGGTGGTGTGGCCGACCGAACCGGACAGTTTGGAACGCTGAAAGGCAGTATGCATTTGGCCAAGGATATTGAATTTGTGGATCAAAACCCCATTGGACGTTCGTCGCGCTCCAATCCGGTGACCTATATAAAAGCATACGACGAAATTCGCAAACTTTTTGCCGACCAGCAATTATCGAAGCAAATGAATTATTCGGCTTCGCATTTTTCGTTCAATACCGAAGGCGGTCGCTGCGAAGAATGTCAGGGGGAAGGAACAGTAACAGTGGAAATGCAATTTATGGCCGATCTGGTGCTGGAATGTGAACA
>CAZTDH010000048.1:0-13742 GCA_964612615.1 uncultured Paludibacter sp. | reverse complement strand
GTGATATAGAAATTAGACTCGATGCAAATGGCGGATTTACCCCCACAGATGCGTTGCAAAAATTAGACAAACTAGCCACTTTCAATATTCACTCCATTGAACAGCCAATAAAAGCAGGTCAATGGGAAGCCATGGCTGAAATTTGTCAGAAATCGCCTATTCCTATTGTGTTGGATGAAGAACTGATTGGAATTTCACCAGATGAGGAATTGCTGAAAACGATTCATCCTGCATATATAATTTTGAAACCTAGTTTGTTGGGTGGATTTAAGGTGTCGGAAGAATGGATTCAAATGGCCGAAAAACATAAAATTGGTTGGTGGATTACTTCTGCTCTCGAAGCGAATATTGGTTTGAATGCCATTGCGCAATGGACATCCACACTTGGTTCGAAATTGCCACAGGGGTTGGGAACTGGTCAGCTATACCACAATAATATCCCTTCACCACTTGAAATTCGGGATGCAAAGTTGTTTTATAACACTAACGACAACTGGAATTTAAGTTCAATCTTAGGCTGATGTCAGAAACTATAAAGCTAAACGGAGAAATTTTTAATCGGGAGAATATTGCCGGCTTGAAAACGAATTACGAATCAACGAATTCGTGGAAATCAGTTGTTTATGATTTTCTGGTAAATTGGTTTGACGATTCGGATTTTATCGTTTCCCACACTTCAGGCTCAACCGGCACACCTAAAGAAATACGGCTTACAAAAACTGCGATGCGTAATTCAGCCCGAATGACCAATGCGTTTTTCGGTCTTGATGCCACAAAAACTGTTCTGCTTTGTATGCCTTCTTCGTATATAGCCGGTAAAATGATGCTGGTACGGGCAATTGTTGGTGGGTTTAATCTGATAGTTGTTGAACCGAAAGCCAATCCGTTTGAGAATATAGATTTCCCTATCGATTTTACAGCCATAACTCCTTATCAATTAAATCATTCTGCTAAGACTTTAAAGTCCAAAATGGTTCTAAATATAATTGTTGGTGGTGGGCATGTAAATGCAAAACTGGAAGCATTGGCAGCTGAAATTCCGGCTTCCATGTACGAAACTTACGGCATGACTGAAACAGCTTCTCACATTGCGTTGCGTTGCTTTAATGGAAATCAGAAATCGGATTTTTTTACGATACTCGATGGAGTTTCCATTCGGCAGGATGAACGTGATTGTCTGGTAATTTCCGCACCCCATTTATCTGAAAACGAATTCATAACCAATGATATTGTAGAACTTAAGGATTCAAAATCATTTCGGTGGTTAGGCAGAGTTGATTCGGTAATTAATTCCGGTGCTGTGAAAATCTTTCCTGAACAGCTAGAAAAAAAACTGGAAACATTTATTTCTTCCAACTTTTTTATCTCTTCAATTCCAAATGATTTACTTGAGAATAAAGTAGTTTTAGTAATTGAATCAGAGGAATTTACATCTGAGAAAACTTCTGAATTAACTGCATTTTTTAAAAGCAATCTTACCAGATACGAAATTCCAAAACAGATTTTTTATTTACCGGCTTTTATTTATTCCGAAAGCAATAAAATTTTACGAAAAGAAACTCTGAGTTCTATTTTCCGTTAGACAAAAGAAAATCCTTGTTGAAACTTTTTCGTTCCATCGAAAAACCGCCTCGCATTTCAGTTGGCATTTCAACATTCATCTCACTTCCTGGCATTTGACCCATCTCTCCACCCATTTCAGCGCCACCATTCATTCCTCTACCTTCACCCATTCCGCGTCCTCCGCCGCCATGCATTCCACCACCCATTCGACTACGCATTTTATGTATTTCATTTTGTGATAAATCATTTACTACTACCTGAAGTTGGATTTGTGTTGTTGTAATTTTTTCCAAACTAACATTATTTCCAAACAATTCACGCAATGCAATCCGAATTTCGTAGGTTGCTAAGTCTCGATTTGATTTACTTCGCGCAAAACATATATTATCCTTATTTTCAGACGTTATCATTCCGTTTGTGAACTGAAATCCGTCAAGTATAGCCGTGTCTTTCAAAATTATCTGGGGTTTAGTAACCGATTTATCAACCAGTTTGTCTGTTCTCACATCCTGCATATTCATTGGAGGCATTTCGGTAAATTTATTAGCCTGAAACATAATTTCGGCCTTTTGTACTGAAGTTTTAAGTTTGAATTTTACAGAAAAACCGGCTCGCAAAAGTTGCATCTGCGTGGCACGGTCGGCTGCTTTCATAATAAAATACAGGTTTTGTGCATCGTTTCTGAATTCATATTTCAGGTTCGACTCGGTATTAAAGAATCGAGGTAACATACCCCAATCTGACCCATCACCGTCAATTATTATCGGTTGAGACTGCCATTTTGCTGTACTTGTTTGTGCTAATGTACAAGAAGAAATAGTCAATAAAATCAATAGTGAAATTTTAAATAATTTGTTCATTTTGAATAATATTATAAAGTATTAAGTCCTTGTTTGTAAATTTCTAATGCGCGATTTCGGGCAAAAACATGCTCTACAATCGGTTCCGGATAATCAAATGTATCAAGTTCTTTTACCCATTTCCGAATATAAATCAGTTCGGGATCAAACTTTTTAGTTTGTTCGGCCGGATTGAAAATGCGAAAATATGGAGCTGCATCGCAGCCGCAACCTGCAGCCCATTGCCAGTTACCATTATTGGCTGACAAATCATAATCGATTAATTTTTGGGCAAAATAGGCTTCACCCCAACGCCAGTCGATCAGCAAATGTTTGGTTAGAAAGCTGGCAACAATCATTCTCACGCGGTTATGCATCCATCCGGTTTGGTTCAATTGCCGCATACCGGCATCCACAATTGGATATCCCGTACTACCTTCACACCAGTGCGCAAATTCGGTTTCATTGTTCCGCCACTGAATTTCGTCATATTTCTTTTTAAACGCTCCTTTTTCTACATAAGGAAAATGCATCAAAATGCTAATAAAAAATTCACGCCAAATCAATTCATTTAACCACGATTCATTTAATTCCAATGCCAGTTTTACCAATTTACGGATACTGACCGTTCCAAAACGCAAGTGAACACTCAGTTCTGTACTGCCATGTATGGCCGGGAAATTGCGAGTTTGTTCATAATTCCTTACAATATTTTCGTCAATAAGCGGAGCAGAAAATGTCAGGTCTGTTTTTAAAAATCCAATCTCTTCCAAATCAGGAAGATGAGCCGAAAACTGCAGGTAATTCTGCTCATTTTCAGAATAATATCGTTGGTATGCTAATTCCGAAAGCTTTTGTTTCCAAATTTTAGAATAGGGTGTGAAAACAGTATAAGGTTCGCCGTTATTTTTCAGGACTTCATTCCACTCATAAATAACCTGATCTTTAAAAGTCAGGAATTTAATATTTTTGCCATTTAACAGTTTCTCAATCGAATAATCGCGTTTTAAAGCATAAGGTTCGTAATCGCGATTTGTGAATACGGTTCTAATGTCGAATTCCTGAGTCAATTGCTCAAAAACTAGTAACGGATTTCCAATTTTTACACAGATAGAACTCCCCATTGATGCCAGCCTGACATTTATTTCCAAAAGTGCCTGATGAATAAAATCCACCCTCCTATCTGCCTTATCATCAAGATGCGAGAGAATATCCGTATCAAAAATAAAGAGTGGCAAAACCGGATAACCCGACTTTAGAGCGTGAAATAAACCGATATTATCTTCGAGGCGTAAATCACGGCGAAACCAGAAAACAGCAACACCCGAATTTATTTTTGACATAGATTGAACAATGAACCAATTTTATGCGTAATTTTGTGACAAATGTAGCTGACTTTTTGTTAGCATCTTTATCAGGTGCTTTTTTTTACAAAAATTTATCGAAAAAAGTTCGGCTTTTATTTTTCTATACAAAAATATTGAATCAATGAGACAGTTACCTCCTCAGTCAGAACCTTCGTTTGGATTTTCCGATTCGCCTTTTGGCGAATGTTGCATTGCCTTTTCGAATGACGGAATTTGTGCGCTCCTTTTTCCTGAGAGCCGTGAAGGGGCTTATCTGGATTTGGAAAACCGTTTTCCCGAAACCGATTTTCGTCAAAACGATGAAAAGGCCAAACGCCTTGCTAATCAGATTTTTGAAAGAGGAGAAAAACCAACTCTGCATCCTATTGGTACAGATTTTCAACAATCTATATGGAAAGCTTTGCAACGTATTCCGGCCGGTGAGACCACTACCTACGCTCAAATTGCCGAAGCTATTGGTCGCCCGAAAGCAGTACGTGCCGTGGGAACTGCCATTGGAGCAAATCCGATTGCATACCTGATTCCCTGTCACCGTGTTATTCGTACTGATGGTGGCTTAGGTGGTTTCCGTTGGGGTCTAGATTGCAAAAAGAAAATGCTGGAGTGGGAAAAAAAGTAAGTTTTCAAACAATCATATTAATCATTTAAAATCAACATCAAATGGAATCAATTCCTTTTATCGTTATCGGAGTAATTATTCTCCTCTTTATTTTTTCTGGATTTGTCACTGTAAATCAAGGAAGCGTGGCGGTTATTACCATTTTCGGGAAATATCGTCGCATTATGGCACCGGGTTTGAACTTTAAAATTCCGTTTATAGAATTTGTTCACAAACGGATTTCTATTCAAAACCGTTCGGTAGAGCTTGAATTTCAGGCTGTAACACAGGATCAGGCGAACGTTTATTTTAAAGCTATGTTGCTTTATGCAGTTTTCAATCAGGCTGATGAAACGATTAAAAACGTGGCTTTTAAGTTTGTTGACGACCGTAACTTTATGCAGGCGTTGATTCGTACTATCGAAGGAACAATTCGTAGTTTTGTGGCAACCAAAAAACAAGCCGAAATTTTGAGTCTTCGTACTGAAATTATTCAGGAAGTAAAAAAACATTTGGACGACACCCTGGAACAATGGGGTTACCACATGATTGATATTCAGCTGAATGACATTACGTTCGACGAAGAAATTATCAAATCAATGTCGCGCGTAGTGGCATCGAATAACCTGAAAGCTGCTGCTGAAAACGAAGGTCAGGCCTTGTTGATTACCAAAACCAAAGCTGCTGAAGCCGAAGGAAATGCCATTAAAATTTCAGCATTAGCTGAAAAAGAAGCTGCTCAACAACGTGGTCAGGGAATTGCACTTTTCCGCGAAGAAGTAGCCAAAGGGATGGCAATGGCTGCAAAAGAAATGACTGATGCAGATTTGGATTCTTCATTCTTACTGTTCTCTATGTGGACTGAAGCCATTAAACATTTTGGTGAAACAGGTAAGGGAAATGTTATTTTCCTCGATGCATCTACCGACGGAATGCAGAAAACCATAAACCAAATGATGGGCATGATGAAAATGAACGAAAAAGCATAAACAACTGATTTTAAACTAAAAAGACTGTTGCAACTTGATTGTGACAGTCTTTTATTTTTCAAAACAAATGACTGAAGATCAAATTTTTGAGCGTTTAAATTTTACCGAAGAACCTTTCGAAAGAGGAGAATACGAAAATTGCCGGTTTGTAAATTGCAATTTTCATGGCATAAGTGTGATTAACAACATTTTCAGAGATTGTATTTTTGAAGATTGTGATTTCAGTTTATGCAACCTGACAGACTCCACACTGAATGATGTTTATTTCAATGGTTGTAAGTTAGTTGGAGTTCAGTTCGATTGGTGTCGTGAGTTTTTGTTTTCGGTGAAATTTGAAAATTGCGATTTGAAACTGTCAGTTTTCTACAAGCGAAAACTCAAAAAGACTCTTTTCAAAAACTGCAACCTGCAGGAAACTGATTTTTCAGAAACAGATCTGACTGAATCAGTTTTTGATAACTGCGACCTGCAACGAACAATCTTTCAACGAACAAACCTCGAAAAAGTTGATTTCAGAACTTCTTTCAATTATTCAATCGACCCGGAACAAAATCGCATTAAAAAAGCCCGATTCTCTAGAATGGGCTTAGGTGGATTGTTGTATAAATATGGCATTGTGATTGAATAAATTTCACTTTCTCAAATCCTTTGCTCCTCTCACTTCAGTCGAAACTTCATTAAGCCATCCGGCTTGCTGAAACACAGCTGTTTGTATTTTTATAAAGCGGATATGTGGCAGATTCACAGCTTTTCCCATTGAATCAACCGCATTGGAAATATCAAACTTATTGGCTCCCAAATCCGAATCATAATCTGTTCCATACAGATTTTTGGCATAACCCCATGTGAAAAGCGTTTGTGGCACAACCCAGTTCTGAGTACTTGTAGTTGACGTATTTAGGTACGAGTCGGGCAATCGTGTTCCATAAAACGTAATGCTGTCGTTAGTTGTAGCATGCCACCACCATTTAGCTGAATATTTTGAGCCATATCCGGATTTCAATTCCCCTGATTTCCCTTCACTGTCTTTCCAGGTGATATTGGTCGAGTCTGAGACGGCTTTATTATATCGAACCCAATAATTTCGTATAGAATTTGAAAATTGATTTCCTTTGAGTTCATACCATGTTTCATCGGGCAATCCGTTGCCATTCGTATCGCTCATCACATATACAATACCTGGTTCAGGTGAAGCACTTTTCAGGGCAAATACTTCGAAATCAAAGCTATCGCCATTTGTCACATTGTGATCGAAGCCGGCCACCACATAACCGCCAAATCCGCCCAGATACAAAAAACCTTTATCGCTGGTCGGTTCGCCAATAAAGTTCGAACTGTCTGTTTTTTTTGCCAACAAAGCATGTTGACCCGGTGCATAAACATAATCAAAAACCTGAGTTATGTAAGCCGACGATTTAACAGGCTCCTGAAACCACGAGCAGGAAGTCAGTGCAATAATCATTAGAAAAACAAAAAGCTTAATTCGAAAAATCATTCAGTATTTTAAAAAAAAGTGAGGCAAAGTTACTGTTTTTCCAGAAAACCACCGAATCAGAATCAGAATAGTTATGAACAGAGCATAAAATAATTCAAAATAATTTAATTGATTATCAAACACTTAATCCAAAATATCTATTTTCAAGCAAAAAAATAAATTAATTTTCAAGAAATTAAATCCAAACTCAACTTTCATTTCGTCTAATTATTAAATCAGAAATTTTGATGTAAGAAACATTTAGTTTCATCGTCAATATAATAAACAGGATTTTAAATCAACCAACATTCAATTAACTTTTAAACTTTAAAAATCATGAAAACAACACTTTTAAAAAGAGTCTTTTTACTCAGCGCACTTGCCCTTGCTTGCACAGCATTTTATGCACAAAATTCATTCGAAATCAGAGGTAGAATCGTGAAAAGTGATCGTCCTGAAGGAAATCATGCAAGCGTCACCCTGCTGGATTCCAATTCTATGGAAATCATAACAGAGGAAACCTGCAGCGACAAAGGTGAATTTTTGATAGAAAATATTGCCAAAGGAAATTACATTTTGTTAGTTCAAAAACCAGGATTTCCGAAACCAGAAAGACGTTTTATCACCATTGACGACAAAGGAAAAGTTGTTCAGACAGCAGATCTTGGATTACAAAATCAAACTCAGACAACAACTGGAACATTGTAATAAAACGCATTACCTTAACTATGAAAAAATCCTTCGGCCTAACCTCCCGAAGGATTTTGTATATACATACAAATAAATAGGTTTTAATCAAAATTTTCATTTAATTTGTATCCGTTTTAAAATTCAACTACCATGTCAAAACAAACCTTTGCTATCTTTTTCTTTTTAATGTATTGTTCCTCATTTTATGCTCAACAATACAAAGATTATTATACCGAAAAAGCCTGTCGTGTCGATTTTCATTTTTGTGGAAACGCACTTGAAACATCTGTTTTTCTGAACAAAATTAAGCAAGAACCTTTTTGGGGTGGACGACGTAGTCATTTATCCACCGACCTGAATTTGGGCGATTTCCGCTTTCGGGTGCTCGATAGTTTGAGTAATAAACAAATTTATATTGATGGTTTTAGTGCCCTGTTTCACGAGTGGCAATCCACGCCTGAAGCATTGAAAGTATCTAAAAGTTTTGAACAAACTATTCTGTTTCCATTTCCGCAACGAGCTGTGAATCTGATAATTGAAAAACGTCTGGATTTTGACAAATGGGAGGAATTGTTTCGTTATTTACTCTCACCAACTGACAAACTAATTCAGAAAACAATTCCGAAAGCAGTGCCTGTGAAAATTATTTCCAAAAATGCAGTGCCTGAAAAAGCGATTGATATTGCTGTAATTGCCGAAGGATATTCTGCCAGAGAAAAGCAAAAGTTCTTCAAAGATGCGCAACGATTAGCACAAAATCTACTAACCCACGAACCTTTCTCCAAATACAAAAACCGAATCAATATTTACGCGATAGCCGCACCATCAGAGGAATCTGGAATTTCATTGGAAAAGGAATCGGTTTGGAAGAACACAACAGTTAACTCCCATTTCTACACCTTTTACGAGCCACGCTACCTGACTACCGAAAATTCTTTTAATTTACGTGATTTGGCAGCATTGGTTCCTTACGATGCGATTTATGTACTTGCCAACACGTCAACTTACGGTGGTGGAGGCATTTATAACTTCTATGCGCTTACATCTGCTGACAATAAACTGGCGACTCAGGTAACTGTTCACGAATTCGGTCATTCGTTTGCCGGGCTGGCCGACGAATATTTTTATGACAAAGATGTATTGGACGCTACTTATGATATCAAAAAAGAACCGTGGGAACCAAATATCACTTCGCTGGTTCAGTTCGAAAAAAAATGGAAAAGCGCGGTTGCTCACGAAACTGCAGTTCCAACTCCGCCAAGCGACTCAATTAAAACCAATATCGGTATATTTGAAGGTGGTGGTTATCTGAAAAAAGGAATGTATCGCCCTTGTTACGATTGCCGGATGCGGACTAATAAAGCACCTGAATTTTGTCCTGTTTGTAAGGAAGCTGTGGAAAGGATGATTTTGTATTTGACGGAAGAATAAATACTATTCCAGATACAAATAATCACAATGTACCAGTGGCTTTTGGTTCTTTTTACCCAACATTTCGCGTGATTTTTCGCTGTCGTATTGTGCTTTACCAATGCCGAGTGAGCGACCTTTGTGATTGATAATCTTCACAATATCGTCCTTTTCAAAATCGCCAATAATGGCTGTTGCTCCGATTGGCAATAAACTTACCGCTTTTTCGCCGGTCAACACATTGGCGGCATTTTCATTTACATGTATCTCCCCTTTGGCAAAGCCTTCGCTGTGAGCAATCCATTTCTTCACGCTCGATACTTCCTCTTTTGCAGGCACAAAGCGCGTACATACCGTATCGGCTTTTTTATCAAGCAATTGCAGAAGTATTCCATCTTTTTTACCATTGGCAATAATCACTTCAATGCCTTCGTCGGCAATTTTGCGCGCAATACTGGTTTTAGTCAGCATACCACCGCGACCAAACGTTGATTTGGTGCTTTCAATAAAATCGGATATATCCTGTCCTTTTTCAATCCGACTAATCACTTTTGAATCAGGATTGGAAGGCGAACCGTTATAAATACCGTCAATATTGCTCAGAATTATCAGCGCATTCATATCCATCATCGAAGCAATCAGACCCGAAAGTTCATCGTTATCGGTAAACATCAGCTCGGTAACCGAAACTGTATCATTCTCATTTACAATCGGAATCACTTTATTATCAAGCATCACACGCATACAGTTTCGCTGATTCAAATAATGTCGTCGACTGCTGAAATTTTCTTTCATCGTAAGGACTTGTCCCACCATGATGCCATGTTCGCGAAACAAATCGTAGTAATGATTTATCAGTTTAGCCTGACCAACAGCCGAAAAAAGCTGGCGTTGATCCACCACGTCCATCTTTTTGGTAATCCCCAACACACTCCGACCCGAAGCCACAGCACCGGAGGAAACCATCACAATTTCAACCCCTTTTTTGTGCAATTGGGAAATCTGATCCACCAGCGCTGACATACGCGTGATATCCAACGTTCCATCAGCACGTGTCAACACATTGCTTCCTATTTTTACAGCTATTCTTTTGTATCGAATTGACATGTTTTTTTACTACTTTCTATTAACTACTTACTACTAACTATTTTTTATTTTTCATTGTAAACCACATGCATCAGCGTTGCACCAACAGCATTTAGTGTGCTTTTATCCACTTTATCCATCGTGTCGTGAGTTGTGTGCCAGTATGTTCCAAATCCACTTCCCGATTTCGGGTCATACTGAATAATATCAATCGTTGGAATTCCGGTAATTTGATTTACAAAAATATGATCGTCAGTAATGGCGCCTCCCTTTTCGTTGACAAAAAACTGTTCAAAACCCAAACCTTTTGCCTGCGACCATACTTTTTCAACCACATTTGCAGCATAATACTCCGATGCTTGTTCCCTATAAAAAGTGGCTTGTTGCCCTCCAACCATATCCAACAAAATGCCAAAGCGAGCAGTATATCCCTTAACATGAGGTGATTTGGCCCAGTATTGTGTTCCAAGACACCACGAGTTTTCACTGCTACCACCCGAAGCACTTTCAGGTTGACCGTAATCCTCCGAATCGCAGAAGAAGATATCAACACCCACAGTAGGCTTTTCTTTTGACATTAATCGCGCCATTTCCAACAACACTCCTACTCCACTGGCACCGTCATTAGCAGCCATAACCGGTTTTTTGCGTAGAGTTGGGTCGGAATCGTGATCAGCCCACGGACGAGAATCCCAATGAGAAAGAAGCAAAATTCGTGCTTCAGCTTTTGGATTGAATGAACCTATAATATTGGTTGATTTTAAAACCGTACCATCAAATGCTGTTAAATCAGTCTTTTGTTCTACTACTTCAGCTCCAAAACGTCTCAGTTCTGCGGATAAATAAGCAGCGCAAGCATCATGCGCTTTTGTATTCGGTACACGCGCACCAAATTCAACCTGAGTTTTAGTATAAAGATAAGCTGAATCGGCATTAAAAGCAGGAACATTTATAGCCTTATCCTGACTTTGGGCATTTTTGGGTGTTTGAGTACATGCCATTAATAGCAAAACCGACATCAAAACACTTAATCCTTTTTTCATGGTAACTAAAATAAGCCACAAAGATACAGAATTATGCTGAAAAAAATGGTCTGCATTTTTCCAAATCAGTGATTCTGATATAATAGAAAATCTAGAAACTTAACATTGGATAATTCAACGAATTTGCTTTGTCTATTTTGAAAAATAGTTGGTCTTGTTTAGTGAATTTATCGAAAATTTCTTTAGCTTTGCATAACCTTTAGGTCTCGATGAAAATTCTGATTTAAAAACGCGTTAAAAATTCCAACTTTTTGATTCTTTGAATTTCTGACACTCTGAATTTTCAATCGTTTATTTATCAACTACTTAAATGATATTTTTAAGAATTAAAAAGACCAAAATAACTCCAATTATTCAAAAAATAGGTTGTAAAACATATTTTTGCCCTTGTACAACTCCGTTTTAAGCAGTTTATTTGCATCGTTAACTAAACAACACAATCTTTTTTATACCTTAAAAAAAACTAATACCTATTACGACGTGGGACTTTGTGAAAAGTCCCACGTTTTTTTTGTACTTCACGGGCAGATTTTATGCACAGTTTAGGATTTTTGTGCATAAAACAATTGCAATTTGAATAAAAAAAGTTACTTTTGCAGGTCTTTTTTCAATTTTAAGTAGCTATATAATAATAGTTAGAAACAAGAGTGGAATTTAAACCTGAATATCCCGAATAATAGAATTTATAAGTCAATATATTAATCTAATTATCAGAAAATGAGTTTTAACATTGTTGTTCTTGCTAAGCAAGTACCCGACACACGCAACGTAGGGAAAGATGCAATGAAGGCTGATGGAACGGTTAACCGTGCTGCGCTTCCTGCCATCTACAATCCCGAAGATTTGAACGCGTTGGAACAAGCTCTTCGCTTGAAAAGTAAAATTAAAGGTGCAACGGTTCACATCCTCACCATGGGACCTGCACGTGCAGCCGAAATTATTCGTGAAAGTATGTATCGTGGTGCCGATGGTGGTTACCTTTTGAGCGGACGTGAATTCGCCGGTTCAGATACACTTGCTACGTCTTATGCATTGGCTTGTGCCATTCGTAAAATGGGAAAAGTTGACTTAATTGTTTGTGGCCGTCAGGCTATCGACGGTGACACTGCACAGGTTGGACCACAGGTTGCCGAAAAATTAGGCTTCCCACAAATTACGTATGCCGAAGAAATTTTAGATTTATCGAACAACAAAATTACTGTGAAACGTCGTTTGGAACGTGGTGTAGAAGTTGTAAAAGGTCCGCTGCCAATGGTAATTACTGTAAACGGTTCAGCGCCAGAATGTCGTCCTCGTCATGCAAAACTCACCATGAAATACAAACGTGCTGTCACTCCAACAGAAAAACAGGAAGCCGGTAACGACTATACTGATTTTTACGACACACATTCTTACCTGAATATCACCGAATGGGGTGTAAGCGACATTGAACACGAAATCAAATGGCTTGGACTTAGCGGTTCGCCTACCAAGGTTAAACAAATCGAGAACGTTGTGTTTACAGCCAAAGAGAGTAAACGTCTGACAGCTGCAGATGTCGAAATTGAAGATTTGATGAAAGAATTAATTGCTAACCACACAATAGGATAATTTACTATGAACAATATATTTGTATATCTTGAAATAGAAGATGGAATTGTAGGCGATGTGAGCCTGGAATTGCTAACTAAAGGTCGCTCACTGGCCAAACAATTGAATTGTAAATTAGAAGCCGTGGCTGCAGGTTACAAACTGGATGGTATCGGCGCTCAGGTTTTCCCTTACGGTGTGGAAGTTCTACATTTGGCTGACGACAAACGCCTAGCTCCTTATACTTCATTGCCTCACACTTCGTTGTTGGTAAATCTTTTTAAAGAAGAAAAACCACAAATCGCGTTGATGGGAGCTACTTCTATCGGTCGTGACTTAGGTCCACGTGTTTCTTCTGCTTTATTCAGCGGTTTGACTGCTGACTGTACTTCGCTTGAAGTTGGAACGTACGAAGATAAAAAAGCCGGTAAAGTATACGAAAATCTGCTTTATCAGATTCGTCCAGCTTTTGGTGGAAATATCGTTGCCACTATCGTGAATCCTGATTGTCGTCCGCAAATGGCAACCGTTCGCGAAGGTGTGATGAAAAAAGAAATCAAAGACGCTAAATTTGTTGGAAAAACA
The DNA here is from genome assembly GCA_964612615.1 of uncultured Paludibacter sp. Classification (GTDB taxonomy): domain Bacteria; phylum Bacteroidota; class Bacteroidia; order Bacteroidales; family Paludibacteraceae; genus Paludibacter. The sequence continues at coordinate 529 of CAZTDH010000048.1, read as the reverse complement.
AACAAAATGGATGTTTCGAAATATGTAGCTGACATTGATTTTGTAGTGGAAGTTATCGAACGCCACATGGAAAAATCGAAACTGAACATTAAAGGTTCGCCTATTATTGTATCAGGTGGTTATGGTGTTGGAAGTGCCGAAAACTTCAAATTATTACATGAATTAGCTGCTACACTTGGTGGAGAAGTTGGTGCTTCACGTGCTGCGGTTGATGCCGGATTTTCAGAACATGAACGCCAGATTGGCCAAACAGGTACCACCGTTCGTCCTAAATTATATATCGCTTGCGGTATTTCCGGACAAATTCAGCACATTGCCGGTATGCAGGAAAGTGCTATGATTATTGCGATTAACAACGATCCAAAAGCGCCCATCAACCAAATTGCAGATTATGTAATTACCGGAACAGTAGAAGAAGTACTACCAAAAATGATTAAGTATTACAAAAAGAACTCGAAATAACATGAACTTTTATAACGACAATCCTGCCATAAAATTTCAGCTTTCGCATCCATTGATGCAGAAAATC
>CAZTDH010000047.1:0-14100 GCA_964612615.1 uncultured Paludibacter sp. | reverse complement strand
TTTATTATATGGCGGCTTGATAAAAAAAAGAGAGTGCCTTTTTGGACACCCTCTTTATATTGGTGTCTAATAACTTAAATACCTCTCTCCCGATTCTATAAGGCAGCCAATTTATTTATTAAAGGATTTGCATACATTTCAAGCAGTCTTTTCATAAGGAAGTCTTCGTCTTTGTCTGCTAAGTCAATCTTGGCAATCTGAAGTGACAGATAACGCTCAAAATCGAGTTTTTCCATTGTAGTGTATTCTTTCCCGAAACGATTTTCGCTTAAAAGTAGGTCATAAGCAATTTTATTGATAGCAAAAATGGTATAACCTGTGTGAATTCGATTATCAATCAATTCGGCAGTTAGTGTTATTTGTTCGTTGCGGCTGGAAGTTTGAACTGCAATTTCTTTCAATTCGTTTTGAATTTCGCCGGTAAGTTGATAAACCACTGCACCTTTATAACCCATAACACCGGTTTGCATATTCAGCAAGTCGTCCATAGGATGCTTTTTAAACTCGGGATTGAGGTGACGTTGAAATAATTCTTTGGCTTTCAGATAATCGCAAGGATCGTATTCGTACGATATGCTGATCGGGCAAATACTCAAATGCGACATGTTTTCGGCGAATCCTGCTGTGCCATTCATATTAAACATCTTCAACAGACTTTCCTGCGTTCGGTCGTTTGAATCCTTTGCGCGTCCTTCGCGCTGTGCAATCCATATTGACTGCTGCTTTTCGTTTATAGTATAGTCAATATAAGCTGATAAACGTTGCGAGCTTTCCAACACCTGACGCGCACTCAATCCACGTTTTACGATAAAACTTTTATTTACACGCACTAAATCTTCAATCCATGGAAAAATCAACAGATTATCACCAATCGCTATTTCGACAGTATCCATTTTTTGCTCAATAAGTTTTCCACACAGTAGAGCCGAATCAAGAATAATGTCACGATGATTTGAAATATATAAATAAGGTTTTGACTTATCTATCTTTTCAATGCCCTGTAACTTTATTCCTTTTGTCATATTAGCTTCCAGGTACTGCAAAAACGGATAAACCATTTCCTTCTGAAAACTATATTTGTCGTTGAATGATAATAACCGTTGTTTAAGAACATCTTTAGGCATCAAAGGATATACTGTGCTCAGAACGTTTATAAACTGCTTTTCGTCTATCAGTCTACTCAATACTTTATGCACTTCCTCATCGTGGTAGCAGCGAATTTCTTCAAAATCGTAATTCATTTCTGTGTATTTTTATTTGTTTTCTTGTTTCCTTGTCTGCTATTCAAAATAGCAAACTCAAAAATATATAAACAGCGGGTGCTGCCAGTAACATACTATCAAAACGATCGAGTAGACCACCATGACCGGGAATTACATCGCCTGAATCTTTAACATCCAGCGTGCGTTTGAGTAGCGATTCGGTTAAATCGCCGAATGTGCCGAAAATAACAATTATTTCAGAGAAAATAAACCAATTCAGTAAACTTATTTTCGGCATAAACAGTGAGAAAATATAGCCCGAAAGCAGCGCAAATAATGCACCGCCAACGAATCCTTCCCACGATTTCTTAGGAGAAATGCGTTCAAACAAACGATGTTTGCCAAAAGTTACACCTACCAGATAAGCACCTGTATCGTTCACCCAAATAGTAGCAAAAACAGCGAGAAGTATAATGGGCTGGAAGTCTTTAATGAAGATTATATAATTGAGGAGAGAAAATGGAAGTGCAATAAATACCTGTCCAAGAATAAAATAGGCCCAGTTATGAATCGGATTGTTTTTCTTAGCATATAATTCTGAAATTACTGTCAAAATAAAACACAAGCCGTAAATACTGTAAACGGGAAAATGCCATAATCCTGAAGCATTGATAAATGAACAAACAAATAGAAGAACTGCACACGAAATGGCAAGTCCTGAATTTACAGCAATGTCAGTTTGCTGATTTGTTAGTTTGTGAAATTCGTAAACCGACCATCCACTAATAACGGAGAAAAATACTAAGAAAGTAATCTGGCTGAGTAAAATTGAGCCAACAACGAGTGTGACGAATACTGCTCCGCTCAGGGTTCTTTTTAGAAAGTTATTCATAGAGTTTCGGGAATTTGCAGTCAGTAATAAAGAATGAGTAAACTCAATCAGATTTCTGCTACAAAGATAACAAAACTTTAGATTTTGGAAAGAAAAACAATAAATTCTTTTGGACCGTGAGCACCAAGAACAAGGGTTTTCTCAATATCTGCTGTACGGCTTGGACCTGTAATGGTGGAAAGGGTAGAAGGCAATTGGTTGCCATATTTATTTTGCACTGCAACCAATGCATCGGTCAAAAAATCAATCAGTTGAGATGCTTTGGCAATAACTATATGAATTGGTGGAAAAACATTCATCTGACGTCCCGATTCGCCGGCTGATGATACGATAACACTTCCGGTACGTGCAACTAAAAACTCACAACTCGTAATTCCTACTTGCATATTTTCAAAATCTCTAGGATTATTAGTATATGAAATGCCGGCTTTGCCAAGTTGTTTTATAATATTGGAATCACGGCAAAAAATAATTGAAAGGTCCTTTGATTTAAGAAAATCATTGATTTTCAAAAACTGATCAGATTCATCCTCGCACAGAATGCATTGACCGTTTATAGCTTCCAGTTCGGATTTAAAACAACTTATAGTGTCAGGCAATACAGGCTTGTATATTTCTTCGTTTTTAGATGGTTGAATATCAATAGCAGCAATCCGTTTAGGGCGGACTGCTGCTATTCTGTTTAATATTTCCTCACGCGAATTACTTTGCATTTTCTTCCGGTTTTTCTTCGGACTTTTCTTCTGTTGTAGTTTCCGGTATTGCAATTTCTTCCGGTTCAATAAGTACTTCATCCAGTATATCTGAATTGCCGTTTTGTGCCATTAATTCATCGTTACGTGATGTCCATGGACGTTTACCAAAAATCTTTTCCAGGTCTTCAGCAAAAATTACTTCTTTTTCAATCAGTAATTCAGCTAATTCATTATGACCTTTTGCGTTATCGGATAAGATTTTTTTAGCACGATCGTATTCGACTGCTACAATGTTTTTAGCTTCCGAATCAATCAATTCGGCTGTTTTTTCGCTGTAAGGTTTTGTAAATCCGTAATCCGAATTACCGGTTGAGTCAAAATAACTCATATTGGCCAGTTTATCGCTCATACCGAAATAAGCTACCATGGCGTAAGCCCTTTTGGTAACGCGTTCAAGGTCATTTATTGCTCCGGTTGACATTTGGTGCAAGAAGATTTCTTCAGCTGCACGTCCGCCCAAAGTAGAGCACATTTCGTCAAGCATATGTTCACGATTAGTCAACTGACGTTCTTCAGGTAAATACCAGGCTGCACCCAATGCTTCTCCACGTGGTACAATGGTTACTTTTACCAACGGATTGGCATGTTCTGTCATCCAACTTATAGTGGCATGACCTGCTTCGTGATAAGCAATTGATTTCTTTTCGGCAATGGTTGTAATTTTAGTTTTCTTTTCCAAACCACCCACAATGCGGTCAACTGCATCCAAAAAGTCTTGTTTTTCTACAAACGATTTATCTTTTCGGGCAGCAATCAGAGCCGCTTCGTTGCAAACATTGGCAATGTCGGCACCCGAAAAACCGGGAGTTTGACGAGCCAGAAAGTTTACATCTACTGTATCGTTTATCTTTATCGGACGAAGATGAACGTTGAAAATTTGTTTACGCTCATGAACATCAGGTAAATCTACGTGAATCTGACGGTCAAAACGTCCTGCACGAAGTAGAGCCTTGTCCAGAATATCAGCACGGTTGGTAGCAGCAAGAATAATCACACCACTATTAGACCCAAAACCATCCATTTCAGTCAATAACTGATTCAAAGTGTTTTCGCGTTCGTCGTTACTTCCCATATTAGGGTTTTTTCCACGCGCACGACCTACGGCATCAATTTCGTCAATAAATATAATACATGGTGATTTTTCTTTTGCCTGACGGAATAAATCACGTACACGTGATGCACCAACACCTACAAACATTTCCACAAAATCAGAGCCTGACATGGAAAAGAATGGTACATCTGCTTCACCAGCAACAGCTTTAGCCAACAATGTTTTTCCGGTTCCCGGAGGGCCAACAAGTAAAGCACCTTTTGGAATTTTACCACCTAATTCAGTGTATTTGGTTGGGTTCTTAAGAAATGATACGATTTCTTCTATTTCTTGTTTAGCTTCAGCCAATCCGGCCACATCTTTAAAGGTAATTTTATTAGTGGTATCGCCTTTATCAAACAGTTGAGCTTTCGATTTGCCCACATTGAAAATGCCACCGCCACCTGAACCTCCAACACCACCACCCATGCGGCGTGTTAAAAACACAAATAAGAAAACCATTAATATAACCGGCAGTATTACAGAAATAAAGATATCCATGTAATTGCGGCTGTCTTTATATTCAACACCCACTTTGATACCATATTTATCTTCAGCTGATTGAATAAATCTTGAAAACTCTTCGGAAGGAACACTCACGGTAACCATGCGGTCTTTGGTGTATAATTCATATTTATCACCGAAAACAGTTTTTAAAATCTGATTGTCTTTTTTTGTCAGTGAGTCTTTCAGTGCCTTTGGATTCGAAGCAAATGATTTATAATTGCTGCCAAAAGCTCTTCGGAGAGCATTCGTGTCTTTTGCAATTTGATTATAGTTAATCAATTGAGCTTCAATTCCACTTTTTGAGCTGTAAACATCAACTTTCGCCACCATTCCCTGTTTCACATATTCCTTGAATGTTGTAAACGGTACCTCTTTCGTTGGAACATTTTCTTTAAAGAAATACGATCCTAACAAAAACAGAATGATAATCCCATAAATCCATGAAATATTGAACTTTGGCATTTTACTGGCAGGTTTGATGGGCTTTTGATTTGGCGTTTTATTTTCCATTAATCTTATTTTTTTGAATTTTATTCAATATAAATTTAAAAAATCAGAGAATATCCTCCAATTTTTTCAAATCGGCATCCGACCATAAATGTTCGATGTCGTAGAATGCACGGGTTGCGCGTTGAAACACATGAACGATAATTTGTCCGTAATCCATTGCTATCCATTCACAGTTTTCAAAACCATCAGTTGCGTACGGTTTTATCTGAATTTGCTCACGAACCCAATCTTTTATGGAAGTTGCTATGGAATTTACATGTACATTTGAGTCGCCTTCACAAATTACAAAGTAGCTGCAGGGAGCTTCTTTCAGTTTATTCAGATTGACAATGACGATGTTTTTTCCTTTTCGTTCTTGTATACCTTCAACAATTTTATTTACAATTTGTTCGTTTTCTGCAATTATCATGAGCATTTAATTTTTTATTCTGAAAATGGTTACAAAGATACAGTTAAATGCCCGAAAATGAAAATGTTATTTCAATGAATATCTTATAATGTTCATTAAAAAGAGCGTTACATTAATAAAGACGAAAGCGACTGCATTTTACTTTAAATAAAAGCATAAAAAATCCGATACAAAGAATGCATCGGATTTTTTACAATTTACAAGATTAATTATTTTACGATTGCAAGAAAATCTGCATCTGTTGCAAATTTCGAGAATTCGATATCTTTTTGTGCTTTAGCAGCCAATGAACCATCTTGTCTCACGGCATTTCTCAGATTACTGTAAACAGCATCACGGTCGTTTGTACGTGCTCCAACAACAGCTCCAAGGTAAGCAGTCATTGCATTTGGACGTTGAACAGCTGATAAGGTTTTGCGTGCTGAATTATAATCAGCATTCAAAATCTGAACTAATGCAGCGTTGTTCGAAGCAGTAGAACCAAAATAGTTAGTAGATTTAGCGTAATCACCTTTGATTGTATAGATTGCACCTAATCCTTGTCCAACATTGCCACTTGTTCCGGCAGCTTTACCAAGATATTGTTCTGATTTATCTAAATCGCCTTTAGCCAAAGCAGCAATACCTGCATTGTAATTTACATCAGCCGATTTAGAGTCAATTTCTAATGCTTTTGCTATGTAACGTGAAGCATCAGCAGTGTTTCCTTGTTGATATTTTACTGCACCTAAGTTGTTGAAACCACGTACATCAGTTGGGTAAAGTTCAGTAGCTTTCTGATAAATAGCAGCTTTTTCACCTAAATCGCTGGTTAATGTTCCGGCATAAATCAATTCTTCAACTGAAAGTTTTGAAGCATCATCTTTTGCCAATTTAGAAATTTCAGCATCTGATTTACCTGTAATGTCTACGGTAAGTTTCAGACGTGAACGACGTAATTTAGGAAGAATGTCTTCGGCAATAGCTTTGAAAGCAACCGAAAGATTTTTAATTTCACGTTCGCGTTGTTCAGGGTCTGTTACCATTGACAAAACGCGTAAAATAACCTGTTTATCCTGAATGTTAGAACTTTCCATTAATTTTTGGAAACCTTCCCAGTCTTCAGCTGTAAATTTAGAGTCGATTTTCAGGCCAGCTTTCAATTTTTTGAATTCTTTGTTTAAGAAATCAACAGTCACTTCTTCGCGTTTTTCAGCAAGGTTAGTGTTCAATTTCATCCCACCATCTGGAGAGGCATATCCTGAAACTTCAAATGAAGATACTTTTTGGTTTGGAGATTCGCTAACAGCCTTGATTTTCTTGGTTAAAGCTACTACATCAGCCGAGCTTTTTTCTGTTTTGCGAAGGTCAGATTTTTGAATCAGGAACATGATGTCAGCATCTTGTTTTTCCTGAATGATACGTTGGAATTTGTCAACCAAAAGTACCGGAGTCATTTCCGAAGAGCTTACAGAAACCAATTGAGAAGTTGAAACAACTCCATCGGCTACTTTTACACTTGGAATTTGATAGGTTTTTTTGCCCTGAACAATTTTGAATTCAAGATAAAGTTCAGATTTAGCCATTTCAGGTACATAGTCGAATGATACATTCATTGAGTAAGTTCCACCAGCCTTGAAATCAATAGTTTTGTCATTTCCTTTGACTTTTTCACCCTGGAAATTAACTGACTTTCCTTTTGTTTCTTTACCTTCGTATTTCAAAACAGGAGTTACGGTTACCACTGCTTTTTTGTTGAAATACTTCACAGGAAAAGTTCCGGTAACGGTTGCATTCACTTTTCCAGCTTTTACTTCAAGTGGATTTGGATTGCATTTAAACAAACTTGGATCTAAAGCGGTAAGATCCTTGCCGCAAGAACTCAGAAACAGCGCAAAAACCAATGAAAGTGCGAATAATAATTGCTTTCTCATAAACTTAAATTTTTGTTATAAATTAGTTGATTATTTATTTTTGTCAATTTGGGCACAAAGATACAATCTTTCAATGAATTTACATTACTTTGCACTTCGATTTTGACATTTTTTCTCCGTAGAAATGTTCAATTTTTAAAAGTCAGGCTATTGATGTGTTTAAATAGCTTATTATCAAAAGAATAAATACGTTATGCAAAATATACTTTGGAAAATTAGATTTGGTTTTCATATTGCAAAATATTTCACTTTCAGGAAGATTGTAAACTTAGGTTATCTCGCGTTATCTTATTCATTATCAACGTTTAAAATTGAATATCACAAAAACAGTTTACCATTTTTTCTTTCTGTTGAGGTGTCAAATTTCTGTAACCTTCATTGTCCGGAATGTCCGGTAGGCATCAGGAAAATCAGCAAAGTAGATGCTAAAACTGTTGATACTAATGTTTACCAAAAATTAATTGATGAATTGAAACCTACACTTCAGCATTTAATTCTTTATTTTCAGGGAGAACCATTGTTAAATAAGCAGTTGCCTGAATTGATAAACTATGCACATCGAGCCAATATTTTTACGTCTACTTCCACTAACGCTCAATTTCTCACCAAAGATAATGCCAAACTTTTAGTTTTATCGGGATTGGATAAACTTATTGTTTCGGTGGATGGTAGCACGCAGGAAACGTATGAGAAATACAGGGTTGGTGGTCGTTTGGATAAGGCAATTGAAGGAATAAAGCACATTGTTTTCTGGAAGAATGAATTGAAATCGCTGACACCTATGGTAGAGATACAGTTTTTGGTGTTGAAAACCAACGAACATCAAATGGACGAAATGCGTCGCTTGTCTAAAAGTCTGAAAGCAAACAGAATGAGTTTTAAAACTGCTCAACTCTATGATTTTGAGAATGGTAATGCATTAATGACTTCAAAAAAACGATATTCACGGTATAAAAAAGAAAAAGATGGAAAATTCAAACTAAAAGGCAAGCAACCTAATCGTTGCCTGCGTTTGTGGAGTGGGGGAGTGGTCAATGCTCATGGTGAAGTATTACCCTGTTGCTTTGATAAAGAGTCAAATTACTCTTTTGGTAACGTATCAGAATCCGGATATTCAGCTTGTCGACACAATGAAAAAGCTTCCGGATTTAGAGAAAGTATTCTCCAAAACCGGAAGCAATTTGAAATTTGCCGGAATTGCACCGGCTAATCATTATTGAATTTCAATTGTTCTGGAAGGTTTCGGCTTTGCTTCTTCCTTTTTTGGAATCTGAACTTTCAAAATTCCGTTTTCATAACTTGCTTCAATTTTGTCACCATCGGCAGTGTGAGGCAAGGTAAATGACCGACTAAATGATTGATAACTAAATTCACGTTTTGTGAATTGTTCTCCTTCTTTAGTTTCGTTTTCTACCTTCTTTTCAGAAGAAATGGTCAATAAATCATGATTCAGCTCTAAGTTGAAATCACCTTTATCAAAGCCCGGAGCTGCTACTTCAACCGAAAACGCATCGGTGTTTTCTTTAATATTTACCGATGGAAGTGTAGTATTAGTTAATGAAAAATTACGGTTTGACCAATCGAATAAATCGCCTTCAAAAAAACGGTCAAACATTGAAGGTAGCTGGTTTGAAAATCTTACGAGTGACATAGTTTTATCCTCCAATTTTAAAATTAAACATTAGGTTTGTTTTACATGTTTGAATTTACAAACAAAATGCCAGTGCAAAAATACAGACACTATGTCACTTTAAATCAGGATAATAATGCCAATTTGACATGCTTGTGAATAATAAAATAATATGTTTAGTTTGAAAAATTCTGATTTTCAGAATAATAGCAAAATTATCATTTAATAAAATTGTAATAACTACAACTGAAAAATTGTCACAATTTTATTAAATTTGTAAGAAAAAATGTTCAATAAATGCATAAATAAAATATTTTCTGTATATTTGCCAAAAAGAAATAGTAAGTTGAATTAAAAAGTAATTAAAATGTCCAAAAAAGTTTTACTAATGGCACTCGTTGCCTTTTTTTGTCAAATGGCTTTAACTCCTGTTTTGGCTGTTAAAGCAGCTCCATTTCCAATTAAAATTACACAACCAGACGGTACTCAACTAACAATACGTTTACATGGTAGCGAATTTAGTCATTTTCAAACATCAGAAGATGGATATATTCTAAAATCCAATACTAATGGCTTTTTGACATATGCCACAGTAAATTCAACTGGTGATTTGGTTGAAAGTAATGTTATAGCACAAAATATAAATAAAAGAACTGCTACCGAAGTTCAATTTCTGAAATCTGTAAATCAGGTTGCTGTACAGCAATCAGTTCAGAATTTGTCTAAGAAAAGTAAAATGTTGTTATCTGGTGCTGATAAACCACGAAAAGCATATCCTCTTATCGGTACTCCGAAAGCGTTGGTTATTTTGGCCAACTTTACTGACAAAGCATTTGGTGTTGCTTCTCCGCAAACATCTTTTCAAAACTTGGTAACACAAACTGGATATAGTGCAAATGGTGGTACCGGCTCGGCTAAAGATTATTTTATGTCTAGTACATATGGCAAATTTGCACCTGACTTTGTTGTTGTAGGACCAGTAACTCTACCGCAAAATATGGCTTTCTATGGAGGTAATGATACAAGTGGAAGTGATAAAAATCCTGCTCAAATGATAGTGGATGCATGTAAAGCTGCAGATACAGCAGGGCTTGATTTTGCTCAATTCGACACTGATGGAGATGGCTATGTTGATAATGTATTTGTATATTATGCGGGTTATAATGAAGCTGAAGGTGGTCCTGCTAATACAATCTGGCCTCACCGTTGGAGTATTTCTTCTGCAGGTATTACATCAGGTATTACTTTCGATGGCAAGAAAATAGAAGACTACTCATGTACTTCCGAGTTGAAAGGAACTTCAGGAACAAATATGTGTGGTATAGGAACTTTCTGTCATGAATTTGGTCATGTTCTGGGTCTGCCTGATTATTATAATACATCAGGAAGCAGCACTTATATTTCTACAACAGAAACATGGGAAGTGATGGATTACGGCCCTTATTTGAATAATGGTTGCACGCCACCTGCTTATTCTGCATGGGATAGATTTTTTCTGGGTTACCTTACTCCACAACAAATTAGTACTGGAGCTGACATTACTTTAAATCCTTTATATCAAGGTACTACAGCACCTGCTAATACTAATAATCAAGCATATTTGATTGCAGCAAGTACTCATAATCTGAATGGTGCTGCACCAAGCCCCGCTGAGTTTTTCTTAGTTGAATATAGAAAACATACTGGCTGGGATACATATTTAGGTCAAAATGTCGATGCGAGTGGCAATTTGACAACTATACCTTCAGATGGGATGTGTATATGGCATATTGATTATCTACAGTCGGCTTGGGATAATAATGGTCCGAATAATGCGAACAGCAGTACGCAGACTGCGTCCAGTCACATGCGTGTATATTTGCAACCACTAAGCGGACAAACAACTACTCCGGGTACAACATTTACAACAGGATCGTTTACTCCAACAACATGGTCGGGCACAAATCTAAATAAACCACTTACAAGCATTGCTATGACTAGCAGTAACATGACTTTCAAATTTATGGGTGGTGCTGCGGGACCAACCATCACTTCAGGAACAGTTAGTGCTTTTGCGATGACAGTAGGAACACCAGCCGCAACACAGACAATTACAGTTACAGGTTCAACCTTAACTAACAATGTTCAACTTAATTTGTCTGCAAATTCAAGTTTTGATATTAAACTTGCTTCTGGAAGTACATGGGGCAAAAGTTTAACGCTCACTCAAGTTTCAGGTGCTGTTAGTCAATCAGTTCAAGTTCGTTATAATCCAACTTCTGTTGGTACGCAAACTGACCAGTTAGTATTGACCAGTATTGGTGCTACAACTGTAAATGTAAACCTTAGCGGAACAGCCACAGTTGGTGTAGGATCACCTGTTATTTTTGCAGGTAAAATTGATAGCAACATTCCATTTTCAGTAACGAAAGTGAATGCTACTAATGCCAAAACGATTAATATCAAATCGACTGATGTGAATAATAGCCTCAACTTTGCACTTACCGGAACAGATGCTGCTATGTTCTCAGTTTCGACAAGTTCTGTAACTAAAGATGCTGCTAATGCTGCAGCAGGAACCAATGTTACAGTTACTTACAAACCAACTGCTACTGGCAGTCACAGCGCAACTCTGACTATTTCAGGCGGTGGATTAACTCCTGACAGAGTTATATCACTTACAGGTACCGGAATTTAATTCAAACAAAATCGCATAAACAAACACAAAACCGGCTGTCTCATTTTGAGACAGCCGGTTTTGTGTTTGACTATTAGTCTAATTACGTATAACTATTTAGCGTACATTTCGTCAATCAATGTTTTGTATTTTTGCATAATAACAGCGCGACGCATTTTAAGAGTATTGGTCAGTTCGCCTGATTCAATGCTGAAGCCTTTCTTAATTAAGCTGAATCGTTTGATAATTTCATAATTAGCCATCCCTTTTTGCAAAATTGCAATCCGATTATGAATTAAGTCGTGAATCTCTGTTGATTTTAGTAGCTCATCTACGTTCTCGTACTGAATCTTATTTTTCTTAGCATATTCCTCAAGTGCAGGAATGGCAGGGGCAATAATTGCAGTCACGTAGTTGCGTTCATCGCCTATTACAGCCACTTGTTCAATGTATTTATCAACGCCAAGGCGGGTTTCAATTTCCTGAGGTGCAATGTATTTTCCATTCGATGTTTTGAATAAATCTTTTATGCGCTCAGTCATAACTATTGCACTACCCGTTAAATAACCTGCGTCACCGGTTTTAAACCATCCGTCTTCAGTGAAAGCAGCCGCATTAGCCTCAGGCTTGTTGAAATAACCTGGAAATATAGTTTTCCCTTTAAGCTGAATTTCACTGTCTTCACCAATTCTGATTTCGAGTTCCGGCATGACAGTGCCTACTGTTCCAACCTCGTACCCCACGTATTCAAAACACGAAACAGTTGCTGTAGTCTCTGTTAGACCATAACCATAAGTAATTGGAACACCGATACTACGTAAAAATACCAAAATTTCGTCAGATAATTTTGCCCCGGCAGTAGGAAGTATATTTGCATTTTCAATTCCTATTGTGCGTTTTACTTTCGAAAATATGAGTTTGTCAGCAAATGCATATCTTAGTTGTAAATATAAATCAGGTTTCTTGCCAATCCGAAGATAATCAAGATTATGCTTGTAACCGATGGCTATAGCCCAGGTCACTATTCCTTTCATTAATGGCGAAAACTTTGATATATTTTCCTGAACACCTGCATATACTTTTTCCCAAAAACGTGGTACAGCGCACATTAAAGTCGGACGTACATCCTTGATAGCTTGCTGAATTTCTATAGGATTCTGGTTGATATAAATTGTTACTCCTTTGAAAATACACAGGTAGCACCATGTACGTTCAAAAACATGTGATAAGGGTAGAAAAGCTATTGAAATGTCTTTATCGGATAAACTGGTCAGACGCGAAGTGTTAGATGTCATGGCTTCATCAAAATTTGAATGAAGTAACATAGCTCCTTTCGGATTTCCTGTTGTACCTGAAGTGTATAAAATGCAGGCTAAATCACTTTCCAATGCTTCATTCTGACGTTGTTGAACCTCGAAATGTTTCGAAGATTCCAGGCCGGAAAGAAGAAAATCAGCAAAATACATACTGTTTTCTTTGTCCGTAAAAACAACGTTTTTGTCGAAAATAATGATTTTTTTCAGGAATTTTGAATCTTGTAAAACGTCGTAAGCTATGTTGTATTGTTCCTGATTTCCAACAAAAATAAGTTCAATTTCGGCGTCATTAACAATATACTCAACCTGAGGAGTTGTAGAAGTCGCATATATGGGTACAATAGCTGCTCGTATACTATAAAGCGCAAAATCGACAATCAGATTTTCTACTTTATTTTGCGAAAATTGGGCAATACGTTGTTGTTCAATGACACCTAATTCGAGAAATGCCTTTGCAACTGCTGTAACCTGATGACCAAAACCTGACCACGAAATATGACTCCATTCATCTGTGATATTTTCCCGGTAATACATTGCCGGTTTTTTGCCGTATTTTTTTGCCTGCGCAAAAACCAATTGTGAAAAGTGAGGATTTTTCATATATCTCCTTTTTAATTAGTTGAAAAGATTAACTTGATTACAAAGGTACAAAAATACATGAGAATTTTGCACGATTTTATTAAAAATGTGCAGTGTGGTAATTCAGGTGTGTTACAAGTAGATTATTCAGGAACTTCTTCTGAATCAATTCCAATTTCAGACGTGGTTTCAGATATTTCTGGTTCAACAAGAGTAAGTTCTTGCAGAAAATCAGTATTCGAAGTTATCAACTGATAAGCTATGCGGGAAACATTCTGCTGCGATTCTTTTTTACTGCTCCCTGTAGCTTCACAAACCGTTTTTCTATTGATAGCAAGGCGGGTAAGGAATTCGTGCTTATTGGCATTTTGAAGGGTATCCTGAACCAGAATGAATTCAGGTTCTATACGGTTTTTCTGACACCATTCAATCAGTTTTGATTTGAAATTCACTTCATTCCCTGTAATTTCATCCAAATTTATGAACGAACTAAACAGGCGGTCTTCAATAAATTTCTTGCATTGTTTGTATCCATAATCAAGATAAATGGCACCCATAAGTGCTTCTAGTGCATTTCCGTAAATGTTGTTATTGGTATTGGCGTTTACATATTTGGTTACTTTTACCAGTTTATCCAATCC
>CAZTDH010000046.1:0-14397 GCA_964612615.1 uncultured Paludibacter sp. | reverse complement strand
TTATTTCAAGTGCCTCTTTTACAGCTTCCTGCAAATTACCGAGGTCTTTTACATTGGTATATGTTTTCATAAATTTATTCTTGTTTAACCGCAGAGAGCGCAGAGTTTTACGCAAAGTTTCCCGAGATTTATTCGATGAATTTTTTTGCGATTTCTTAGGCTCTTTGTGATTAATGCTATAAGTTATTCACTAATCTTTTTAATCCATCAACTAATCTTAAAACATTAAAGTTCATCAATAATCCAAGTTTGCAACCTGATAGTTTGAGATATGTTATTACTTGAGCAAAATGCACTTCATTTAATGCTTCAACTGATTTTAGTTCTATCACAACTTTGTCTTCTACAAGTAAATCTAATCGATAACCGACATCAAGTTTTACTTCCTTATAAATCAATGGTAATGGTTTTTGTTTCTCAACTTTCAATCCAATCATTTTCAATTCATAATAAAGACATTCCAAATATGCACTTTCAAGTAACCCCGGAACAAGAGACTTGTGAACCTGAATAGCGCAACCTATTATTTTGTCAGATAATTCATTTTCAGTCATAAACCTGAATTCTATTTCTCTAATTTCTTTGCGAAATCTTTGCGTTCTCAGCGGTTTTGTAAGTTATTTTGGTTCCATTACCACCAGTGGGATAATCATTTCTTCCAATGAGATTCCACCATGTTGGAATGTGTTTTTATAATAGCTCACATAATGGTTATAGTTGTTTGGATAAGCAAAGAAGTTTTCGTTGTAAGCAAAAATATAAGCTGAACTTACATTTGGACTCGGCAAACCAACTTTCGATGGTTGAAGGATTTCAAAAACTTCTTTTTTATTGTAACTGAGGTTTTTACCTACTTTATACCGCAGATTCACATTTGTGTTTCGGTCACCAACAACTTTGATAGCATTATTCACCTGAATAGTTCCATGGTCGGTGGTGAAAATTACCTTGTAACCACGCTGTGCAATAGCTTTAAACAGTTCGTAAGTTGGTGAATGTCTGAACCATGACAAAGTTAATGAACGATAAGCCTCTGCATCATTGGCCAACTCGCGCATCATTTTCGATTCGGTTCGGGCATGCGACAACATATCGATAAAATTCAGTACTACCACATTTAGCTGATTACCATCGATGCGTGGCAATTGGTCAATCAGGCGTTCACACGAACTGGAATCGTTGATTTTATTATAGGAAAATGTGTAATTTTTACGATAACGGGTAAACATCGTTTGCAACAAATCTTTTTCGTTCAGGTTTTTACCTTCTTCATCCTCTTCTTCAACCCATAAATCGGGGAACATTTGCTGAATTTGCAAGGGCAAAAATCCGGAGAAAATAGCATTACGGGCATATTGAGTAGCTGTTGGTAACATGCTGCAATACAGACCTTCATCAGTGAACTGGTAAAATTCGCTCAATAACTCACGAATAACTTTCCACTGATCGTAGCGGAAATTATCAACCAGTACAAAAAACACTTTCTCACCTTTATCGAGTAGCGGAAATACCTTGGTTTTAAATAAATCCGGACTCATTAGTGGTCGCTTTTCAGGATTACTAAACCAATTCTCGTAGTTTTTCCGGATAAATTTCGTGAAGGTATTATTGGCATCGGTTTTCTGCATCTGAAGCATTTCATCCATGCCATTACTTGTTTCGGCAAGCTCCAGTTCCCAGTAAACCAGCTTTTTATATACTTCTACCCAGTCTTCATAAGTCAGCGAGTCATTAATCTGCATGCCGATTCTGCCAAATTGCGATTGATACGAACTGGTTGTATGTTCGGTGACGATTTCCTTTTTGTGAATATTTTTCTTCAAAGTCAGCAAAATTTGGCTTGGGTTTACAGGCTTAGTCAGGTAATCGGCTATTTTATTGCCAATAGCCATGTTCATGATGTTTTCCTCCTCACTTTTGGTAATCATCACCATGGGTACATCCTGATCAATTTCTTTAATCAAAGCCAGGGTTTCCAACCCACTCAATCCCGGCATATTTTCATCCAGGAAAATAATATCAAAAGTCTCTTTCTGACATAGCTCAACAGCATCTTTGCCGTTGGTGGCCGTTACCACGTCATATCCTTTTTCTTCCAAAAACAGAATGTAAGGACTTAATAAATCAATTTCATCGTCAGCCCAAAGTATGCGGTCTTTTTTCATAATTCTAATGTTTTAGTTACTGTGGATTTAATCTCAATCAACTTAATCAACAACTGTACCACTTAATTTACTTAAGGTAATATTCCTGCATAAAATCAAAATACTGATTCAACGCATTTTGCTGCATCAAAACATTCAGGTTCTTCTGCGAACCCAATAAGTTTCGGTAATTGGCACCTTTCAACGTTTCGAAAATCCCTTTTTCTTTTACCAATCTCAATAAATACGATTTGGCAACCTGAGCATTTGCAAGACTTCCGATTATAATAACCTGAACTTTGTCAACCTTTTCAAGTGAAACTTTTAGATTCATAACACCATAATTTTGAGTATTATAGTTATCCAAAAGAGCTTTTGTTTTGGCAAAGTCTATAGTTCCCGAAATAACATAAATGGCCACAAAATGAGTTTCGTCAGCTTTATAAGCGAATAATCCTTTGAATAAAGGCACTTCTTCTTTTTTCGGTTCAACAACGGCCGGAACAGGTTTCTTTTCCGGTTTTACTACTGTATCTTTCTTTGCCGGGCTAGCAGGAGTTTGTACCTGTTTTTCGATTGTTTTTTCAACCGGTTTTGTAGCCGGAGTGATTGCCTTTTCAACTGGTTTGTCTGTCTGCTTGGATGGTTGAGTTACAACTTGTTTCTCAACTTTTTTATTGTCTTCCAACTTCTCAACCGGTTTAGCAGTTTCAGGTTTCACTGCCGTTTTTGTTAAATTCTCTTTCACTGCCGAAACAGTTTCCTGCTTTTTAATTGTTTTATTATCAGTAATAGTAATCGGTTCTTTCTTTACAACTTGTACAGGTTTTGCCTGAAATGCAAGATAATCGTTCAAACTTAATCCTGTTTTCAGTAAGGCATAGTTTTCTTCGGAAATAATAATTTTATTTGCCTTAAAATCAGTCAAAAGCTTAGTAATAGAAGCATCCGATTTTAGTGAATTTACGTACCAAACCGCTTCATCGTACGATTCAAAATTAGTAACAGACAACACATTCTGGGTGCTGTCAAATTTCGAAATCAGCAGGTCGAAGTCTTTAATCATAAACCGTGAAAAATTGAACGATGCGATATTATAAAGCAACTTATTCATGTTTTCCTTATTCAACGTGCTGATTAACAGTAGTCTGTGCTTGGTTTGTTTTTCTGTCGAGAATTGTTGAGGAGCAATCTCATTTATTTCCTGCTTCGTTTTTTCTTCCCTTCGTGAGAGCAACGAACCACTTGAAGTACCGGTTTTGGCTTCCTGACCTTGCATGATTAATGCCAGAATATCTTTCGCCATGGCACTTACATCGCTTTGTGGATAAGTCAGTACAAGGCTATCCAATGCCACTTTAAATTTGTCGGGTGTTTCCTTTTTTCCAATACTTAATGCATTTAAAAACAGAAATTTGGGCATCAATGTTGACAATGGATAATTCTGCCGGATATATGCCACGTGCTTGAAAACATTCTCAAAATTGCTTTCGTTGTAAGCTTTGTAGGTCAGATTATAGACTGAATCCTGCTCACGATACATTCTTTCAAGTCGTCCGGTATAATCCGACTGCGAAAGTATTTTTTTGTATTTCGAGTCGGGGAATTCGTTTATCAGTTTAGTCCGGTAAATATTGGCTTGTGTCTGATTTCCCTCGTGTGTTTGTATCAGATACATGTTGAAATATGCGTCAGCAACACGTTCATCGTTTGGAAATCTGCGGATAAATTCGTTGAAAGTGCTGATTGCCTTCGGTGCATCGGCAATTTTATCTTTATAAATTTGCCCCATTTTAAACAATGCATCCCCAATTTCAGCAGTTGATTTTGCAATTTGGGCAGGCGTTACTGGTATTTGACGAAGATAAAATTCCGGTTTCTTATTGTCCATCACCACATTGGATGACTTGGAAATCGTGTCGGTTGAGTCTTTTGCTACTTTTGCAACAGCATTATCTTCTGCAAAAAGCGATGTCGATTTATTGGTTCTTCGCCAGTTATCTTCCAACTTTCGGTTTCCCCATTTTTTAATAAATTCGGCTTCCCCTTTTCGCATCACATCCACGTTGTAAAAATACCAGTCAGCAACCGAACCGGGAGGATTCATTCCGATAGGTGGCATCGACATTTCATCTTCAAGATTGAAGTTTGCAACCTGTTTCTCTTTCTGAACCTTTTCAGCAGCAGCTTTTTCGTCGGCAATCAGTTTCTGAATAAGTTTATTCACCACGTCAATCCGCTTACTTTCAGGCAAAGCAGCCAGGCGTTGCAAACTGTCCTGCAAAATTACGATATCGTTTTGAGTTACCAGCTCGCTCAGCATTTCACCCCGACGCGTAACCCGTGCATAATCATCATGTTCATTCGTGATGATTTTTCCAGCTTCATCATAGCAGGGTTGTGCCAGCACATAGTTGGCTTTTTGATAATAAATATCACCCAACGTGATTAATGTAACCGCTTTATCAATTCCTTTACGGGTGCTTTTTTCAGCCGAAAGTTTATAGTTTTCAATGGCCTTTGCGGTATCGTTGTGATGTAAATAGGTGTTTCCCAATGCATAATACAACTGATCCATATACTCTTTATTGCTGCGGTTTGCCAGCATCGCTTTCAGTTCTTTCCGGATACTCGCTATATTTCCCTGATCCAGTTGAGCGCGACTAATTCGGGCATTGAAATCCATTTCATAAGGAGGATTTGATTTGATGACCTTTGAATAAGCTGTATAAGATGCTTTGTCATCGCCATTCAAATGGTATAACTGAGCCAGAATATATCCAAAACGTTGTTTCTGCGAATTGTCAGTTTCTTTT
The DNA here is from genome assembly GCA_964612615.1 of uncultured Paludibacter sp. Classification (GTDB taxonomy): domain Bacteria; phylum Bacteroidota; class Bacteroidia; order Bacteroidales; family Paludibacteraceae; genus Paludibacter. The sequence continues at coordinate 9,437 of CAZTDH010000046.1, read as the reverse complement.
GAAAGTGCCAGTTCAAGGAAAGGAATAGCTTCCTTATACAGATGTTTCTTGAGTAACAAATCAGCATTAACTGATGCAAAAAGCGTTGTATTTGAACCTTTTAGATTGTTTTGATTAATCTTCGATAAAACCTGTTCCGCTTCGTAAATCCAACCCAGTTCGCCATAAGCCCGTGCAATCCACAGTTGACAAGTTGATTCAACGTTTTTATCGGCTGCATAATGACGCACGATATACGAAAATGTTCCCACCGAACCCAGAAAATCGCCTTTGTGAAACTCAGCTTTTGCAAGTAATAACCACGCTTCATTCAATGCCGGATTAAATTCCTGCTGATTGTACCAAAGCTTGTATTCGGGCAGATTAGCTTTTTTATAATCTTTTTCCGGCTTTACTTTGATAGAATGTAATTTGATAGCTTTCCGGCATTTTTCAATGGTCTGATCCATATTCGACGTAGCCGAATTGGCATTCGAATGATGACTTATCGGGTACATCGGAATCACCATGGAATAGTCCTCTTTATTGGCTTTCTGAATGTTTTTGAGGCCTTCGGTGTAGCTGTTCATTCCGTTGAAATATACATTAAAACGGGTATTCAGTGCCTGATAGTTGCGCGACATCCAGGTGTTTTTTTTCGTGGAGCAACTGCTGATAAGCAGTATCAGAAAAAGCAGAAAAATGCTATGTTTGGAAATGTTTTTCAAACGAATGGGGCTGTAAATTATTGTTGACTTAACGGAACTTTTGAAAGTATGATATTTAAAACTTTAAAAAGTGCTTTCTATTGTATTTTGACTTACAAAAATACTATTTTTTCTCGAAAAAAAGGCATCAAAGATGATAGTAATTAGGTCTGCTGAAAAACTATTTATTGCCACGGAGTGGCTAAATATGAATAACCCCCAGTGAAGCTTGCGAAACTGGGGGATGTGAATGACCCATACATCACAACCCCGAAGTGGGTTGAATATCAATTGAATATGGTGTTATTGAACCCTTTTCAGGGTTCTTTTTTCCCTGTTTATTCTTGTCCACCGGTTTTACCGGTGGTTATTTACATTAAATCCTTTCAGGATTTTTTGATAGCAAAAGGAAAAGCAAGTGCAGGCAAAATGAACTTTTAGACTCAAAAAGTTTGAACATAAGTAATAAAGAATTATTGTTGATATATTTCTTAAATTCTTTCTTTACTGTGACCCCCAAACCCCCAAAGGACCTCTATCCCCCTTCGGGTACTTTCTCCAAATGGAGAAAGAAAAAAAGGAAAATGCTAAAATAAAAGGCTTAAGAGTGGTTTTAAGAAAGGAATATCATTAAAGAAAATTTTTGCATACTTGGTCTTAAAGCCCCCTTTTGGTGGTTTGGGGGTCAAAAACGATCAATTAATATTATTTCTATTACTTAGGACTATCAAAAACAAAGTTGACCAAAAAAAATATTAAAAACAAAAAATAGCCCTGCAAACAGGAATGCAGGGCAATGGTATTTACAAAAAAAAAGACTATGCTGCTGGAGCGGCAGGTTTGTCTTTTTTTGAATTAGCGGTTTTCACCCGGGTAGAATGAGCCTTAATACCCGACTGATACGAAGTAAACAATTCGTTTATTTCTGCAATCATAAGTGTATAATCCACTTCGGGATGTGCTTTGCGAGCCAGTTCAATCGCTTGTACTAAATCGGTAATTGTTTCACTTACGTTCACTCTCACTTGTCTGGAATCCAGCTTTGGTTCAATCGATTTTGACTTACGGCGTTTCTCCCGGCTATTAAAGAGTGTTGTTTCTATCGTTCGGAGTTCAGTCAGATACACTGTTAAACTCAGCGCATTGAATGCCAGTTTTAACTCTTCGATAGAATCCACCTCACCCAGCATTTGTTTCATGGAGGAGTTGATGGTCTTTTCGTTTAAACTGCGAACATCGTTCCAGAATTTCTCAATATACGGAACTACAAGGCGGAGCTGTGAAGCCTGAGAACTCAGGTTGGCTTTTTGCTCAGCTTTGGTTTGACGTACCATCGCCTGAAGAATATCCCGGCGTTTGGCAAACAAGGTCTGTATAACCTCACTCTCGGGATGTTTACGATCGTTCACCTTCATTGCTTCTACTGCTGGAACACGTTCCTTCAGCGCATCGGCGGTGTCTTTTATAAACATGGTTTCTGCTCCGTATTGATCTACAATACGGACTAAAGTTTCGGCCAGTTCGGGAAACTCTAACGTAGGCACTTTGGTTAATGAAATCGGAGTAATCATTTTTTTCATAAGCTTACTTTTTTAAAATTATTATTATGTTTGTTTAGTGCACTTCAGCCCCTGCATTTCATCAGTTTTATAGCATATTACTCCGGAATATAATAGTAGTAACTAAACAACTCATAAACTCCTTTCATTACTTTGTCTCACGAACTTCCTGTTGCGTTGCCCGACGGACAAAACCTGTGATTTTTTCAATAGCATCTGTGCGGCGTGTGTTGGCAGGTTTTATCTCCATTCAACCCTTCAACACAACGCTTCCTGTATTACAAAATCCGTGCTAAACCTGTGCCGTATTTCCATCCCATTGGCAGAATTACCTTCTATGAAACAATCATAATTAACGTAACATAGTTTAAATCAAACAGTTAATTAGCCATATAATAGCCAATTAATTTGCAAAATAATTCATTCTGTAAACTATATTTGTATAATTTATGCCATTTTGTCAACTGACATTTTGACAATTTTAATTCTTAGCACCATCATACTGACTCTTTGTCAGTACTGTATGGCTGCTTGTAAAATAAAAAGCTCTGTATTTAGTCTTTCTTAACCCGAAACCCGAAAAATAAAGCCCTGTTTTCCGGTTGCGCCAACTACTCTGCATTTTGTGGAGTGATAATCCGACCATCGGATGAGTACTCTGCATTTTGTGGAGTGGATTTCCGAGCATCGGATGAGTACTCTGCATTTTGGGAAGTGAATTTCCGACCATCGGATGAGTACTCTGCATTTTGCGGAGTGAATTTCCGACCATCGGATAAGTACTCTGCATTTTGGGAAGTAACTAAAAAAGAGAAAATATTTAGAAAAATAAATGATGATTCTTTCAGTTCATTTGTAAATTTCTGTTTATATTTGCAATTCATTAAAATACCTCGACAATTGTAGCGACAATTGCATTACATATTTTAAAAGCGTTAGCTTTTATTCCGTGCCTGAAACATCGACACTTTCATTAGCAAATTGGAATAAGTTAGTAAACGCCTGCGCCTAAGGCGTGGGCTTTAACTTATTACATTTGCTAGGCAGTCGATGGCCTCAGGTGCGTGATACAGTTAGAGTACCACGCTTTTTTTATGCCCGAAAGTGAAGAAAATAGTTATTTCGATTACTTATTACACTCAGATAATCAGTTATATAAACCATTTAATTGAAAATAATATGCAAGAATTTTACATCTACATGAACAATGAACAAAAAGGGCCATTCTCGACTACTGAACTAAAAGAACTTATGATTACCCGTGAAACAATGGTTTGGTATGAAGGTGCCGAAAATTGGATTAAAGCTCAAGATGTTGAAGAGTTAAAGGGAATATTCAAGAGTATTCCACCACCATTTCAAGTAAATTCAACTGATACAGATTCTGTAGACGATCCCATTTATGAAGACAACTCCCATAAAACGGAAATAATTAAACCAAAAGTCAATTCAAAAAGAAACAAAATTATTTGGGTTGTAGCTTCATCATTGATATTAATTGCTACATGTTTAATTTACATACTGACAAATCAATCAGAATTAGAAAATAGTATTCAAGAACAAAATAGCGCAATTCAACAACAACAAAGTATTGAAGCTACTCGAAATGCTGAAAAAATAAGATTGCAAAATGAGCAACAAAACTTACAAAAAGCAGCTGAATTGGAAAGTTTAAAAACTGAGTTAGATAAAGCTATTACAGCTTACAGAGCATCAAAGCTTGAATTAACAGAGATTAGAAAATTCAAATTATTAAGGACATCGGAAGAAAAACGTCAACAAATTGAAGGTCAACTTGAGAAAATTAGGGCGTGGGAAAATGAAGTTGAAAGGTTGAATAGAGAAATTCGCAAATACCAATAAATTTTGCCACAATTATAAATCAGTTGCTATGAAAAACAAATTTATCAGATCAGTTGGCTTACTTGCCACAATTACTCTTTCAAGTCTTACTTTCGGTCAACAACAGAAATTACAACCAGTTCAAAACTTAGTAAATCCATTTCAAACAAAAAAAAATACAGTTGTAAACAAAGTAATTAGACCAACAAGTCCGATGAATGTTACAGGGACAGTACAAACCAAACCAAATTTGGAAATGGTTAAAGGTTCATTTAGTGTTAATGTTGAAAAGCAAAAACGCAATAAAGTGGCTGTTTCAAAAGACTATAATTCATGGTTTAATTTGAACGAACAACACACCTTCAAACAAATCTCGGAAAAAACAGATGAACTTGGTATTATGCACACTAATTACCAACAGTATTATAAAGGAATCAGAGTAGAAGGTGCAGTAGTAATGATGAATTCAAAACAGGGGATAGTAACAACCGTAATTGGAAAAATTAATAGTTTTACTTCCGCAGATATTCAGATAAATATCACAAACGAAAAAGCGAAAGAAATTGCAAAAGCTTATTTACATGTTACCAACGTAATAACCGATTATCCAGTAGATACAGTAATTACAAAAATCCCAAAAGACAGTACTTTTGAGTCAAGATTAGCACTGAAAGTTAGAATTGATTCTTACGCTCCTTTTATAATGTGTAATGTTTATATTGATGCAAATACTGGTACAATAATCAATAGAATTAGTCTTATTGCAGATGCAGACGTTTCAGGAACAGCTCAAACTCTTTACAAAGGAACCCAATCAATTACTTGTGATAGTTATTCAAGTTCATATAGACTAAAAGATAATGCCAGAAAAATAGAAACGTATGATGCAACTACAACAAAACCAACTGACTTGACTACAACAGGGTTTAATGGTTCGTCTGGCTTCACAGGTTCTGCTGATGTTTCAAGCTCTTCAACTACATTTAGCACTGTTCCAAGCTTGACAAGTTTTACTATTTCTGCTGTTTCTCAAAGTTGGTGGTATAATTCTCTAACTGATGTATTACCCGATTTATATATAATTGTAAAAGATGGTTCATCCCAATCGGTCTATAAATCTAATTATAAAAGTGATACTAATCCAACTATAACATTCGACAGTTTAAATATCCTTTTGACAAATCCACCCTACACGGTTGAACTTTGGGATTATGACCCTATTGGTAATGACTTTGGTGGCAGTTACTCAATTTCAACATCTGTCGGGACAAAGTCTTGGGCAGGAAATGGAAATAATGGTACTTATGTAATTTCCATGCTTGCAAATCCAGCAACCGATGTTCACTGGGGTATGGAAAAAACATACGATTTTTATCTGAATGTTTTTAATAGAAACAGTTTTGATGGCAAGGGGAGTGTAATCAAAAACTTTATTAATCCACCAACTCTTCAAAATCAGTGGAAAGCAAGTCCAAATAATGCTTATGCTCAACCAGCACCATATAATTTTATGTGTTATGGTATGGGTGACAATAAATTTTTGGGTCCAGTAGTTGGTCTTGATGTTGAAGGTCATGAATATTCCCACATGGTTGTTGGTAATTCTATATTCGAAAATGGAAATCCTGTTGGTCTTTCATATCAAGGAGAATCAGGAGCATTGAATGAGTCTTTTGCGGATATATTTGGTACTTGTGTTGAATTTTATGCCAATATAAATCCGAATTGGACTATTGGAGAGGGGGTTGTATTAGAATCCCCTTATTTTTTGCGCTCTATGTCAAACCCTATATTAGGTCACCAACCAAATACTTACAACAACGGTTCGTTTTGGAGAAATACATTAAATGTTTCTGAAGAAACTGATTGGGGTGGAGTCCATACAAATAGTGGAGTTCAAAATTATTGGTTTTACCTATTATGTCAAGGTGGTACGGGTACTAACGGTTTAGGTAATGCTTATTCTGTAACTGGTATTGGTATGGCTCAAGCACAAAAAATAGTTTACAAAAACCTCACAAATTATTTAGTAAGTCAATATTCACAATATATAGATGCATACAATGGATCATTACTTGCCGCTGAAAACTTATATGGGAATCCATCTACGCAATATTCAGCAGTCAGACAAGCTTGGTATGCAGTTGGAATTGGCAATGACCCAAATAATTCTTGCAGCGGAACAACAAATTTAACGTCTTCGAGTGGAACAATAACTGACGGTAGCGGGTCGGCGAACTATTCAAATAATTCAAATTGCAAATGGGTAATAGCACCTCCCGGTGCTACTCAAATCAGTTTAACCTTTGCTAAATTTGATACTGAAATTAAATTTGATAGCGTAATTGTATACGATGGACCAAATGAAACATTTCCGGTATTGGCTACTTGGTGGGGTAATACACTTCCACCAACTATAAACACATCAGCGGGTGTTGGTGCAATGTGCATAAGATTTAAAACAGATAATACAACAACTGCAACTGGTTGGTCGGCAAATTACAGCTCTACAGTAATAACTCCAAGTTGTAGCGGTGAAACTGACTTAACAGCTCCTATAGGTTCATTTAGTAATGTATCAGGCACTAATAACTATGGTAATAACCAGTTTTGTTATTGGTATATTGCTCCTCCTTGTGCAACCACAGTGACTCTTTCTTTTTCTCAATTTAAAACTGAACAAAATTATGATGGCGTAATTATCTATGATGATTATGCAGGCACAAACCGATTAGCAGCCTATAGCGGAACAAGTATTCCAAGTACAGTAACCTCGACAACGGGAAAAATGCTCGTGATTTTTGTATCTGATTATGCAACTACCATGCAAGGATTTTCGGCAAATTACACTTCAACTGGTTCTTCTTATTGCTCTGGAGTTACAACAATCAACACCAATGACAATGGTACAATTACTGATGGAAGTGGAACTAATAATTATTGTGATAATATGGATTGCCAATGGTTGATACAACCACCACAAGCTGCGAGTGTGACGTTGAATTTTACTGCATTTGATCTTGAACCTGCTTCATCTGATGGAAAAACAATCTTTGATGCAGTAGAAGTATATGACGGAACATCAACATCGGCACCTTTGCTTGGTAGGTTTGCAGGTTCTAATACTCCACCAGCAGTTACATCTACTACAGGTAGTATGTTTATACGTTTTCATTCAGATCTCTTTGAGAACAGACAAGGTTGGTCGGCAAATTATACTTCCACTCAAAATACATTTTGCACTGGTACTACAATACTGACAACACAGACTGGAACTTTTTCGGACGGTAGCGGTACAAGCCAATATGCAAATAATAGTAACTGTTCATGGGTAATTCAGCCTACAAATGCAAAATCAATAACTCTTTCTTTTTCTGACTTCAATACTGAATTAAATAATGATGGTGTTATTATTTATGATGGAGCAACTAATACCTCACCGGTTTTAGGTAAGTTTTCTGGTAGCTCAATTCCATCGTCTGTTACATCTACTGGTGGAAGTATGTATATTGAATTTCTTTCAAACCCTTCCGTAAGAGGAAATGGTTGGACTGCCAATTATACGTCTAAGTCATTAACGTCTATTCCAGATGTTATTATTACACAAGTTTATGGTGGTGGTGGAAATAGTGGGGCAACCTTTAAATCTGATTTTATTGAACTATTTAATACAACCAACTCAGATATAAATATTACTGGCTGGTGTCTGTATTACTTAGCAGCTACCTCATCAGCTACTACAACCAAATATGAGTTTTCTACAAATACAATAATTAAAGCAGGGAAGCATTTTGCTTTAAAATGTGCTGATGGCACAGGCACTCAACCAGCTTGGAATGTTGTATTTGATGGTACAAGTACATTAGCTTTAGGTGGTACAGCAGGTAAAATAATTATGTTGAAAAGTAATGCTACATTTACTTTAACAGCAAGTCCTACAATTGAAGAAATTGTAAATAATGTAAACTTTGCGGATTATGTACCTTATGGAACAACTGCAATTCCAATTTGGGGTAGTGCAATGACTGCAAACACTGCGAGTACGACAGCAGCAAAGCGTAAGTTTGTAAATGGACAATATCAATATACTAAAAACATTGGTACTGATTTTGAAATAGTAACTGCTGAACCACGTAATTCTTCAATAACAGTAGGTGTAAAAATAGTTAACGACAATAATATTTCGCTGTTTGCATTTAATAAAACCCTTTTTGTGAATGGGATAAACTATAATGAAGATATTGATATTTATAACACTATCGGATTAACCGTTTATAGTTCTAAAGTCATATCTAATTCTATTCCATTGAATAATCTTTCAAGTGGAATCTATATTGTGAGGGCTGGAGGGAAAACATATAAAATAAAATTATAATTAACAAATTAATTGAATCGGCTGAATTTCAATAAGAAGTTCAGCCGATTGTATATATTATACAGTAATTAAAGGTTTATCCGTTTCTTAGTTGAAATCGTTTCTTGATTTGGAAGAAACCAAAAATAGCCAATGCTCCGCTGGCAATGCCTAACCAAAGCGTATTACCTGTTCCAATCGTATCAATATCAGGTACTTGATAACCGTTGAATTTGAAGAAGTAGAAAATCACGGCAAGCACATTATTGACAAAATGAGCAACTATAGGTAGCCATATATTTTCGCTCCAGAATAGCAGATAACCGAAAAAAGCACCAAGTAACATACGTGGCACAAAACCATAAAATTGTAAATGAATGGCACTAAAAACAATAGCCGTTATCCAGATAGCTAATTTCACATTTCTCCAGTCTTTCAGAACGCCTTGCAACGCTCCCCGGAAGAATAATTCTTCACCCAAAGCCGGAATTATAGCAATAAGAAACACATTGAAAATCAGTCCCTGTACATTCTTTACATTCAGTAGTTTTTCTGTAAACTGAGTAGCCTGAGTTTCAGAAGTTTTCATCCAGTTTTCAATTCCTGCAAGTGCTTTTGGCAGAACCAGTTGATGATTCAAATCGCCTAACAGATTGATAAACGGAATAATGATAATCATAAAAAGGACTACAAAACTAACATCCAGCCAATTCGTTTTCCGGTCGAGATACAGGAAGCTCAACGGTTTTTCCGATATTAAATAGGCCACTGCATAAGGAGGTATTACAAACATTCCTATCGATTGCAACAATTGCCCCCATTTTAATGAATTAATGTCTGTCATATTTCCATGACTGAAAATGAGCCATGCTGCCAAACCAAAAATGGTGAAAATGCAGGTTGCACCCAACAGAAGCATCAGTTTGGAAACCAGACTGCTTTGAGCAAATAATCCTTTGAATTTGAACATATTGAATGTTGTTTTAGTACATAACA
>CAZTDH010000045.1:0-14782 GCA_964612615.1 uncultured Paludibacter sp. | reverse complement strand
AATTAAAAAAAATAAATCCACGAAACGTTGCCGGACTGAAGATGTTTATGGGCTCATCAACAGGTAATATGTTGGTCGATAATGAGAAAACTTTGCATCGCGTTTTTTCGGAAATTCCATTGCTGATTGTGACACATTGCGAGGATGAAGCCACCATTCAGGCTAATATTGAGCATTACAAATCATTACTTGGCGATGATATTCCGGTTGAGTATCATCCCTTAATTCGAAATGCTGAGGCTTGCTACAAATCATCATCCTTTGCAGTGGAACTGGCTACCAAATACAACTCACGCCTGCATGTATTTCACCTTTCTTCGGCTAAAGAAATGTCTTTGTTTTCATCAGATAAACCGTTGAAAGAAAAACGGATAACCGCTGAAGTGTGTGTTCATCATTTGTGGTTTAATGATACAGATTATGCTAAATACGGTAACCGAATAAAGTGGAATCCTGCCATAAAATCCGAATCAGACCGTCAGGCATTGATTGACGCTGTGAATTCCAATAAAATTGATGTGGTTGCCACCGATCACGCACCGCATTTATTGTCCGAAAAAGAAGGTTCATGTCTGAAAGCTGCTTCGGGTGGACCGTTGGTTCAACATTCGCTGGTAGCTATGCTGCAATTGGTTAAACATGGTGCTTTTAGTCTGGAAAAAGTGATTGAAAAAATGTGTCATGCTCCGGCTGACTTGTTTAGAATCGAAGAACGGGGCTATATTCGTCCGGGTTATTTCGCTGATTTGGTGCTTGTTGATTTGAATAATCCGTGGACAGTTTCTACAGAGAATATTATGTATAAATGTGGATGGTCGCCTTTTGAAGGAACCACTTTTGACGCTTCAGTCAAGCAAACATGGGTGAACGGAAAGTTAGTTTATGATAATGGAAAAGTAGATGAAACAGTTAGGGGAAAACGACTTTTGTTCTACAAATAGATTATATGCAGATTATAACGAAACTTTAAAACTAAAAATTATATTTCAGGTATGAAAAAACGAGCAATTACAACCATTGGCACAGGAATACTTTTTATTCTGGTAGTTTCTGCCATTCATTTTTGGCACGAAAACAAAAAGATTGATGCTTTGAATAATGTTCAATACATTCACAATCAGGGCGAAGCACAAGGAACTACTTATTCGATTATTTATCAACAACCCGATGGTACGGATTTACAACCAAAGATTCAAAAATTGTTGCATGATTTTGATATGTCGCTTTCTACGTACGAGCCAAACTCAGTTGTATCACGAATAAACAGAAATGATTCTACAGTTAAAACAGACATATATTTCGAAACAATGTTTAATGCAGCTCAGGAAGCATCCAAACGTACAAATGGAGCAATGGATATTACTGTTGGACCATTGGTAAAAGCATGGGGTTTTGCTTTTGGAAATAATGACCATAGCAAACTTCCAAAAGTTTCAGACTTTTTATCGTATGTTGGGTATGAAAAAGTGAAAATTGTTAACCACAAACTTATTAAAGCCGATCCACGAATTTTGATTGACCCAAATTCAATAGCACAAGGTTATTCAGCCGATTTGATTGCTAAATTGCTTGAAGAATTTAACTGCAAAAATTATATCGTAGAAATTGGTGGCGAAATTGCCTGCAAAGGACTTAATCCGGATGGTCAGAAATGGAAAATTGGTATTGATAAAGCAATTGACGACTCCACAAGTACTAATAAAGAACTTCAAACCATTGTTTCTCTCACCGATTGTGCAATAACAACTGCCGGTGATTATCGGAAATATTACATTGAAGGTGGGAAGAAATACTCACATATTATCAATCCTCACACCGGTTATCCGGTTGATAATAAGCTGCTGAGTGTTACGATTATAGCTCCAACGGCAATAATGGCCGATGCATACGATACTCCATTTATGGTGTTGGGAGTCGACAGTTGTCTGAAGGTTTGTAAAAGTATCCCGAATATGGAGTGTTACCTGATTTATGCTGACAAAGATGGCAAACATAAAGTGGTTTATTCTGAGGGTTTTAAAAAGTACCTTACTAAATAAGTATCAATAAATTAGTAATAAACCGTAGTTTTGTTAAATTGAATCATTATATTTTTTTATTCCTGATAATATAACTACTTTTGCAGTCCAAATTTCTGTATGAAAACGAACAAAATTCTCTTTTTACTTACTGTTTTAATGCTGGTTTCCTGTGGTGAATATCAGAATTTGCTTAAATCAGACGATGCTGAATTAAAATACAACAAAGCAGTTGAGTATTTCGATAAAGGAGATTTTATGAGGGCTTCAACCTTGTTCGATGCAGTGGCAACGTATTATAAGGGAACTGAACGTTCAGAAACAGTTCTGAATTATTTGGCAAAAGCTAATATGGGGCAAAAGGATTATTATTCGGCCAGTGAATATTATAAAACGTATGTAAAGACTTATCCTAAAGGCAAGTACGTTACTGAGTCGAAGTATATGATTGGCTATTGTTATTATCTGGATTCACCGGATGCCAGATTGGATCAAACGCCAACACACAGTGCCATTGCAGCTTTACAGGAATTTATAGATGTATATCCAGAAAGCGAACGTGTGCCGGAGGCTAACAAGTTGTTGGATGAACTGACAAATAAATTGGCATATAAAGCTTACCTGAATGCTAAATTATATTACAATTTGGGGAATTATTTAGGAAATAATTATGAATCGGCTGTTATAACTGCTCAAAATGCATTGAAGAAATATACTTCAACAGCTTATCGCGAAGAGCTGATTATGTTGATTTTAGATTCGAAATACGAGCAGGCTGTTCAGAGCGTTGAAGAAAGAAAAATAGAACGATACCGCAATACCATTGATGAGTATTATAATTATGTCAATGAATATCCAACCGGAAAATTCCGGAAACAAGCGGATCGGATTTTTAGTGAATCGAAAAAAGTTGTGAAAGAATAAAATTTAAGTAATATGGACTACAAGAAAGTGAATGCACCGTTGAATACAATTTCGCGCGACATGAATTCAATCAGCGCAAATGTTGGTAATGTTTACGAAACGGTGAAAATTATCGGTAAACGCTCTAATCAAATCAGTGTTGAAATCAAATCTGAACTTGACAAAAAGTTGCAGGAGTTTGCCTCATTTAACGAAAATATCGAAGAAGTTTTTGAAAATCGGGAGCAAATTGAGATTTCACGTTACTACGAAAAACTACCAAAAGCCACTTTGATTGCTACTCAGGAGTTTTTGGAAGACAAAGTATATTACCGCAATCCGATAAAAGACAAATTGAAATAATTCTGTCTTTCAGAGATTTAATCATATTTAGATAAAAGAATATCGTGTTATTTTAACGCCTTATTCTTTTATCTATTTTTGTTTGTGCTTAGTTCAATTCATTTTTGTATTTTTGTGAATCAGAACTAAGAAGTACTACTTCAGTTGAATATCAATAAATTGTAAATTTTCAAGATGCTAAAAGGGAAGAAAATAATTTTAGGAGTTACCGGAAGTATAGCTGCTTATAAATCAGCACAAATCATTCGATTACTTGTTAAGGAAGGCGCTGAAGTTAAAGTGATTATGACCACGTTGGCAAAAGAATTTATAACACCACTAACACTTGCCACGCTTGCAAAAAATCCTATTTTGGTTGATTTTTTTGACCCTACAAACGGCAATTGGAATAGTCATGTTGATCTGGGAATATGGGCTGATGCCTATTTGATTGCACCGGCAACTGCCAATTCTATTGCTAAAATGGCTACCGGTGTGGCAGATAACCTGTTACTCACCACTTATTTATCTGCTAAATGCCCGGTTTTTGTAGCTCCTGCCATGGATTTGGATATGTTTACTCATCCGGCTACACAAAATAATCTGGAAACACTTAAATCTGTTGGAAATCAAATTATTGAACCCGGAACAGGAGAACTTGCAAGTGGTTTGGAAGGAAAGGGTAGGATGGAAGAGCCTGAAAATATTGTTCGGTTTATTGATGATTATTTTTCAGAAAAACCTCTTGCCGGAAAAAATATACTTATTACTGCCGGTCCTACATACGAAAAGATAGATCCTGTACGTTTTGTAGGCAACTACTCTACTGGAAAGATGGGATTTGCACTGGCTGAGTCCTGTGCTCAAAAAGGAGCTCAGGTTTGCCTTATCAGCGGTCCGGTTCAGTTGAAAACGAAGCACCGTAACATTGAACGAATTGATGTTGAATCGGCCGGTGAAATGTATGATGAAGTGATTAGTCGGTTTTATGGAATGGATGGTGCGATTTTGTGTGCTGCCGTAGCCGATTTTACTCCAATTGAGGCTGCCGATGAGAAATTGAAACGGGAAAATGACAATCTGACTCTGGAATTAAAACCGACGCAAGATATTGCTGCTTCGGTAGGTGAAATGAAAATGGAGTCACAGTTTTTGGTTGGATTTGCGCTCGAAACGAATAATGAGGAAAGTAATGCATTAGGTAAAATGGAACGAAAGAACTTTAATTTTATAGTGCTAAACTCACTTAAAGACGATCAGGCCGGATTTGGATTTGATACAAATAAAATAAGTATTCTGTATCGTTCCGGGACTAAAAAGGAATTTGATTTGAAAAATAAAGATGCTGTGGCAGAAGATATTGTTAATGAGGTAATTGCTATAATGTGAGTTCAAAAATCAAGAATTACAATATGAAATATTTCATGCTCATAATGAGCTTATTAGTTTTTACTGTGTACACAAATTCACAGGAACTTAACTGCACTGTTAGCATCAACTCAGATCAGGTTCAGGGTACCAATAAGTCTGTTTTCATCACCTTGCAAAAATCTATGTCTGAGTTTATTAATAACCGAAAATGGACTGAACTTACTTATGCAAATACTGAGCGGATTGAATGTACGATGAATATCATTGTGAAGAAAGTAGATGGAGATGTTTTCACTGCTGAAATTCAGGTTCAATCGCGTCGCCCTATTTATAATTCGAATTACAACAGCCCCTTATTTAATTTTAAAGATAACGATTACACCTTTAATTACAAGGAGTTTGACCAACTGGAGATTAATGCAAATACCATTACTTCAAATCTAACTGCTGTATTGGCATATTATAGTTACCTTATTATTGGATACGATATGGATTCTTATTCCCGGTTGGGTGGAACTCCTCTTTTTCAGTCTGCTGAAAGCATTGTAAATGCAGCTCAGGGTTCTGATTTGGGCAAAGGTTGGAAAGCTTTTGAGACAAATAAAAATCGCTATGCATTGATTAATAATATTATGGATGAAGCTTTCAAAAAATACCGGAATTACTTTTATGAATACCATCGGTTGGGATTGGACGAAATGACTACCAATGCAACTAATGCACGTGGACGAATTGTTGAGGGTTTACCTTTGCTTCGGGAAGCAAATCGGGCAAGACCATCGGCTATAGTGATTTCTTCTTTTTTAGATGCCAAAAACGATGAATTAATTAATATTTTTTCAAAAGCCACTACTAAAGAAAAAACCGATGCTGTTCAGGTTTTGTCGGATATCAATCCAACACAAACATCGCGATATGAACAAATTTTGAAATAGAACGAAGTTCGTCAAGTCTAAAGTTCAAAGTTTGTAAGCTGTCAAATAAATTGATTTTAATTTATGCTTAAATCCCTACATATTTTAAATTACGCATTAATTTCAGAGTTAAATATCGACTTTGAGTCGGGCTTTTCGGTAATTACCGGAGAAACCGGAGCCGGAAAGTCAATTATACTCGGAGCTTTATCGCTTATTCTGGGTCAGCGAGCTGATTCAAAATCAATCAAAATTGATGCTGATAAATGCGTAATTGAAGCCGAATTTGATATTTCAAACTATACCCACCTCAATGATTTCTTTTCGCAAAACGACCTGGATAATGAAGGCAAATTCTGTATTATCCGTCGTGAACTGACCAATACAGGTAAGTCACGTGCATTTATCAATGATACACCCGTCTCACTGAATATTATTCGCGATTTAAGTAATCAACTCATTGATATTCATTCTCAACACGAAAACCTCTTGCTTTCCAATGTGGGTTATCAATTGGATGTGGTTGATACTATAGCTCAAAATGCAGTTTTAATGACTGCCTACAAGCAAAGTTATACTCAATGGCGTAATTTATTAGCAGAACTTAAGCAACTACAAAAGAATGCTGAAAAACAATCTTCCGATTTGGATTATATTCAGTTTCAGTATCAGCAATTGATTGATGCCAATCTGATTGAAAATGAGCAGGAAGAACTGGAGTTTGAGCAGGAAACCTTAAGTCATGCCGAGGAAATTAAGTTTGAATTGTTGAAAGCATCTCAACTTTTGGAAGAAGAACACATGTCACTTCCACTATTAAAAGAAAGTATATCTGCACTTTCACGTATCAAAACCTATATTCCGAATGGCGAAAACTGGCACGAACGCATGCAATCAGCATTGATTGAGCTGAAAGATATTTCAGCAGAGATGAGTGCGTTTGAAGAGCGGGTTGAATTCAATCCTGAACGATTAGCTTATGTGGAAGCCCGACTTGGTGAAATTTTCACCTTACTGAAGAAATACAAAGTGTTGACTGTTGCGGAACTTATTCAAATGCGTGATGATTTTAGTAAACAGTTGCAACGAATTGATTCATTTGATGAAGAAATTGCTGCATTGAAAGCCAACATTGATTCAGCATTCATTGGCCTACAAACTCAGGCAGAACAACTTACTACAAGCAGAAAAAATGCTTGTTTACCCATTGAATCTTATCTTATTGAGCAACTTACCAAACTGGGAATGCCCAATATCCAGTTTCAGGTTTCAGTTTCAGCATTAGACGATTTTACAGAAACGGGTTGTGATGAAGTTCAATTTTTGTTTTCAGCCAATAAAAATCGTCCGGTACAGCCGGTTGCTCAGATTGCTTCAGGTGGTGAAGTTTCGCGTTTAATGTTGGCAATTAAATCATTAGTTGCTCATAAAGCCGATTTGCCAACCATTATTTTTGATGAAATTGATACAGGGGTTTCCGGCGAAATAGCTCACCGTATGGCAGATATAATGCAAAGTATGTGTGCTGATATGCAGGTCATTACTATTACCCATCTACCTCAGATTGCCGCCAAAGGCAAACAACATTATCGCGTCTATAAGGACGAAAGCGGATTGCAAACAGAAACTCATATTCAACGTCTATCATCTTCAGAACGTGTAAACGAGCTGGCTCAAATGCTAAGTGGAAAGAATGTTACAGAAGCTGCACTGAAAAATGCGCAAGAATTGCTGGGAAATGGTTAAATCACACTATCTATAACTGAAAAGGCTGAACTGAATTAATCAGATCAGCCCTTTTTAATGCATTAAACATTACGAATGTATTTAACGGTTTTTGTCCGTTATGAGGACTTACAATTCATTGAATGGCTGAATTTCACAGTAGGATAGAAAATGGATGTTACCTATTCAGATATAAATTATTCAGATGCTCATAATTGAGACTCTTAATAGAAGAATAGGACGGAATCCGAAGAATAAGTTGGATTGCCTATAGCCAAATGGCTGATTGTGAACTATATCTGTATAATATTAATCGAATAAAGTATAAAATAATCATTAGTAAATCTGTTGAAAAGAAATGGGCTGAGAGTTGTCAAAAATCTCTGTTTTTTGTTCATATCTTTTCGTTTCTTTTTCGTTTAAACACAAAAGATAATACTAATTTTGTGGGCAAATTTCAACTATAAAGCATTATAATGAAAGACATGTTGCAAGCCCGCCATATAGGCATTTCCGTACAAGACGAACTGCTTATGCTTCAGACCATTGGAGTAAATAATCTCGATGATTTGATAGACCAAACCATTCCTGCTTCTATTCGTTTGGTAGAACCGATTGAACTCCCTGAACCGCTTACTGAGCGACAATATGCCGAACATATTTCGGAAATTGCTTCGAAAAATAAACTCTTTACGTCGTATATCGGACAAGGTTGGTACGACACTGTTACTCCAGCAGTTATTCAACGTAATATTTTTGAAAACCCATCGTGGTATACCTCATACACACCATATCAGGCCGAAATTTCGCAGGGACGGTTGGAAGCATTGCTCAATTTCCAGACTGCTGTTTGCGATTTTACAGGTATGCCGCTTGCGAATGCCTCTTTGCTCGATGAAGCCACAGCCGGTGCTGAAGCTGCAACCATGATGCTTAACCTTCGCAGCCGTGAACAGGTGAAAAACGAAGCCAATATCTTATTTGTTGATGAAAATGTTTTTTCTCAAACCATAGCCGTATTAAAAACCAGAGCTGCAGCTCAGGGAATTCAATTAGAAATTGGAAATTGGGAAAGATGGAAATTTACTGACAAACACTTCGGTGTAATTATCCAATATCCAAATTCGAACGGAAATGTGGAAGACTTTTCTGATTTAGTAAGCGAAGCACACGCTATCGGTGTAAAAGTAGCTGTGGCTGCCGACATTCTGAGTCTGGCATTACTCACTCCTCCCGGAGAATGGGGTGCTGACATTGTTTTTGGTTCTACCCAACGCTGGGGAATTCCAATGGGATTTGGTGGTCCATCAGCAGCTTATTTTGCTACCCGCGACGAGTTCAAACGAGATATGCCGGGGCGTATTATTGGTATAAGCAAAGACGCGAATGGAAAAACGGCACTTCGCATGGCACTTCAAACCCGCGAACAGCACATCAAACGCGAAAAAGCAACGTCAAATATCTGTACAGCTCAGGCTTTGCTGGCTTCGATGGCTGGTATGTACACCGTTTATCATGGTGCTGAAGGAATTAAAACCATAGCTCAACGCATTCATTCTATTGCCACTTATATCAACGAAATACTTCCGGTTTATGGTTATACACAGGAAAATGATAATTTCTTCGATACATTAAAAGTTACTTTGCCGGAAGGCATTAGCATTGATGCGTTGAAAGAAATTGCGTCGGAATACGAAGTCAATTTCCGTTATTTTGAGACTGGCGAAATAGGTATCAGCTTCGACGAAACCACCGACATTGATGATGTAAACACCCTGATTGAAATTCTGGCAACAGCCGATGGAAATTCACCCGTTTTTGCCGATGAAGATGAGTTGGAAGGCTTGACTTCAATCGATGAAAATCTGGAACGTAAGTCCGCTTATCTGACTCATCCGGTTTTCAACAGTTATCACAGCGAAACTGAAATGATGCGCTACATCAAGAAACTGGAACGCCGCGATATTTCACTGACTCACTCCATGATTTCTTTAGGTTCATGCACCATGAAGCTGAATGCTGCTTCGGAAATGCTGCCTATGAGCAAACCAGAACTGGGTGGTATTCACCCACTCGCTCCTGCTGACCAAACTGAAGGTTATAACGAGATGATTTCGGAACTTGAAAAATATTTGACCTCAATCACAGGTTTTTCTGCTTGCAGCCTGCAGCCAAACTCCGGAGCAGCCGGTGAATACGCCGGACTGATGACCATTCGCGAATACTTCAAAGCCAAAGGCGAAACACAGCGCAATACTTTATTAATTCCAGCTTCGGCACACGGAACAAATCCGGCAAGTGCGGCTCAGGCTGGCTTTAATATCGTGGTGGTGAAATGCGACGAGGGCGGAAACACCGACTGGAATGAGTGGAAAGAAAAAGCGGAAGCCAACAAAGACACATTGGCGGGCTGTATGATAACTTATCCTTCAACACACGGAATTTTTGAAGAACACATCAAAGATATGTGCGAAGCTATTCATACTAACGGTGGACAGGTTTATCTCGACGGTGCTAATATGAATGCACAAGTTGGATTGACCAATCCGGGAGCAATTGGAGCCGATGTTTGTCACCTGAACCTGCACAAAACTTTTGCCATTCCTCACGGTGGTGGCGGACCGGGAGTGGGTCCTATTTGTGTGGCTGCTCATTTAGCGGAATTCCTGCCAAGTAAAACTTTTGGTAAAAACACGGTGTCAGCTGCTCCTTATGGAAGTGCAAGCGTTACAGCCATTACCTACGGATATATTCGCATGTTGGGAGAAGCTGGCTTAACTCAATCGACCAAAATTGCTATTCTGAATGCCAATTATTTGGCTGCCAAACTTAAAGACAGCTACGGAGTGCTTTACACCGGCGAAAAAGGGCGTGTCGGTCATGAATTGATTCTGGAAGCGCGTAACTTCAAAGCCACTTCGGGCGTGACCGAAACCGACATTGCCAAACGCCTGATGGATTATGGCTTCCACGCTCCGACACTGTCGTTCCCTGTTCACGGCACATTGATGATTGAACCAACCGAAAGCGAATCGCTGGCCGAATTGGATCGTTTTGCACAAGCCATGTTGCAGATTTTCGACGAGATTAAAGAAGTGGAAAATGGCACAGCCGATAAAACCGACAATGTACTACTCAACGCTCCTCACCCTGAATACAGCATTGTTTCTGATGAATGGAATCACCCTTACAGTCGTGCGAAAGCTGCTTACCCTACCGATTGGGTGGCTGAAAACAAATTCTGGGTAAATGTGGCTCGCGTTGATAACGGTTTTGGCGATAGGAATTTGATTTGTAGTTGTCAATAACAAAAACCTCAGAGAATGCTTTTAGTATCCTTGAGAGTTTATTGCAACATAAAAATTCCTTCGGGTGCAAGCACTTCGAAAGAGTTTGGACCAAGAATAAGAAAATGCGAATCGATTTTATCGGTTCGCATTTTATATTTGATTTAAACATAGGACAACGGCTCAATTCCAGATTTAAGAACTGTTCAATCGTTTCAAAGAATTTTATATAGAAAGCAGCTTTTGTCACAAATAGCTTTAATCTAAGGAGAATTTTCTCGTACTTTGTTATAAAGTTGTTCATCGTGATATCTATTTGATAACCCGATATATATTAGTTTTTCTAAATTGAACAACTCCTCCATGTCATTTTTCTAAATGCATTACAGGTTAGTTCAAAAAAGTGTGGATTTTGTGCCTAATATACAAATACGAAACAGTCCCCCTAAAATTACGAGTTTACCACCTCTAAAAAAATAGGATTTATTTTTGTGTCCTGATGATATTGCTTTAGTTGGTTTCTCCGAAACTGAGCTTGCACAATTGGTTGACCCTCCTTTAACAAGTGTTGAACAACCTACTTTCGAAATGGGAGAAACAGCTGCAAGGCTACTGCTGGCTCAAATAACCGAATTAAACCCTCCCGAACCGGAAACAATTAGTCTGATTGCAAAACTTCATGTAAGGAAATCATCAATTAATGTTAAGGAATATTAACGGTTTTTATTGACAGTAATAAAAAACGGGTAAAAGTTTATGCGTATTTTACTGTTCCTTCTCAGATTCAATCAAAAGTAATAATGAAGTACGATATATTATCGAATGGAGAAGTTCATGTGTCCGAAAACTTTTATCCCGGCAGTAGCACCCTATCCGAGATTCCACTTATTGGTAATGCGATAAATTTGCCAAATCAGTTTGATCGTTTCACATGGTATGGAAAAGGTCCCTATGAAACTTACGTTGATCGTAAATTGGCCTCCAATGTGGGAGTATATAGCAAAACGGTAGACGAAAACTTTTTTCCGTATATTCAACCTCAGGAAACAGGAAATCATATTGAAACTGAATGGATGAAAATTGTCAATCAGAACAATACCGGAATCTTAATTGCCGGTGATAAATTTGAATTTAGTGCATTGCGTTACACACCCTTTGAAATGGGGAATAAGTTGCATCCATTTGATCTTGTGAAGAGTGACAATACAATTCTAAACATCAATTACAAACAAATGGGTGTCGGTGGCGATAACAGTTGGGGCGCATTACCCCACGATGAATTTCTAATTAAACCAACCTCCAATTATGGATATAACTACCGTATAGTTCCTGTAAAAGCAGATGGTAAGGAAATGGAGATAAGCAAAAAACAGTATGTATCCGAACCTACTTTAATAATTCCTGATATTAAGGGGTTAACAGAAGATGCTGCAAAACAGTTGATTATAAAAAGTGGATTAGTGCCAGGAAAACGAACCTATGGATTCGGAGGTACAAGTGCCAAAGATTTAGTATTGCAGCAATTTCCAAACGCAGGAGAAATTGTTTCATCTGGTTATATTGTGAATTATTTCTTAAGTCTTGAAAATATTGCTTTGAATAAAACTGCTACCAGTAGCAGTATGGAAAACAATAATCCAACAACAAGTGGTAATGATGGAAATACGTCAACCCGTTGGTGTGCTTCTAATGGTAATTCAAACCAGTGGTGGAGCTTTTATTTGGGAGATAAATACGATCTTGAATATTACAGTATTAACTGGGAAAAAGCGGCTAACTATAAATACCTCATTGAGGTTTCTGAAGACAATATTAGTTGGAGCAATGCTGTTGATAATCGCAAAAACTCACTGTCAGATCAGACGCAAAGTGGAGCAATCACCTCAAATTCTGTTCGTTATGTCCGTATAACAATCACGCAAAATCCAACAAATTTGTGGAGTAGCTTTTATGAATTTGAAATTTACGGAATTAAATCAGCCGCTAATGCCTTGAATAATTTAAAATCAGACAATGAATTTAAGATTGATGTTTACCCCAATCTTGTGGATAAGAATACTACGATTAAATACACTTTATCGGGAGGTACTTCGGTAAAGGTAGAACTATATAATTCCGGAGGTAAAAAGTTGACTAATCTTGTTAATGATTATCAAGAGAGTGGAATTCATCAGATTGCTTTAAATAATGAATATGTCCCTGGTATTTATTTTCTCGGATTTGATTTAAATAACCGGAATTATTTTCATAAACTGATACTAAAATAGATTTGGATCTAAATTCTCCTGCAGCTTACGAAGCTCATTTGGCATCACACCAGAGTTCTACATAGCCAATATTAGAGATGGAGCAAGTAAAATCAATTAAAATTTTGATTGTTAGATATTTCACTATCAATCTATTAGTTTTGGGGTTAGCTAACTTCCTGACAACTGTCAAAAAGTTTTTAATTGAATAATTAATTGAGTACACTAAACTTAATTGCCGCTTTACTAAACTCCTCTTGTGATGGCATCTTCTTGTATTTAATAGTATAATTCTTCAACCATGCCTTTGATTCCAGATAAAATTTTTGATGAGTATAGTATAGTGGCGTTTTCACACCTTTATCGTTTATCAGCCAAAATCCTTTGTTAACATTGTTTTTAATCAGCTCGTTATTATACATTTCCCACCAAAGAACAAAGGGACAACCCCATTTTAAAGCAGTTTTCATAACCCATTTGGCACGTTCGTTTACTTGTTCAGGCGTTCGAACAGCGGGTTCGTTGTAATAGGTTCCTAATTCCGGCCAGCCATATTCGCCTATAAATAAGCGTTTCCCTGAAATTCCGGTTTTTGGTTTTATTTTCGATTCAATGTAATTCAAATGTTCGGTCAGCGTTTTTTCCATTTCAACTTCCATTGTTGGAGGATTGGTGGCTGTATAGGAAGAAAACGATACATAATCTGGATTGACATAGGGCAAAATACTGTTCGTAACGCATTCATTTCCGGCAACTGCCAAATCGGACAAATTAACTTCGATGTAATAAAACATACTCACATTTTTGTGTGGCGTATTGCGTTTGGCATCATCAATCGCTTTCTGACGAACCCGAAACCAACGTGTCATTCCTGCAATTGTTTTCGGATTGGCAGGTTTATTCCGGTCATAATCCCAGCGCAAATGCCAGTCACCTTCCCAGTTTCCAAGAAAAAATACTTTTCCGCTACCAGAATAGGTTTTAAGTAAGTGCGATGCAAAATCATACACTTCACGGTAACAACGAATGGAATCAAAATCGCTCAAACCATTGATAAACTGAATCTGATTTTCGTCTTTTTTTTGTCCGGCCGGTTCGGGAGTATACTGTGAGAACTCATAAGTCCAGATTTGATAATACTTAAAATTCATATTCAGCACCTGTTTCATGCTTTTTTCGTTGGCAAGATCGCTCAATGAACGTATGTTTTTATCTTGTGGAATATCGTAATTTTCCCACCAGTAACGTGGCCCCATGCTCATTTTAAGAACGTTACTTCCCATTTCGCGAATGGCTTTGGCCGTTTCAACCAAATTTGTTTCAGTGGTGAATTTATATTTTGCCCCGACAGTTTGTGTACCAATCACATAATTAAATTCGGCAATTTGCTTGTCAAAGCTTTTAGTTTGTTTTTTTGTTCCAAAAACACTCCCAATTACAAAAATTGAAAGAGTGATAATTAAAATTTGTATTTTCATTTTTTTTATTAGTTAATTAGTTGACTGGTTAATTGGTTAATTGGTTGATTAGTTAACTGATTATTAAGTTTATTTGTGTCTTCATTTTTTGTAACTCGTAACTTGTAACTCGTAACTAAATCTAAGGTTTCGTTTTCAATGTTTCAGAAGCCCAGTTCAGATAAAGATTTTGAAGAGGAATTACACCATTTACAGCTTTATAATTTGTCACCCATTGTTTAGCCATTTTCAGAAAATTAAAATAGGTATAGTACAGCGGCTGCTTCACATTTTTATCATCGATAAGCCAAAATCCTTTTTGTGCGCCGGTTGAAGCATCAATTTCGTTGTTGTACATTTCCCAATACAGCACAAACGGACAGCCCCAGTTAAGCGGTTTCATAAGAAAATTGCGGTTATCCAGTTCGTGTTGAGTCGTTGAACCACCCGATTTCTGAAGCGAGAATCCCATTTCGCCGATAAAAACCCGTTTGCCGGTCAGTCCTGTTTTTGCCGGAA
>CAZTDH010000044.1:0-15207 GCA_964612615.1 uncultured Paludibacter sp. | reverse complement strand
GATTGACATCCTGAAAAACAAGACTCGCCAATGGAAGTCACAGTGCCAGGAATGCTGGTTAAAACCAGTGTTGTACAACCCGAAAAAGCAGCTTTACCCAAGGAAGTGATTGAAGTTGGAAAACTGACAGAAGTTAACTTTGTACATCCCGAAAAAACTCCTTCATTAATGCCTGATAAAGTTGCAGGTAAGGTTATTGAACTCAGGTTGCTGCAATTCTGGAATGCATAAGTTCGCAAGTTTGTTACTGCATTTGGTATGCTGACTGATTTCAATCCGCTGCAACCCGAAAAAGCATACGCCCCGATGGAAGTTACACTATCAGGAATAGAAATCAAATCAATTCCGGTACAGCTTGCAAAAGCCTGATCACCTATACTTTTAACTGAAGCAGGTATCTTGAAAGTTGTTACATTGGCGGGACAGCCATTGAAGGCATAATTTTTTATAGAAGTAATCCCATCGGGTATAATAATGGTTTTAAGTTTTGAACAGCCTCCAAATACATTGTAGCCGTATGAAATGTCATTCCCGTAAGGTATTGTTATAGTAGTCAGTCCACTGCATCCACCAAATACATCTCTTTTAATAGTTGTAAGTCCTTTTGGAAAAACGAGTGAAGTCAATAAACTACAACTTGAAAACGCTGCGTCTTCAATAGTGGTCAACGAATTGGGTATCTTTACTGATTTCAATTTCATATTTTGCCAAAATGCACCCTGACCAATAGAAGTTACACCTTCGGGAATCGTTATTGAATCAAGATTGATACAGTTATAAAAGGCATGTGTTCCAATAGAAGTTATGGTTGTTGGGAGTTTAATAGTAGTCATGCTCGTTAACTGGTAAAAAGCGCCATCCCTAATTGTTGTAACCCCTTCAGGCACTATGATAGTTCGTAGGTTATTGCAACTTGAAAATATATCACCTCCATCATTTGAGCATGGCGTAGTGGCAATAACTAATGAATCGCAACCATAAAAGGCAGGACCGTAATAAGAAATCTTAGTTGGTGGCAATATTACTGATTTGACACCACAACCTGAAAATGCAGATGCTCCTATTGAAGTAACTGTTGCAGGAACTTCCACCGACAACAATCCGCTACAATAGTAAAATGCTGCATATCCAATTCGGACTAAATTGGCTGGAAAAGAAATCTTTCTTAACGTACTCTTTTTGAAAAATGCCTGATCAGGTATAGTATCAAGCGGACTTGTAATTCTTGCTTCGCTCAAATCCAATATCTGAATAACTGATAAACTGTCACGAACAAAAAAGAAATCGGAGGCATTTAAGGTTCCCGTTACTTTTAGGTTGGTTATTGTTTTGTTCTCTGAAGATGTGAATGATCCCTGTAAAGTTCCGGCTACAATATTTATGGTTTTTGAAACCTGTGCCTGTCCGGCAAAAAGCAAACACAAGCAAAATGAAATAACTACGATTCGTTTCATAAGTGATATTTTTATTCTTTAATAATCATTCGTTTTCAATATAAAGTATCTTACAATAAAAATAATTGTAGTTTTGAGTCCTCAGTTTTATTGTGTGTCAGTAAATTGACTTTACTTAAATCTAAATCTGATAAATTTGTTATACTGTACGAAAGTACATGTTTTTACTTAAAAAATCAAGATGCAAAAATACATAAATATTTACATAATAAAAACGATTTCTTATGAATATTTTGCAACATTCAAAAAATATTTAATAGTCATAAATTCGGAAATTTTCCGAACACATTCAATTTCAATCTTTACTCTACGCCGAATTGTATATTCACATTAAAATATTCGCCTTAAACTTTTTATTCATAAAAAAAGCCAATCTATACAGACTGGCTCAAAGAGTGTTTTGAAAATTCAAGAAATTATTTCTTCAGCTTCAACAGTTTTTCAATTTTTGCTTTGAAACTTATGTTTTCCATAAAACCTGTAAAGTTTTCAGCACCCGGTCCGTAAGCAAAAACAGGAACCGGAACACCACTGTGGTTTTTGGTGCTAAACATCACTTTCAGTTTATCAGTTCCCACTTTACCATCAGTAATGGTCATTCCGCCCGTTTCGTGGTCGGCGGTAATAATCACCAGTGTATTGCCATCCTGTTTGGCAAAATCGAGTGCTTTTCCGATGGTTTGATCAAAATCGAGCATTTCTTTAATAAGCTGCGGATAATTGTTACTGTGTCCGGCCCAGTCAATCTGTGAGCCTTCCACCATTAGGAAAAATCCTTTTTTGTTATTACTCAAAATAGTGAGTGCAGCCTGAGTAGCATCGGGCAACATAGTGCCGCGTTCGGGCATTCCCGGATTTTGATCGTCGTATAGCAGTCCGGCCAGCTTACCCGATTTTACGGCTTTTACATCGTCCAGTTTATATACAATCTGATAGTTTTTAGCTTTCAGCTCTTTGGTCAGATTGCGGTTATCGGTTCTGTCTTCGAAATACTTACGACCACCACCAATAAACACATCGATGTCTGTTTTCAGATAATCGGTTGCAATTTCTTCATTCATTTCGCGGTTTACCTGATGGGCAATGTACGAAGCCGGTGTGGCATGAGTCAATGCGCATGCAACGACAATTCCGGTTGCCAGTTTATTCTTCGAAGCTTCTTCCAGAATAGACTGCACGGCTACCGAATCGGGATTCATACCAATCATGTGATTTTTGGTCTTCACACCGCATGCCAATGCTGTTCCTCCCGCACCCGAATCGGTGGTGAAGTTATCAGCTGAATAGGTTTTGGAGAATCCGCTGTAAGTACAACGTTCCAGTTCTAAATGATTTCGGTTAGCCATCATTCCCGAATAAATCTGGGCAAGTCCCATACCATCACCAATAAGGAAAATGACATTCTTAGGAGTTTTCTGTGAGAAAACGGATTGAGAAAATATTCCTAACAGCAGAACTATCAGGAGTGAGTTTAGTTGTTTTTTCATTTTTGAATTGATAATTTGTAATTTATAATTGGTAATTGCTAATTAATCTGCCGATAATGCCCGGGAAATTCCCTGAAGCTCGGCTTTAATTTTTTTCAGACGTTCCACCACTTCCTGTTGTTTGGCTATAAGGTCTTTTTTTTGTCCTAATCGAAGTTTGGCACCGGGCAAAGTCAGTTTCTGTTCGTTAACCAGGTAGATAATCTGTTTGATAATCTGAATGTCTTCGGGAGTATAAAAGCGAGTACCTTTTTCGTTACGGCGAGGTTTTAGTTGCTTAAATTCCTTTTCCCAAAAACGCAGGTTCGACATATTCACATCGAACATGTCAGCCACTTCGGAAATGGAGTAGAAAAGTTTTTCCATTGTTATCGGGTTATTTGTTGTTTTCCAACTATAAACTATTGACTATAAACTATCAACTGATTTGTCTATTTGATAATTTTCAAAATCTGTCCTTTACGAACCTTGGAACTCTTTAAATTATTCCATGATTTGAGTTTTTTTACCGGAATGCCGTATTTGGCAGCTATTGAACTCAGGGTTTGGCCTGATTTCACTTTGTAATGAATCACTTTGCCCGAACCACCCGGAAAAGTTCCTTCGGCAGGCTGTTGAATCTCAATTTCACTCCGGCGGTTATTGACCAGCTCATCAGCCCGATAAGCCGCGATTTCATCTAGTTTCTGAATAAAAGAATTGGCATAATTCAATGGCAGACACAATGAGTATGGTTTTATATCACCCGGAATAATGTCTTTTCGGTATTGAGCATTTAAAAGTCTTATTTCTTCAATCGGCAGATTCAACACCGATGCAATTTGTTCCAAATGAATACGTTTATGCACCATAACTGTATCGGTAAGAACTGGCATATTCACCGTAGCAGCACACAAATTATGTTCGGCAGCATAATGCATGGCATAATTAGCAGCAATAAAAACCGGAACATAGCCCTGAGTTTCTTTTGGCAGATATGAATAGATAGTCCAGTAATCATGCTTACCACCGGAGCGGCGCATGGCTTTGCTTATATTTCCGGGACCGCAATTGTAGGAGGCAATAACCAGATTCCAGTCACCATAAATAGAGTATAAATCTTTCAGAAAGTGGGCGGCTGCATTGGTGGCTTTTACCGGCGATAAACGTTCATCCACCAGACTATTGATTTCCAGACCGTACATTCTTCCCGTTCCAATCATCAACTGCCAAAGACCGGCAGCTCCCATCCGCGAAACAATGGTAGTATTTAGTGCCGATTCAATAATGGACAAATATTTCAGTTCCAACGGCAGATTATTAGCCCCCAAAACCTGCTCGAAAAGCGGGAAATAATAATTGCTCATACCCATCATATACTCCACCTGACGGCGTTTCTTTACGGTATACAAATCAATAAATCCCCGAACTGTCTGGTTGTAGGGCATCTCCATCAGACAAGGCATTTTCGATAAACGGAGTTTGTAAATAGAATCGGAAACGGTCAATGCATCGCTGTTCGAACGGCAATTGGAGGGAGTTGCCCGTCGGACTGCCCACGATTGCAACATGTAGTCGAGTGTGTTGTCAAATTCGGCAGGAACGCTAATGGTGGAATCAGAAATGTTGGTATTAGTTTTCGCAACACCACTATCCATTTTCCGTGATTGAGAAAATGAAAACAGAATACTGGAAATCAACAATATACTGCTTGCAATAACGGTTTTAAACTTCATTTGCAATTTTTTCGTATAATTTTTGTCATCTACCTTAAACTGATACTGCATTGCATACCCAGGGTATTCGGTGCGCCGAAATCAGTTTTCAATAAGGTTGGTTGCACCCGCAGCGACAAATCAGGACTTATATCAAAGTCGTATAATTGAGCGTCAACAAACGCATCCACTATAGTCAGGGCATAATAAGCTACTGTAGCGATGATGCTTAAATCGCGATAACGGCGATAATTTTCCTGTTTAGATTTCAAAATGGCAGTAAATGCCGAAGTTCCGCCAAATGAATCCATTGTTCTTCCTGTTGGAATAAGCTGCAAATAACTTGTATTTGCCGGATCTCCGGATAAAATATCCCGGTAAGCTGTCAGATACGTTTGATACATGTTTGAATTCCACGAAACAGCATAAGCACAACCTAAAAATCCACCATACACTATCGGCAATTTCCAGTATTTACGGTTTATAATCTGACCATAACCCGGAATAATAGCAGCCATCCAAACTACTCTCGTCGGATCGGGTTTAAAAGCACTGAGCTTTATTGAATCGTTTGTCCTGAGAATTTTCGCAGGCAATATTTTTTTATCATAAAGTCTGGATACTGTATCTTTACGCAATGTATGTTTGGTAGTATCTACCTGAGCCTGAATGCCAAATGAAATCAGGAGCAATAAAAGAAAAAATATTTTGCGGGTATTGAACACTCAACTATTTTTAGATTTTATCAAATAATTCCATAATTCTGGCAAGCTCTTCGTCATTTGCAAAAGGAATAGATATTTTTCCTTTGCCGTCGGTATTGCATGTAAACTGAACATTGGTGCCGAAAACCTGACTCAACTGTTGTTGCAAATCTTCAAGTTCGGGTAATTTCTGAACCGGATTTATGGTTTGAGGTTTAGCCTTACTATCGAAACTGCCTGATTCTAAATACAATCGAACTAATTCTTCTACTTTGCGAACTGAAAAATCATTTTTCACAATCAACTCATACAAATGTAGCTGAGCAGCTGGATCTGTCAATCCTAAAATGGCACGTGCATGACCCATATCAATTTTTTTATCCTTGATTCCCATCTGAATTTCAGCCGGAAGTCGCAACAAACGCAGGTAGTTGGCAATGGTAGCACGTTTCTTCCCAACCCTGTCACTCAAACGTTCCTGAGTCAGTTTGTATTCTTCCATCAGGCGGTAAAATGTCAGGGCTATTTCAATGGCATTCAGGTCTTCACGTTGAATGTTTTCAATCAGCGCCATTTCCATAACCTGCTCATCGGCAGCCGTTTTCACGTAAGCCGGAATAGATTTTAAACCAACCAGCTTCGAAGCTCTGAATCGTCGTTCGCCCGCAATAATCAGATACGTCCTATCATCATTTTTGCGCAAGGTGATAGGAGAGATAACGCCCAGTTCGCGAATGGAAGTTGCCAGTTCAGTCAAGGCATCTTCATCAAAATGGGTGCGCGGCTGATTTGGATTTGCAAAAATCAAATCCAGTTCCACCTCATTTATTGACGACGAACCACCCGTACTGATATGCTCTGTATCAATCAAAGCACCTAATCCTTTTCCTAATCCTGTTATATGTTTTGCCATAAATTCAAATTTTCAATAATCAAATCAACCAATTAGTTAATTGACTTATTTGTGTTTCTCAATCAGTTCTTTTGCCAAATCCATGTAATTCGATGACCCTTTTGAATCAGCATCGTACAATAAAACCGGCTTTCCGTGACTTGGCGCTTCACTCAAACGCACATTTCGGGTAATGACCGCTTCAAATACCATGCCCTGAAAATGTTTCTTTACTTCGGCATACACCTGATTGGCCAAACGCAGACGATTATCGTACATGGTCAGCAGGAAACCTTCAATTTCTAATGCCTGATTGAGTTTGCTTTTTATTATTTTTATGGTATTCAGCAATTTGCTGATTCCTTCGAGAGCAAAATACTCACACTGAACCGGAATAATCACCGAATCAGAGGCTGTCAGCGCATTTACGGTTATTAGTCCTAATGAAGGTGAACAGTCAATCAGCAAATAGTCGTAAAGCGGTTTTAATGGAGTCAGAATATTTTTCATCACTTTTTCACGGTCATCCATGTTCAGCATTTCAATTTCAGCACCAACCAAATCAATATGGGATGGTAAAACGAATAAATTCTCAACTTCAGTAGGATGAATAGCTTTAATCGGCGGAACATCGTCAATCAAACATTCATAAATAGTGAATTCTAGCGAACGAATATCTATACCCAGACCCGATGACGCATTTGCCTGTGGATCAGCATCTATCAACAACACTTTTTTGCCTAACGATGCCAACGACGCAGCTAAATTAATAGCTGTTGTGGTTTTTCCAACCCCACCTTTCTGGTTAGCCAACGAAATTATTTTGCCCATTTTAGAAATTATTTTTGAATCTGTTACTTGAAAAACGCTATAACCTGCTTGTTTCAACTATTCTAGCGTATATGTCTGAATGTCACAATATTTGCCTGAAACAAGAGATTTTTTTACTGATTGGCAAAGATAATAAAATTAATCCACGCATTCAACTAGCAAATAGTACGGCAAATAGAAATAAGTTTTTTTAAGCAACAAAAATAGATTACCTAAACTTTGTGCTTTTAAACTGTAGTATTTCTGTAAAGTCAGTCTTAAAACCAGTATATTTTTTCTTTTTAAACCCCTTACTTTTTAGCTGAGTAATTATAACTTCAAAAACGTGAAAATGATTATCTTTGCATCGTGTAATCAATAAATTCTTTCTATTGTTGTATCGGCAATATGAAAGTAAATCTCTGAATTATTATCAGAAAACAAATTACCGCACCTGAAAAAATGAAATGGATTAATATTCTCTTTTTTACATTCTTATGCATTAATCTGACCGTGGCACAAGACAGTTTGTATGTCCACAAAGCCGGATCAATATTATACAAAAGCGATGTTATCAGCATCGACAGTATTACCTTTGCTCAGCCGGCAGCCGATGTCACTTCTGTATCGGTCAATAAAGCCGGTTCAGTAGTTTATAAAAATGAAACAACCGGCATTGACAGTATTACTTTCATAAAACCAACTCCGGTAAATCCATATTCGTATATTTTTGATATAAAATCCTTACCTGAAATTACGCTCGAAGTGACTACTGCCGAATGGAACAACCTGCTTTCCTATTTCGATCAGAACCCGGACAATCAGGAATATATCAAATCCAATTATACTTTCGTTAAAGATGGCAAAACAATTTCAGCTCCGGGCAGCGGAATCAGAATTCGCGGTAATACCAGCCGCAGAAGACCAGAAGGCAGTACAGGACAGGTACACACGGCAATAAATACCCCGTGGCATCATGCCAGCTTTGCGCTGAATTTCAAAAAGTATGTCAAGAATCAAACCATGTCGGGGTTTGAAAAACTGAATTTAAAATGGTTTAAAGACGACGCTACTTACGTTCGGGAAGTGTATTGTTATGATCTTTTTGAAAAATTCGGAGTATGGACTGCACCACAATCAAGCTACTGTAGGTTATCTATAAAAATCACAGAAGATCCAACTACGACTTATTATGGAGTATATCAAATGGTAGAAGCTGTTGATAAACAATTTTTACAAAACCGTCCGGGCAAATTTGCCGATGCTGAAGGGAATCTGTGGAAATCAAGTTGGGGTGCCGATTTAAAAAATGCTGATACAACCAGAATGGGAATTGAGAATATAACATTAACCTCAACTTATACTCCTGTTTACGACCTGAAAACAAATAATTCTGCACTGACTGCTGCAAAAATCCAACTTGCAAATTTTATTACAACATTTAATTCTAAAACCGGCGATGATTTTAAAACCTGGGTTAGTTCCAAAATCGACATTCCGCTGTTCCTGAAAACCTACGCTGTAAATGTGATGTGTGGTATGTGGGACGACTACTGGTGCAATAAAAACAACTATTATTTTTACTTTGACTCGGCCGGTAAATTCTATTTTATCCCGTACGACTACGACAACACCCTTGGAACATCTGCCATTGTGACCGATTCTGGCAAACAGGACTTGCTCAACTGGGGTGATAATACAAACAATCCTTTAGTCAAAAAAATCATCACAATTCCTGAATATCAGGCATTATACGTTTCATACATAAAGGATTTGTGTAACAGCAATAACGATTTATTCTATATTGATAAAAGTATTTTGCGGATTACGAAATGGCAGAATATGATAAAAAACTATGTGAATAATGATACCAAAGAAGACACACAAATTTTAGATAAACCCGCTTCATGGGGTAATTGCAGTTTTTATCGATTGTTGGACTCTACAATTAATTATTTTAAAATCAGAGCATCTAACATCCCCAATTAAGTCCTAATAAAACCATTTTCTTACTCATGCCAATCAGAAATACCCGACATATTATTTTATTAATTGCAGTTCTTGTAATTGTCAGCATTTCCTTATTTTATCACTTCCGCATCGACCTTACTTCAGACAAGCACTACAGTATTTCTAATCAAACTAAAAACCTGATGGAAAAACTTGATGCCGACCTGAAAGTGATTGTTTATCTGGATGGTGACTTGAATCCCGGATTTCAACGGTTGAAAAAATCTACCGGCGAGTTATTGGATGAATTATCGGTTTACACCGAAAAAAGTATCGGGATAAGCTACCAAAACCCGTCAATAGCCGAATCGCAGGAACAGCGCGAAAGGAAATACGCCGAACTGGAAGCTGCCGGATTTACTGCAACTGCTGTTTATGAGCACGATAAAGAAGGAAAAGCTATTCAGAAAATCATTTTTCCATGGATAGAAATAAGTTACAAGGGTAAAAAAGTTCCGGTGTGCCTGCTCAAAAACATTCGGGGAAATTCAGGAGAGGAAAATCTCAATATCTCCATCGAAAACCTTGAATTTGAAATTACCGATGGCATTCGTAGGGTAGTAAATACACAAATTTCCAAAATCGCATTCATGGAAGGTCATGGCGAACTTTCAGAACCTGAAACCTATGATATAAGCAAATCGTTGAGTCGCTATTTTCAGATCGACCGCGGTGTGTTGGGAACAAATGCTGCTGTGTTGGATAACTACAACGTGATTATCATTGCCAAACCAACCAAACCATTCAGCGAATCGGACAAATTCATTATCGACCAGTACATTATGCGTGGTGGCAGGGTGTTGTGGTTGCTCGATGGTGTGCGGGTTTCGAAAGAAAATTTGTCAGTATCAGGTCTTTCGCCGGCCATGGAACTGGATGTAAATCTGAGCGATCAGCTTTTCCGCTACGGAGTGCGCATCAATCCTGTCTTACTACAGGACGTTCAATGCTCTTCAGTTCCGGTTAATATAGCTCCTTCGGGAACAACTCCTCAGTTTGAACCTTCGCCTTGGTATTTTGCTCCTTTACTGCTTGCTTCGCCTGAACATCCGGTTACCAGAAATATCACCGAAGTTCGTTCGGAATTTTGCTCGGGAATTGATATTGTTGATGACAACAAACAAGCAAAATATCAACTTCTGCTCGCAACTTCAGATAACACA
Organism: uncultured Paludibacter sp.; assembly: GCA_964612615.1. Classification (GTDB taxonomy): domain Bacteria; phylum Bacteroidota; class Bacteroidia; order Bacteroidales; family Paludibacteraceae; genus Paludibacter. The sequence continues at coordinate 4,993 of CAZTDH010000044.1, read as the reverse complement.
CACATTCTGGGAACGCCAACGACTATTGATATTAGTCAGAAACTGAAACCAACCGACAAAACCTATTTCAATGTGGGTTATGTGCCGGTTTCTGTGGCAATGGAAGGGATTTTCGAGTCAGTTTTTGCCAATCGAATGATTCCGAAAGGCTTATCAAACGTGTTAGCAGTACGCAAACAAAGTTTCAAAACCCGACAAATTGTGGTGGCTAATGGTAATATCATCCGTAATGAAATTGCGCTGAAAGATAGTGCTACCATTCCGCTTGGTTTCGACCGATACATGAATCAGCAATTTGGAAATAAAGACTTTATTCAAAATGCTGTATTGTATCTGGCAGACGATGATGGTTGGATGCAATTACGAAACAGGGAAATGAAACTACGATTACTTAATAAACAGTTGATTTCAGAAAATCGTTTGACATGGCAACTGATGAATGTGTTGCTTCCGATAGCTTTGTTGTTGATTTTTGGAGTTGGCTATCAGATTATACGAAAGCGGAAATATACGCGGAAATAAAAGTCTACTTATTAGCTCGTTTTACACTCCACATTCACTTTTAGCGCACAACCTGAACATCCGCCACATTTATCGGCAGGACTTGGTTTACGTGTCAGGGTTTTGAAGGTTCTCCAGCCAACATAACTCAAAACCGCCAATCCAATTATTAATACTATTATATCTTGCATAATTTTCATCTAAAAAGTTGAAATACTCCAAAAGCCATCAACCAGGCCAGCACCAAACTGTATCCTGTAGCAAATAACGCCCAACCCCAGCTGTTTGTTTCGTTCTTAATAGCTACAAATGTAGCCAGACAAGGAAAATAAATCAGCACAAAGAGCATCATTCCCAAGGCTACAATTGGTGTAAACGATGGCGTTCCGTCAGGTTTTAGCTGCGTTTGAAGACGTTGAGACAATGAACTTAGCTTTGCATCGCTCTCGCCAGTATATAAAACACTCAACGTGCTTACCACAATTTCTTTTGCTGCCACGCCCGAAAGAAGCGAAACGCCAATTTTCCAGTCGAATCCAAGCGGCGCAATGGCAGGTTCAATAAAATGGCCAATCTTTCCGATATACGAATTTTCCTGCTGAGCCATTTGTTGTTGTGATGTCAATTTCCCAACATGTTCAGGTTGCGGATAATAGCCTAAAAACCAGACAATAATTGAACCTAGCAGAATAATCGTTCCCATTTTTTTCAGGTACTGTTCCCCTTTTTCCCAGGTGTGGGTCACCATCGATTTCATAGTGGGCACACGGTAAGGCGGCAATTCCATTACAAAAGGCGTTTCGTCCTTATTAAACATAAACCGTTTCAGTAGTCGGGCAATAATTACTGCCAGTGCTATTCCGGTCATGTAAATTCCAAACAGAATCAGTCCGGCATGGCTTGGAAAGAACGCTCCGGCCAACAATAAATAAACCGGCAATCGCGCGCTGCATGACATCAATGGATTAATCAGAATGGTAATCATACGACTGTTTCTGTTCTCAATGGTACGGGTAGCTAAAATAGCCGGCACATTGCAGCCAAATCCCATTATAAGTGGAATAAATGATTTGCCGTGAAGTCCCATTTTGTGCATTATTTTATCCATTATAAATGCTGCACGAGCCATATAACCCGAATCCTCCATCAGCGATATAAAGAAATAGAGAATCAGGATATTCGGCAAAAAAACAATTACACCCCCGACGCCACCAATAATTCCATGAACCATCAAATCGCGTAACGAACCATCAGCCATGTTGTTCTGAATCACATTCCCAAGCCAGTTTACTCCTGCTCCAATCCAGTCTTTCGGATATTGTCCCAAGGTAAAAGTAGACTGAAACATGGTGAAAATAAATAATAGAAATATCGGATAGCCCCAGTATTTATGGGTAACAATAGCATCGATTCGGGAAGTTCGTTTGTTTTTATGCTTTTTCTTACCATCAATAAGCGTTTCTTTCAATGCACCGGCAATAAATCCGTATTTTGCATCGGTAATGGCCGATTCGGGGTCTTCTTTCAGTTCTGTCCGAAGGCGTTTCACTTCTTTATCCCGAAATGCAATAATTTCTTCAAAATTAGGCAATTCCCGGATTACACTTTCAACTTCTTTATCTTTTTCAAGTAGTTTGATGGCCAGAAAACGGGTAGAATACAAATCGCGCAACGATGAATTTCGGGCAATCGGAACTTTCAGAATTTGAATGCTTTTTTCAATTTCCGGACCGTGATTAATATGAATATGGTGAGCCGTTTCATGCACTTTATGCACCCCCACAAAATCCGAAATAGTATGCTTTTTCTCGTGCTGATGGTGCATCTCAATCAGGTGGTGAAATTCATCAATCAGACTATCTTCTTTGATAGCAGGAATAAGAACACCTTCAGCATCAATCACTTCGCTGCCCTCGTATAATTTTATAGCAATACGAAATAATTCATCTATGCCTATTCGTTTTTTGGCAACCGTAGGCACAAAAGGAATTCCAAGCAATTTACCGAGGCTTTTATAATCCAGTTTATCACCGCTCAGTTCAAATTCGTCGTACATATTGAGCGCCACAATGGTGCGCACATTCATGTCAATCAGCTGGGTGGTAAGATAGAGATTTCGTTCCAGGTTGGTACTATCCACCACATTGACAATAATGTCGGGCATTTTTTCGGAGATATACTGCCGAACGTATTTCTCTTCGGGCGAATAGGCTGACAATGAATACGTTCCGGGCAAATCTACCAGTGTAAATGTGTAACCATTAAACTCAAATTCGCCTTCTTTCGATTCAACCGTTACACCACTGTAATTCCCCACATGCTCATGACCACCGGCTGCGAAATTAAAAAGTGTTGTTTTACCACAATTCGGATTTCCAACCAATGCCACACATATATGTTTACGTTGATTCAATGCCATGCGGCGAACTTCTTCTTCGTCAACAAATGCAGTCTGGTCGATTGTTGCAGCTTTTAAACTACGTGCTTCTTCCTCACTTATCACTTCAATCAACGAGGCTTCGCTCCGGCGTAATGAAACTTCATAGCCCATCACACTGTACTTAATCGGGTCGTTGAGCGGTGCGTTCAGAATAGCTTTCACTACTTTTCCTTTCACAAACCCCATTTCGACAATGCGTTTGCGAAAACCACCGTGACCCATTACTTTTACAATGGACGCCTTTTCACCTGTTTGAAGTTCCGATAATTTCACTTAAAATTATATGTTTTGAATTTCGTTGCAAAGATACTTATTTATAATGATTCTAAAGACTGAAAGTTCATTATTTTGTGAAATTATTGACCTAAAAAACCAAAAACCTCACAATACAAAGCTTGTGAGGTTTCTGATTAGTTGGTTTTTCTTAGAATTTCATTTCCTGCACCTTCAGTGCAATATTTCCTTTTACATTAGCCTGTATACGAACAGCACCGGGAACGAGACTTAAATCGGTAACATTCAGCGAATTTAATTTTCCCTGAAGAACCACTCCATCCATAACGGTGTAATTAGCAAGCATTTGATTTACCTGTAATTTTACAGCATCGAGGTTGCTTTTCACCGGATAAGTCAGATAGGGTGACAATTGTTTCAGAATCATTCCGTGCAACAACCAACCGGCTGATTTGACCAACGCATCCGAAGTTTTCACATCAAATTCAGGTTCTGTAATTTCCACAGCTACCTTTTCGGCGTTATAAGCCATTTTGCCGGTAAAATAAATTCTACCCTTCAATGAACCGGTTACATCTGCTATAAAAACAGCTTTTCCACCACTTCCGTAAAGCGATAAATCGGTAATGGTTATTTTCTTACCGGACTGTTCAAAGGTTTTTCCCAAAAGCTGAGCTTTTGCCATTTCGGCAATTTTGTCAAAGGTAACATCCGCACCAATATTCAGATTAAATTGCTGAGCCGGTTTTACAACGGTCTTGTATGGAGGTAATTCAACCAATGGGTTTGCATCCGGTTTGGTTCCCATAAACGATTCAATCTGAGCATTAAGCGCCACCGATAGATTCAATTTACTGGCTACAGTAGTGAATGGAGAAACAAATAAATCCTTTGGTGTTATGCGAATCCATAAATTGTTGTCGGCACTTACCTGACGTGGTTTTTGCGCCTCATTCCATGCCATCGAAATGTATTTTTTCAGGTCAACCATTTCGGTCAGGGATTTGTCAATCTGAGCGGAAATTAACTTATCGCACTGCGACAAGGCCAGACTGGCTATCGGTGTAACCGGAACAGTTACCCCCACAACATTCAGTTTAGGAGTCTCAATCCATTCGTAACCCGAAGCGGAAGTTTTTGAAACCAGTTTCCAGTTTTTATCGATGCTGATAGTGGTTTTGTAGGTCAGCGCAATACTTCCGTTTGCTTCGTACTGATCGCCAATGGTATAACCAAATTTCTCCACTTTCCATGCAAAGCGCGTCCAGACTTTAAGCGGAACACGGTATTCGATCACATTATTACTGATGGAGAAAGTAAAATTCTGAGCTTTCCACACTTTTACAGTCACATCTTTGTTAGCCAGATTAGAACCGTCGAAAATCAGTCCGTTCATCTTTTTATTAATCGATGTCTCCAGTTTTTTTACGTCAAGTTCCACCTGCAAAGGCAGTTCCGACATAGCCGGAGCAAGATTTGACGGTAAATACGATTCTTTGGGTTTTTCAATCTGAAGTGTTTTACACGAATTAAGTGTCAACACCAATGCCGCAAAGGGCAACAATAAATTAATTTTCTTCATTTAAATATATTTTCTTTTTAATTACCGACCTCCCCCTAGCCCCCTCACGAGGAGGGGGAAATTCGGTATAAGTGATTTTATACAACAAAAACGAGTTTCATGTTTAGTCAGTCTTTATAAACTTTCTAACTTTATGAACTGTAAACTTTCCCTTACTTCAACAACGCAAAATCAATCACTTCCATAATCTCATTCACATAGTGGAATTTAAGTCCTTTCAGGTAAACCGGTTTGAT
>CAZTDH010000043.1:0-15358 GCA_964612615.1 uncultured Paludibacter sp. | reverse complement strand
CAGATTTTTTATAGGGCTTATCGGAATTGTTACCTAATTCGTTCATTCCAAATAACACACGGCGGTGAACCGGCTTGAATCCGTCACGCACATCGGGCAACGCACGCGAAACAATCACCGACATGGAATAATCGATGTACGAAGACTTCATTTCTTCGTCAATGTTTACCTTAATAATTCTGTCTTGATCAATCATCTACTTTTTAATTTTATTACTATCTAAAAAATCGCACTAAAGTACTACTTTTTCTTGAATTTGGCAAGCGTTTTTCTGAAAAAAAAATGGTATTTGAATTTTCTGATTCAATCTATAAAAAAATGATTGTAACACCTTACATTACAATCATTTGAAACGTAAAAAGCTATATACTATTCCAACATTCCCCCACTCACAAAACATCCCTTAAACAAATCATTCCTTTCGGGGTCTGTTTCGAAAATTCCGAAAACCGACGAGCCCGAACCTGACATTGAAGCATAAATTGCACCCATTTCGTATAAATCATTTTTTATTTTTTCGATGGCTGGATAACGTGCAAAAACAGATTTTTCAAAGTCGTTTTTAATGGTGTTTTTCCATTCGGAAACTGGCTTTTTAATCATTTCCAATAGCGAAGTTTCAGGTTTTTCGGGTACTACCAGCGAGTAAGCTTCGGGTGTAGCCACATGAATATCGGGTTTTACAAGTAATAGAAAATAACCTTTCAGCGATAAATCAATGGCAGTGAACACATTACCAATTCCTGTTGCGAATACAGGTCTGTTACGTATAAATACCGGACAGTCAGCGCCCAGTTTTGCTGCAATTTTCTCCAATCGTGAAGGAGTTATTTTCAGCTCAAACATCTGGTTAATAGCCTTTAGCATAAAAGCCGCATCAGCCGAACCTCCACCCAAACCCGCTCCAAAAGGTATCTGTTTTACCAACGATATATCCACAGCCGAAAACTGATAACCTGAACGCAATAAATGGTAGGCTTTCACAATTAAATTATCTTCCGGGTCGCCATCGATGGCTATACCCGACGAAGAAAAACTATAATCGGTACAGGTTTCGGAAGGTTCTACTTCCAGCACATCGCTCAGCCCGATTGGATAGAAAACAGTTTCGATATTATGGTAACCATCAGGGCGTTTTTCAACAACATTCAGGCCCAGATTTATTTTGGCATTAGGGAAAAGAATCATCTTTAGTTTATAGTTGATAGTTTGAAACCAGATTCAAAAGTAATAAATTTTCCTGAATTAAGAATCACAAAAGTTATGAACAATTGTTGATATGTTTATTTTCGCATTTCCGAACTATTTACTACTTTTGAAACCCGCAATTATGAATTATGAATTTTTAATTATGAATTAGTTTTAAAATGGCCGAAAAACGCAATTATTCCAAGAAACCGACTACTCCTACCCCTATTCCTGCCAATGAATATGGCAAGTTACCACCACAGGCTCCCGAACTGGAAGAAGCTGTGTTGGGTGCTATTATGATTGAGAAAGATGCATATTCATTGATTTCGGAAATACTGAAACCCGAATGTTTCTATAAAGTGGCTCATCAAAAAATTTTTGAAGCCATTATGACTTTGGCCATGCATCAGGAACCGGTTGATATGCATACGGTAACAGAGCAGTTGCGGAAAAGCGGAACGATTGATGATGTTGGCGGTCCGTATTATATCACATTGCTGACAGCCAAAGTTTCGTCAGCAGCTCACCTGGAATACCATGCGCGGATTATTGTTCAGAAGTTTCTGGCTCGTGAACTGATACGCATTTCGAGCGAAATACAAACAAAGGCATTTGACGACAAATCGGATGTGGACGATTTAATGCAGGAAGCTGAAGGAATGCTCTTTGAAGTGTCGCAACGCAACTTAAAGAAAGACGTAACGCAGATTAACCCGGTAATTGAAGAAGCAATTCACCGTATGCAGCTGGCAGCCGAAAAACAGGGCGCGAGCGGTGTACCAACAGGTTTTCATGCGTTGGATAAAATCACTTCCGGCTGGCAACGCTCCGACTTAATCATTATTGCAGCACGTCCTGCTATGGGAAAAACTGCTTTTGTGCTTTCAATGGCAAAGAATATGGGTGTGGACTATAATCAACCTGTTGCTATCTTCTCGCTCGAAATGTCGAACGTGCAGTTGGTAAATCGTTTGATAATGAATGTCTGCGAGCTGGAAGGTGAAAAGATTAAGAACGGACAGCTTGACAAAGAAGAATGGAATAAACTTGATAAGGACATTAAAGAACTGATTGACGCTCCGATTTACATTGACGATACCCCGAGTTTGTCCATTTTTGAATTGCGAAGTAAAGCTCGCCGACTGGTAAAAGAGCATAAAGTACAATGCCTGATTATTGACTACCTGCAGCTTATGAACGCCAGTGGAATGAGTTTTGGAAGCCGTGAGCAGGAAGTAAGTATCATTTCCCGTTCGCTGAAAGGGCTGGCCAAAGAACTTGATATTCCGATTATAGCACTGTCGCAGTTGAACCGTGGTGTGGAAGGTCGCTCAGGACTCGAAGGTAAACGTCCGCAGCTTTCCGACTTACGTGAATCGGGTGCAATTGAGCAGGATGCCGATATGGTATGCTTTATTCATCGCCCTGAATACTATCATCTTACCGAAGATGCACAGGGTAATTCATTGATTGGAATTGCCGAAATTATTGTGGCTAAACACCGTAACGGTGCTACCGGCGATGTACAATTAAAATTCAAAAACACTTACGCCAAGTTCCTCAACAAAGACGATTTTGATAAAGATGATAATCCGTTTGCAGGTGGTGGTTATAAGGTTATTTCTTCTAAAATGAATGATGGAGAAGCCAGTTTTTATGGTACCGGTGACCTGAAAACTCCACCCAACCCATTTGGTGGCAGTGGGAATAATGCTGATGTTCCTTTTTAATATGAATCTATCATTGAGAATGCTGAGTTAATCACAAAGAAATACCGCAAAGTATGAATTGATATTCAAACTCTGCGGTATTTTTTTTGTGCTCTATGCGATATTTTACGGGAATGTAGGCAAATTAGAATAATCCTTTGCATACCGTAAATGCTGATTGATATAATTCTCGTCGTAAGATACTTTCACATCCGTAATCTTGCCTGAACCATCCTTTACAAGTGTATATACCGGGTTTACGAAACCACGATAAGGAGCGAGATTCAGCTTTTTATATCTGTCAAGTACTTCAGCGTGAAGGGTATGATTAACCTGTACTCCATAAGCTTCTACCAGCTTCTTGCCACCTTCAAAATCTCCGGTTGATTTTATATGTTGTATCTCAGCAAGCAACTTTCCGAATAAAATACGGAGCTTTTCGTAATCATTCACCACTACAAAAGTCTCTTTATCGCGTTGTTTGATTTCAATTACGTTGGCAGCTTTTCCTTTTTCAAATACCCACGATGCTATCAACTGACGATTACGCATGTGTGCTTCCTCAATATTTTTACCGGGCTGAATGCGTGTGAGTTGAGTCATTAAACCATTCATTATATAGCCATAATATTCAGCCTTGTAAGCTTCTTTATCGGGCAATAAACCAAGCTCCACTATCTTCGGATCGCCCATGTAATACAAGCCAAACAAGTCGGCACGGGCTTCTTCAATGGTTGAGCCGTACGCTTTCAGAGCATCAGGGTCAACACCCGGCAATAATTTACCTGAACCATGTCCAAGGCATTCATGCAGGTCGGTATGCAGGTTATTAGTCAGCGAAGCAAAGTCTTTGGCACGCTTACGTTCCACATCGCTCCACATAAATTCTTCAGCAAAACCATTTCCTAACGAAGCCTGATCATAAGCTTCAGTAATATTCTCAATTGTAACCGATTTAGAACCATACTCATGACGTATCCAGTTTGAATTGGGCAGGTTGATACCTATTGGTGTGGCAGGATAACAATCACCCGCCAGAATAGCCGCTGTAATTACTTTGGCCGAAACACCTCTTACCTTTTCCTTGCGGAATTTCGGATCAATAGGCGAATGGTCTTCGAACCATTGTGCATTGGCACTTATTATCTCGGTACGTTTGGTGGCTTCAATATTCTTGAAATTCACCATCGATTCCCAACTGGCTTTCATGCCCAGCGGATCGCCGTATGACTCTGTAAAGCCATTTACAAAATCAACCAGCGAAGCTACATCTTTCACCCATTTAATGGAATACTCATCGTAAGTTTTCAGATTACCACTAACATAAAACCTAACCAGTGAATTAATTACTTCCTTCTGTTTATCATTTTCGGTCACACTAGCTGCTTTTTCCAGCCAACCCACAATTTTCAGAATAGCTTCACTGTATAACCCTCCTACTTTGTAGGTTTTCTCCACCAGCACACCGTTTATCTTTACCAGTTTACTGTTCAGGCCGTAGGATACAGGGGTTGAGTCATTTGGGTCTTTCATCTTACTATAAAACGCTTCCACTTCAGCCTGTGTCACTCCGTCACCATAATAATTGTTAGCCGATGTTTTGATTAAATCCACTCCTGCTGCCTGATTGGTTCTTTTTGGATAAACTATTGGGTCGAAAATAACAGGTTCTAACTTGTTAATCAGATCTTCTACCTTTTCGTTTGGCAATAAAACTGCTGTCAGGTATTTTGGGTCTAGACCACGGATAGCTGTTTCAAAAAACTTTTCTGAGAACTCCGGAATAAACTTATCTTCGGAATAATGGTGGTGAATACCGGTTCCCATCCATACCCGTTTCAGGTAGGTGGTCATGCTTTCAAAATCGGCTGATTTACGGTCGCCCTGATAATTCAGATAAATAGCTTCGAGCGTGCGGCGAACACACAGATTATATTTATTGTTCTGGTCGTAAAATATATCTTGTCCTTCCAGCGCTGCTTCGGTAAGGTAATAAACCAGCTCCTTTTGTTTCAGACTCAGTTTCTCAAAATCCGGAACACGGTAACGCAGAATTTCAATATCGGCAAAACGATCAACTGTGTATTTAAAATCCTCAATTTTAGGCGTGGCCGACTTTTCAGCACCACAAGCCATAAACATACTTGTCATGGTAATCACTATTAGTTTTTTCATAAAAACACATTATGAAGATTATTGTTTTAGGAGTGCAAAAATAGGGATTATTTTTTGTATAAGTAAGTGCATGAATAAAATAAAACCGACTAAGCTTTTTATTAGTTTAGTCGGTTTCTTTGTTTACTTTTTAATATTATGATTCTTATCTCTCCAGCACCACTTTCGCCTTTTTCATCCAACCACTTTTGCAGTAAATGTTCAGCAAATAGATTCCGTTGGGAAGATTACTCAGGTCGGAAGTATTGGTTGTGAACTGCCCTACTCTGTTACCAGCCAGGTTGTACACATCCACACGCAGTAAATCATCCACCCGTATGTTCAATGCTCCCTGCGTAGGATTGGGGTAAACCGATGTATTGGATTCAAATGTGTCAGGTACAGAATTTACTATGCCAAATGCTGGTTTTCCAGCTGCTACCCAGGCATTATAAATCAGTTCAGCAAGTGTGTGAGAGGCATTGCGAAACAACTTTGGTGTAAAAGTAGTTTTACTCCACAAAGCAGTATAATAAGCAGTCGAAACATTGTTTCCGGCTAGGTTTGTGGCATAAGTATCGGCAGCCAGCACACTATCTACGTAATGATGATTGGCGTATATATAATTAAACACGTAGTTCGTCACGTTGCTAATCGCGTGTACTGAATCGCCCGTATAATTGCTTAGTTGAGTCTGATATGTACCCACCATGCTGGTTTCGTAACGTGAGTGAATACCACTATTACCTGTTTGCTGACCATCATAATTGGCACTGATATGCAATGGCATATGCCCATCTGCAACGTAATGTCCCAAATCAGAAGCATCCAACATGGCCTTATGCCACTGGCGTTTCACAAAATCTACCCGCAAAGTATCATACATATTCATAGTAGCCCATGGAAGCGTTCCGTTAGAAACCACATAGTTTGCACCATGTCGGCTCACAATAGAATCGTAGGTGGAAGCAATACGGCCGGTAGTACTGAACTCCGAGTAATTCTCAATATCCAAAAAATGCTTCGGACTCTCGTTCTTGTCTGCACTTTTGCGGTTATCTGCATCCGAGGCGTGAAGACTAAGTGAATCTGACCATACACGAAAAGCACTCATAGATGCAGGAAATGACTCCGGACACTTGCTATTAATAATACGATGCCCGGTACCACCCCAACTTACCAAAAACAGACAGAGTGAAAGTATAAGTGAATAACGAAAAATATTTTTTACCATACATTATTGATTGAAAAGCGTATAAAAATTCAGGACGACAAAGATATACAAATCAGGCAACAATCGTACGTTTTTGCCTGATTTTATTGATAAATAATTGTCACAATCCTGAACTATTCATCTTTTACAGAACAAATAGATTAACCACAGTAGCCATAACCACCATATCTCAAATTCTTACCCATACACTGACTCCAACTTATAAATGTATCGTAAACACACAAAATGAAATTACTACATGTAATATAATGTAGATGTTCCACTATTCCTAAATTCACCTTTACCATCACAATAACCACTTGGCAAAAGGCTACTTTAGCCATCAAAACAAAACGGAGTTACAGACTTTGGTCTTGTAACTCCGTTGAGAATAATCAATCTTATTTACCTCAAAAATTATTTTATATACAGCAATTCGGCTCTTGTCAGGCAAGTGTAATTACCAGTCTTTATGTTGTTTTCCGACAGAAGTTGTCCGGCTATTGAACTGATTAATAACTGAATCGACCGAATATCAGGAAAATGATAATACAGTTGCCATTAATAATGTAATTGCTGCAATAACGTTTACAAAATTTATTTGTAACTTTTTATTTTTATACATACTGATGAGTTTTTATTTGTTTCTACACTTGTATATGTACAAACAGGATGCCGAAAACACAACTATTTGTTTTACAGCAATATATTTCCAATCTGATTATTATTAACTCGTCGATAACGAATAGTGTTATTCAAAACAGAAGGTAATTGCTTTAATCAGGAATGGTGATAAGGAGGTTCTTTCGATAAAATTCCACCCAAAACACCCTATACATTATTCTTAAAATAAGTACATTTAGTCTATTCTTGTGATGTATTTTTTTGTCAGCCAAATAAATAGTAAATTTGCACTCATTTTTGTAGATTCTGAATATGCCATACCAAAAAAGGAATGTGTTTACTTACCTGTTTATACTGCTGAGCATCAATATATTTGCGCTCGGAACAGACAGTATTTCTACTGTGTACAGGGATGGTGAATTTGTAACTCAATATCAGGTGCGGGTAAAAGCTCCAACCAAAATCACAAATGAAGTAAGCGATTATCTGGTAAATGATTTTCATAATTCGCCGAATAATCTTTTTAACTGGGCCTTGAAGGATTTAGGACTTCAGAATAAAAATAATGAATTGATCATTGTTTTCAAATCGTCGACTAACGAAGAAAAAACGAATATAACTCATGGAGTTTTTGATATAGTTGTACCAGGTATTATAACTTTCAGCGGTATTAAAGTGGATGCGAAAGTAATAAAAACAAGATATACAAACGGCGACACAAAAGTAACTGCCAATATAATGTATTCCAGCATGTTGATGAAAAATGCATTGGGGACAATTACGGTTATTCCGCAACTGAATAATGAACAATTGCTGGTTACTAACGTTAAGATTCAGTTTGGTTGGTTCTTCAATATTTTTATTACCAAAAAGCGATATAAAAGTATTGTGGAATGGAGAATTAAGAAATTTACTGAAAATATCAGGAATGAATGCCTGAGAAGGCAAAATTTAGAACCTGTAAAATCCGCTTTGCCAAACGCAAAAAAACAATAAATCGGGGACGTGAGAAAAATGGGAAAAAGTACGGTTTTAATTATAGTATTTCTGACAGTTCTGCGTGCATTGAGTGCATCACCACTTGATTCAATATCAACAACTTACAATGATGGTGAATTTACAACTTATAGTCAGGTGTGGGTCAATGCAACTGATACAATTTGTAATGCCGTTTCAAAAGATTATGACTATCAGATGCGTTACAACCTTGATGCACTACTTCCATGGGCATTGAAAGGAATGAACCTCAGAAAAGAAAAGAAGGAATTAATGATGTTTTATTTCAAATCCACTTCATTTAATAAGGAAACCAGTGTTTTGCGTGGAATTGGCGATGTACTTGTTCCGGGCGTAATAACCATTCCCAATATCTATGTAGATTGCAAGTTAACCGGAAAACAGGCTGCCACTGGAAGAAGTACGGTTTATCTGAATTTGCTCAGCTCCAATGGATTTATTAAAAACATGAACAATTCATTTTCAATTATCCCTTCTAAAAGCAAAGGGAACTGGTTTATTCTGGAAACACATGTAAAATTCGGCTGGTTTTTCAATATTTTTATCACCCAAAACAGGTTTAAAATAATAATGGAATGGCGTCTGAAACGCTTTATTCATAACCTGAAAGACGAAGCGGAACGCAGAGAGAAAAGCAGCAGCAGGCGGTAAACAGTAAATAGTTGGTAGTCAAATAACTAAACCCTAAACAATCAACGACTAAGCACCTAAACAAATAAGCATCTAAACTTTAAACAAATAAGCAACTCAATATATCAAATGGCTGAAAAAACACTTATAGAAAAACTTGAAGGTTTACAACACAAATTTGAAGAGATTTCGACCCTGATTACTGACCCATCGGTTATTTCGGATCAGAAGCGTTATGTAAAGCTGAATAAGGAATATCATGATCTGGAAAAAATTCTTTCTGCTAAGAATGAATATCAACTGGCTTTGGGACATTTGGCTGAAGCTAAAGAACTGCTTGACGGTGAAACTGACCCCGAAATGCGCGAAATGGCCAAAGCAGAAGTAGACGAAATAGAGCCTAGAATTCCTGAAATGGAGGAAAACATTAAACTGTTGCTGATTCCTGCCGATCCGGAAGATAACAAGAATGCTATTGTCGAAATTCGCGGTGGAACAGGTGGAGATGAAGCGGCGATTTTTGCCGGTGATTTGTTTAAAATGTACAGTAAATACTGTGAAACAAAAGGCTGGAGAATGGAAATCACCAATATCAGCGAAGGAACTTCGGGTGGTTACAAAGAAATTATCTTTACCCTTTCGGGTGAAAATGTGTATGGAACTATGAAATACGAATCGGGTGTACATCGTGTGCAACGTGTGCCTCAAACCGAAACTCAGGGACGTGTTCATACCTCGGCAGCTACTGTGGCTGTTTTACCCGAAATGGAAGAATTTGACTATGATTTGAAAGAATCGGATGTTCGGGTTGATACGTTTTGCTCGTCGGGTGCCGGTGGTCAGTCGGTAAATACTACTTATTCAGCCATTCGGTTGGTGCATATTCCTACAGGTACAACAGTTCAATGCCAGGATGAAAAATCGCAACACAAGAATAAAGCGAAGGCTATGAATGAACTTCGGTCGCGTTTGTATGCTATCGAACATCAGAAATACCTCGACGAAATTGGTTCTAAGCGTAAAACCATGGTTTCTACCGGCGACCGCTCAGCCAAAATCCGAACATACAATTATCCGCAGGGACGAATTACGGATCACCGTATCAACTTCACTATTTATAACTTGTCAGCTTTTATGAATGGAGATATTCAAAGCGTGATTGATAACCTGATTGTGGCCGAAAACTCTGAAAGATTGAAAGAAAGTGAATTGTAATGTGATGATGTGATAATATGCTGATGTGATGATGTGATCGCTCGGCTCTCTGCCGCTTGGCTCTGCCAGGAATGTGATAATGTGGTGATTTGTTTTATGGGATAATTAAAAAAGAAGAAAATAGCCACAAAATAGTAAATGGTAAATGAACAAATAGTAAATAAAGTAATGACTAAACAAGAATTATTTGAAAACATACAGCGCAAGAAATCATTTCTGTGCGTGGGATTAGACACTGATGCAACTAAAATTCCGGAATTTCTGTACGACGAATCGGACGATGCCATTTTTGAGTTCAACAAAGCGATTATCGATGCAACAGCCGATTTGTGTGTGGCCTACAAACCCAATCTTGCATTTTATGAAAGTCTCGGACTGGAAGGTTGGGAGATTCTGGAACGCACGGTTGATTATATTCGTACCAATTACCCCGACCAGTTTATCATTGCCGATGCAAAGCGTGGAGATATTGGCAACACCTCGGCCATGTATGCCCGCACATTTTTTGGAAATATGGATTTCGACTCGGTTACAGTTGCACCTTATATGGGCGAAGATTCGGTTACTCCGTTCCTTACCTACGAAGGCAAATGGGTAACCCTACTGGCTTTGACCTCTAATAAAGGTGCTTATGACTTTCAGTTTATGAAAGATGCTGAAACGGGTGAGCGTTTGTTCGAAAAAGTACTGAAAACTTCGCTCAACTGGGGAACTGACGAAAACATGATGTATGTGGTGGGGGCTACCAAAGCCGAGATGTTGATTGATATCCGTGCAATTGTTCCAGAACATATTCTGCTTGTTCCGGGTGTTGGAGCACAGGGTGGAAGTTTGCAGGAAGTAGCTAAATACGGTATGAACAGCACTTGCGGTTTGTTGGTAAACTCTTCACGACAGATTATTTATGCCTCGTCTGAGAAAGATTTTGCACAAGCTGCCCGACTTGAGACAGAAAAAGTACAGGCCGAAATGGAAGAACTCTTAAATCAGTTTAACCTGATTTAAGCCATCTGAGTATAGAATAAGAAAGCCCTTGATTTGAAAAAAATCAAGGGCTTTAAATTTTAAACAAAAATTATTTTTTATCAGCTGCTTTTGGAGTTTCAGCTTTTTTGTCACAAGCTTTGGCTTTATCTTTACAGCATTTGTCACCGGCTTTAGCATTTTTTTTGCAATCTGCTTCACATTTGGCTTTTTCTGCTGGTGTCATTTTTTTGCATTCAGCAGCAGTCTTACCCTGACAACATTTTGCATCTTTACTATCCGCTTTTTTGTCACATTTAGTTTCAGTTTTAGCTTTTTCTGTTTTTGTAGCTGGTTGAGTCTGAGCAAATGCAGTTACTGATAAAAACATCGCAACAAGCGATAAAATGGCAATTCTTTTTTTCATTTTCAATAGTGTTTAATTGTTAGTAATTAGTTTCATTATCCTGAATATCAATTATTTAAATTCTCAAAAATAATCTATCCAATTTTCAGAATAATTTGGGTGTAAATATAAATGATTAAATACAAATTTCAATTATAATATAGGCAAAATTATGATTATTTTATTTCCTGCTATTTCAATCAGCAATTCTATTTTATCACTTCGTTTTAAAACGAAATGATACCGGTTTTATTACTTCATTATTCATATTTAGTATAATCTGATTTTTTTTCTTATAAATTGACATTATCTGTTTTAAAAACAGTAAATTTGCAGTGAATTAAAAATTATGAAATTAATTATGAAAAAGAAGTATATCTATCTGATTTTATGCGTACTAACAACAGTATTTTTCTTTTCTTGTTCCCAAAAAACTATCAAAACAGATGAAAAGGACATTATCAAAAAGTTCTATTTAACAACTGATACAACAAAAGGAGCACTCAGTGTTGATATTGAAGTTGAAATTCCTATTGCTTTTGTCGACAGTAATGTATTAAAAAATATTCGTAAAACCATTGTTACCAACCTTTTTGGCGAAGATTATGTATCACATGCTAACGATTCACTCGTTCAGTTATTTTGCCAGGAACTTCATACCGATTACAAAGCAAATTATGCGCCACTTATTAATGTGAAGGATAGCGCAAATAAATACTCTTTCAATAATGAACACACTTTATCCGGCTACAGTTTACTGAGTGATAAGAAAATCTATGTGTACGGCATCGAACGGTATGTGGATATGGGTGGTGCTCACGGACTTGAGACCCGTAATTTTTATAATTTCGACTTAAAAAGCGGAAATCTGATTACCGAAAAAGATATTTTTAAACCAAATACCGAGTTTGGACTAGCAGAACTTATAAAAAAACGTATTGTTGAGGACAGTAAAGATTCAACCGACATGGAACCCATTATGGATATTGAAGATACTGATTTCTGGACTGAGTCTATCAAACCTAACGGTAACTTTTACATAACCGACGAAGGAATTAACTACGTGTTCAATCCATACGAAATTGCACCCTATTATATGGGTCAAACTGAGGTTGTAATTCCGTATACCCGCCTGAAAGACTTTCTTAAGACAAACAGCATAATTTCCTATCTTGTTGAAAAACAGATTAAATAATACAAAAATACTCTTAGATGAATTCGTTCTTTGAGCTTCTGAAAACCAGACGCAGTATTCGAAAATATAAACCTGTAGTGGTTGAACCTGAAAAAATTCAGAAAATAACCACAGCAGCATTAATGTCGCCTGCTTCAAAACGGAGCAATCCGTGGGAATTTATCGTTGTTCAGAACAAGGAAATGCTGATTAAACTATCCGAAAGCAGACAACACGGTTCGCACTTTTTGGCTGAAGCACCGTTGGGAATTGTGGTGACAGCTGACACAACCAAAAGCGATGTTTGGATGGAAGATGCCTCCATTGCTGCCATTATCATGCAACTACAAGTACAGGAACTAGGATTGGGAAGTTGCTGGATACAGGTGTACGGGCGAAAAAAAGAAGATGATATCACTTCTGAATCCTATATTCGCACTTTGTTATCAATTCCGGGGCATTTTGCTGTAGTATGCATTCTTTCAATTGGTTATCCAGACGAAGAGCGGAAACCTTATGACGAAACCAAATTAGCTATTGAAAAGATTCACAACGAGTTATTCTGACCCAACTAAATTCAACGCTTAAATTCAGTACTATGGCGACAGTAAAAAGAGACAATCGTCTGGCCTGGGGTATTACCCTGCTTTTCTTTGGTAGTTTATTCTTAATTAAGCAATTACACATTCTTCCTGACGTACTTGCATCCTACATCTTCGATTTCAAAAACTATCCGCTTTTTATGGGTATTATTTTTCTGTTCTTTAATTCCAATAAAACAGCCGGAATTGTATTGATTGTGGTTGGTTTACTCTTCAGATTATCCGAAATCATTCAGATTACAAGGCATATATCCGATTTTGTATGGCCGGTTTTGCTTATTATTGCAGGCGTAATTATGGTGTTTGGAACAAAAAAAGGGAAATGGTAACAGTTCTTCAGGGACTCTTATATTAAATCAGCAATTACGAAATCAATCAACAACTAATGGAAGTAGTATTTATCGGTTCGGGAAACGTCGCAACACAGTTGGGGCTGGCACTCAAAGAAAAAGGAGTGATTATCAAACAGGTCTATAGCAAAAGCTATACTAATGCTGAAATATTGGCTAAAAAGCTGGATGCTGAGGCCACTTCTGATATTGCAGACATTTATATGGAAGCCGATTTTTATTTCTATGCGTTGAAAGATATGGCTCTGCGATCTACCTTAAAAAAAATTGATATGCCTGCAGGAATTCAGGTTCATACCGGTGGCAGCATTTCAATAAGAGAATTTGAAGGTTTTTCGTCAAGATATGGCGTTTTTTATCCGCTTCAAACATTCACTGTCGATAAGCAGGTCGATTTCAGCGTTATTCCTATTTGCATTGAAGCCTGTAATCAGGACGTTCAGGAAAAACTAACTGTACTGGCCGGTTTAATCTCTCAAAAAGTGTGTTTGTTAAATTCAGAAGGAAGAAGAAAGGTTCATTTGGCAGCCGTTTACGCCTGTAATTTTACAAATTACATGTATGACATTGCTTCTCAGATACTTGAAAATTCCGGTATTCCGTTTGATATTATGTACCCGCTTATTACCGAAACAGCTGAGAAGATAAAAACAATAAAACCCTACAATGCTCAAACCGGACCTGCTGTACGTATGGATGAAACCACTATTGATAAACACCTTGCTATGTTGAGCAAAAACAGGGATTTTAAAAACATATATAAGGTTCTGACTAAAAGCATCAACAAACGTCAAAAATACAAAAATTAGCATGCCGGATTTTCTGAAAGTTATACGATACAAAAATCTCCTGTTTATTGCATTCATACAACTAGTGATGCAAAAGGTGGTAATTGTACCTATTCTGCAAACATTCGGATTTCAGACCTCATTCGATAATACCCTATTGTTTTTATTGATTGCTTCCACTGTTTTTATTGCAGCTGGTGGTTATGTGTTGAACGACTACTTCGACATCAAAATTGATGCTATCAATCGCCCCGAAAAGCAACTGGTTGGCACTAAAATAAGCCGACAAACAGCGATGCTTATGCATCAGATTCTTACCGGATTGGGAATTTTTGCCGGCCTTTTACTGGCTTTCTTCACCCGAAGTTTTACACTTGGGTTTATCTACATTATCATTCCGGGTTTATTGTGGTTTTATTCAGCCAGTTATAAACGTCAGTTTATAGTGGGCAATGTGGTTATTTCGTTTATCACCTCTATTTCAGTTCTGATTGTGGGCATTGCACAAATTGCAGATTTACAGAATGAATACGAGAAACTAATTTTCGAAACACCTATTCCACATCAGATTTACGGTTGGTTGGGAGCATTTTCTGGTTTCGCTTTTCTGTGTACCTGGATTCGGGAAATTATCAAAGATATGGAAGATGAGCGCGGTGACAGAGAACTGGAATGCCATACCATGCCGGTAATTTGGGGAATACGCAAAACAAAATGGTTTCTGTATGGTTTAATCACTGTAACTGTGGCCGGATTATTTGCAGCAAACGAACTGTTTATTCAATTTGATGGAACGTTGACGTTGCGCTATATTATTTTCGGTTTGTTTCTGCCATTTGCCGTATTAACTTATCTGATTGTAATGGCAAAATCGCGTGAAGATTTTAATCAGGCATCTACCATGTTGAAAATTATTATGTTGGTGGGTGTTTTATACGGATTTATCTTTTATTATTTGCAGGCCAGGACATTCGGAATCAGCCTGTTCAATTTATTCATTGTAAAATAAACTACTCTATTGTACTCTCAATCACTTGCACATTTAAGCAAATACCACATTATTCTGGCTTCGCAGTCTCCCCGTCGTCAGGAGCTTCTGAGTGGTCTGAATATTCCTTTCGATGTTCAGAACATTAATGTAGAAGAAAATTATCCTCCTCAGTTGGTAGGCGTTGATATACCGATGTATCTGGCCGAGAAAAAGGCAAAAGCCTTTGCTAAAAAAATGGCTGAAAACACGCTACTTATTACCGCTGATACGATTGTATGGCACGAAGGTACTGTATTCAATAAGCCCAAAGACAGAGCTGATGCAACAAGAA
>CAZTDH010000042.1:0-15648 GCA_964612615.1 uncultured Paludibacter sp. | reverse complement strand
CATGTTAATTTTGCTATTCAAAATCGATGCAAAGATACATCATTTTTTTATTGTGGATTATTAAATGACCTCTTTTTTTTGTTTTTAATAAGAAATAATTTTAATGTACAGATATACAGTAAAATAAGAATTTATTTTGCTGTAGAATAGAGGTATCTTTTAATACTTTTCTTAGGTGTTTTTTCAAATTCGTGGGGGTAAAGTTGTATTTTTGAAACACTTTCGTAAGCAGCAACCATCGAATTTAACGTTTTTCTGTTTTCTTCCATCAATTCTTCAAGTTGATTTTGGTCTACATTCTCGTCTGAATCAACAGCTTCATAGTCGGGGCAAACCAATGCAATGAGTTTTCCATTGCTTTCTATTACCAAACTTTCCATCACATAAGGCATGTTATTTAGCTTAGCTTCAATTTCTTCCGGGTAAATATTTTGCCCGCTTGCTCCCAAAATCATTGTTTTATTTCGTCCGCGTATAAATATATTACCTTCTGGATCTATTGTCCCTAAATCCCCTGTATGTAGCCAGCCATCTTTGTCCATTATTAACTTAGTAGCATCGGGATTTTTAAAATAACCCGACATAAGATTTTCACCTCGTACGCATATTTCTCCAACTCCAGTAGAATTATCTGTATTGATTAATTTTGCTTCCATGGTGTCAAGCAGTTTTCCGGCCGATTTTGGTACAAAATCTTTACTGTCAGAAAAACTTATAAGTGGGGCGCACTCTGTCATTCCGTAACCAACGGTATATGGAAATTTGATTTTTACAAAAAAGTCTTCAACTTCTGCATTTAATGGTGCTCCTCCAACAACAATTTGAGAAAATTCACCTCCAAAAGCATCCATTAGCTTTTTGCGTATTTGGTTCAAAATAGTTTGATCAAGGAATGGGATACTTAATACCCAGCGCATGGAAGGTTTTGCAAGCAAAGGCTGAATTTGTTTTTTGTATATTTTTTCAACAATTAGAGGTACAAGAAATACCACATTGGGTTTTATTTCTGCAAAAGCATTTAACAGTATTTTAGGCGATGGAACTTTACCAATAAAATGGATATGACACCCGGCAACAGTTGTGGTAAGAAACTCAAAAGCACAACCATAAGCATGTGCTAAAGGTAGGAACGAGATAATGCGGTAACGTGGTGAAACCACACCGGTACGAATTCCGAAAGTAATATTGCCTGCCATTGCATTTCCTGAAGTCAAAACACCTTTGCTAAAACCGGTTGTACCTGATGTATAATTGATGGATACAATTTCAGTGTTTGGTTTATCAATGTATCGAACATGATCACGGAAGAAGCCCTGAGGATATTTTGCGTGAAAGAGACTATTTATATAATCTGGACGTAAATACTTCACAACCAGCTGTTCGTGAATTTCTGATTCAGTTCCTTCCGGTTTCGGTTCTTTGTTTAATAAGGTAATACAATTGAATTCTGTTAGCGAGAAAACAGCTTTTACAGTAGTCAACTTTTCTTCTTCCAGATTTTCCCAAATATTATCACCTGTAAAAAGCAAGGTTGATTCTGAATGGTTGGTAATGTGATGAACATCATTCGGATTAAAATCCTGAAGAATTGGAACAACAATAGCTCCATAGGTAACCGTAGCCAGATAGGTTATAGCCCAGTTAGCATTGTTTCTGCCGATAAGTGCTACTTTGTCGTTGGGTTGCAGTTTACATTGTTCAAACAAAATATGCAATTTGGCAACCCGCTTGGCAACATCGGCGTAAGTCATTGTCAAGTCTTCTCCATAATTGCTATAAGCCGGTAATTCCCAGTTATTTCTGAACGAATCCTCGAAAAGTCGAATAAAATTTTCCTGAATCATTTTGCAGTGTTTTTTATGATATTTGATTTTAAGAATTGACAAAAATAATGAATAAATACACATTTCGAACTTTATTGTGCAGAAATTTTGCATAATTGAACTAAAAATAGAAATGTAAACTGTTCATTTCGCACGTTTTCGGTTCGCTAACTTTAAAAATAATCGTATCTTTGTGGCTTCAAAAAAAATACAATCAATTTGTTATGAATATATCGTATAACTGGCTGAAAAACTACATTAATTTAAATGTAACTCCTGATGATTTGTCGAAAGCACTGACTTCCATTGGTCTGGAAGTGGGCGGAGTAGAAGAAGTCCAAACTGTGAAAGGCGGATTGGAAGGTTTTGTAATTGGTGAAGTGCTGACATGTACTAACCATGAGAACTCCGATCATTTACATGTTACAACTGTAAATCTTGGTGGTGAGGAACCTGTACAAATTGTTTGTGGCGCACCTAACGTGGCTGCCGGACAAAAAGTGGTTGTTGCAACGGTTGGAACAATCCTATATTCGGGTGACGAAAGTTTTACGATTAAACGCTCTAAAATTCGTGGTGTTGAATCGCTGGGTATGATTTGTGCTGAAGATGAAATTGGAATAGGAACCAGTCATGATGGAATTATTGTGTTGCCGGCTGATACAGTTGTTGGAACTTTAGCCAAAGATTACTACGGTATTAAAAGCGACTATTTGCTGGAAGTTGATATCACGCCAAACCGTATTGATGCGGCTTCACATTTTGGTGTGGCTCGCGATTTAGCCGCATTTTATGCATTAAAAGACAAATCGGTGAAACTACTCAGACCTTCGGTTGACGCTTTTGCTGTACAAAATACAAATCTTAATATTCCGGTTACAGTTGAAAATACGGACGCTTGTCCACGTTATTCGGCAGTTACTATTTCGGGAGTGAAAGTAACCGAATCGCCTGAATGGCTGAAGAATGCTTTGTTGATTATCGGACTTCGCCCTATTAATAATATTGTGGATGTTACCAATTATGTGCTTCACGAATTGGGACAACCGCTTCACGCTTTCGATGCTGATAAAATTAAAGGGGGCGAAGTGCGTGTAAAAACGCTGACAGAAGGAACACAGTTCACAACACTTGATGGAATAGAACGAAAGTTGAATTCAGCAGATTTGATGATTTGTAATGCCGAAGCACCGATGTGTATTGGTGGTGTGTTTGGTGGATTGGATTCGGGTGTGACGGAAATTACTCAAAATGTTTTTTTGGAAAGTGCTTATTTCAATCCGGTTTCTATTCGCAAAACGGCTCGTCGTCATGGTTTGAATACGGATGCTTCTTTCCGTTTCGAGCGTGGTTGCGATCCAACCAATACAATATATGTACTAAAACGTTGTGCACTGTTGATTCAGGAAGTGGCTGGAGGAACAATTTCCAGCGAAATAGTAGATGTTTATCCGGAAGAAGTAAAACCTTTTGAAGTAGAGGTTTCTTTGCGTAAAATCAATACTTTGATTGGTAAAGCCATTGGCAAGGAAAGTATCGAAACCATTTTGGCTGCATTGGAAATGAAGATTGTAAGTCAAAATGAAGAAGGTTACGTGATTCATGTTCCGGCTTACCGTGTTGATGTACAGCGTGATGTGGATGTTATTGAAGATATTCTCCGAATTTATGGTTATAATAATGTAGAAATTGGCGAAACGCTGAAATCAACCCTGAGCTATAGCTCCAAACCGGACAGTTATAAGCTTCAGAACCTGATTTCAGAACAGCTTACAGCTCAGGGATTCAACGAAATTCTGAATAACTCACTTACAAAAGGTAGTTATTATACCGACTTAACTTCTTTCCTTGCTGCTAATAGCGTAAAAATCATAAACTCGTTGAGTTCTGATTTGAATGTTATGCGTCAAACTTTGCTTTTTGGTGGGTTGGAAAATATTAATCGTAATGTAAATCGCCGGAATGCCGATTTGAAATTCTACGAATTCGGAAATTGCTACTATTATAATGCCGACAATAAAAATGAAGGCGAAACACTGGCAGCTTATTCCGAAGATTTCCATTTGGGATTGTGGCTTACCGGAGCTAAATTTGCCCAGTCATGGACAGCAGCTGACCAAAAATCGAGTATTTACGAACTTAAGGCCTATATCGAAAATGTTTTCAAACGTTTAGGTTTCAACTTACGAAAACTGGTTTCAGGTGAATATGCAGATGATTTGCTGAGTGAAGCATTGACCATTTACAGTCCACGTGGCAATAAGCTGGCCGTTTACGGTATTGTTCATCCAAAAATTCGCAAAGTAGCTGATATCGATCAGGAAGTGTATTTCGCAGACCTGAACTGGAATGCAATTTTGTCGGAGCTAGGCAATCACAAAGTTCAATACAGCGAATTATCAAAATTCCCCGAAGTGAAGCGTGACCTGGCAATGTTACTTGATAAATCTGTGACTTTTGCTGAAATTGAAAAAATAGCTTTTGAAACAGAACGGAAGTTGTTGAAAAAAGTAAACTTGTTTGACGTATACGAAGGTAAAAATCTGGAGGCCGGTAAAAAATCTTATGCAGTGAGTTTCTTATTGCAGGATGACAGCAAAACCCTGACCGATGGACAAATTGAAAGCATTATGAAAAAACTGCTCGGGAACTTTGAAAGTAAACTCGGAGCAAAACTAAGATAAATGGAAGAAAAATATAGTAATTCAAAACTATTACATACAGCTTATGCTAAACCAGATGCATATAATGCATTGAGTATGCCGGTTTATCATTCTGCTGCGTTTGAATTTGATTCGGCAGAACAGATGGAACTGGCATTCACCGGTAAAGCTGCTGATCACACTTATTCGCGTATTACCAACCCGACGGTTCAGTATTTCGAAGATAGGGTTAAAACCATTACCGGAGCTTTTAGTGTAACAGCGCTCAATTCGGGAATGGCGGCTATTTCCAATGCTATTATTACATTGGCTAAGTCGGGAAGTAATATTGTTACTTCTCGCCATTTATTTGGAAATACATATTCGCTTTTTGCATCCACACTCGAAGCATTTGGAGTGGAAATCAGGTTTTGTAACCTCACGAATGTTGATGAGGTTGAAGCGCATATTGATGCTAATACATGTGCAGTTTTTTTGGAAATAATCACAAATCCACAAATGGAAGTTGTTGATTTAAAAGCAATTTCAGCCGTTGCAAAACAAAAAGGAGTGCCTGTTATTGCTGATACAACCATTGTTCCGTTTTGTTCTTTTAAAGCTAAGGATTTTGGCGTAAATATAGAAATAGTTTCAAGTACCAAATACATTTCTGGAGGTGCTACAAGTCTGGGCGGATTAATTATTGATTATTGTAATTTCGACTGGCTTTCGTCACCTAAGTTGCATGTAATGGCAAAGGAATTCGGACCTGCTGCATTTACTGCCAAACTTCGAAAGGAAATTCACCGCAATCTGGGTTCGTATATGACTCCTCATGCAGCTTATATGCAAACATTGGGACTCGAAACACTTACATTACGTTATGAACGGGCTACTTCTACCTGCAAACAGTTGGTTGATAGACTAGAGAAACTACCCGAAATAGAATCGGTGAATTATACTGGTCTATCTTCGAACAAATTTCATAATTTAAGCAAGGAACAATTTGGTTCTCGCCCGGGAGCTATGTTTACATTTAATCTGTCGTCGCGAGAAGCTTGTTTCTCATTTATGAATAAGCTTAAGCTGATTAAAAGAGCCACTAACTTATTCGATAATAAAACATTAGCTATCCATCCAGCTAGCACTATTTTTGGGACTTTTACACCGGATGTTCGTCGCGAGATGAATGTTTCTGATAAAACGATCCGTATATCAGTTGGATTGGAAGATGCGGAAGATTTATTTTTAGATATAAAACATGCTGTAAAGTAATAATCTTTACAATAAAGGTTTTTTAAGCGTGAATTGATTCGTCAGTTCGCGCTTTTTATTTGCCAATAATGTGTAAAAATGAGTGTTCAAAGTGTAAATTATGCAAATAATTTCCCTTGATTTTTTTTATTTTTTGATTTGAAATGAATTTCGTAAAAAATGGTATCGCATTAATTTTAGGAACTTCAGAAATTTATTGCTACAAATCAATAGAACTTATTACATTGTGTTGGGCTAATTAAATTTAAGTAGCTGATAAACTGGTTTATACATGTTGCTATTAACGGAATAATTACAATAATTAAAGACGATTTTTGAAATTACTACAGCAGGTCTTATTGCTTGTAGAATAATTTATTATCTGTCATATTATGTACTACAAATATCTGTATATCAATTAAATAAATATAAGACCATATATTTGTTTCGTCAAATATGACTATACAATTATTAGTTTTTAGATTTATGAAACGGTTTCAGGTATATATTATTTTGTTTTCTGCTTTAATCTGTCTGAGCATTAATTTTGCCTATTCAGGAAGCAAGAATTCAATTATTTCAACAGAGGCTTCTGTTGTAAATGATAATCTGTTACCTGACGCATCGTTTAATTCTACTGCTGATACCAGTACCGTAAATGGTCAATCCATTCTGAAAGTTTGCAGCAATACAATTGCAGAACTGACTTTTACAAATACCTCAACTACAACTTCAACAAACAAAAAATATACAATTAACTGGGGCGACGGTTCAACAGTTTTTAATGATTCGACCTGGAGCTTACTGACGCATAGTTATCCGATTGGATTATGGACGTTGACTTATACGGTTACAGCTCAGAATGGCGCATCGGTTACTAAGAAGTTCAATGTTTATGTGGGGTCCAATCCTGCAGTATCACTTGGAAGTCCCGGAAATACTGATAATTGCAGCGACGTTCCACTTACTTTCCCAATAACCGGAACTGAAAATAATCCTCCCGGAACTATTTACACTGTATCCTTTAATGATGGCAGTAGGGATACGGTTTTTATTCATCCAGCACCAATTGAAATTACACATATATTTAAGCGTACATCTTGTGGTATAACAAGTTATAATGGAAAAACACCCTATTTAAATTCATTCTCGGCAAGTATTGTTGCTTCGAATGCTTGTGGTGTAACTGCGGTAAATGTAGTCCCAATTTATATTTCGACTTCACCTGTGGTAGATTTCTCATTGCCAAAGAAAGTTATTTCAACAAATGCGCAAATCAGCGTTACTAATACAACTACAGGATATGTTAGTTTTGGAGCAAAATGCAATATTTCTCCTAAAATTGTTTGGTCAATTACTCCATTGACAAATGTTACACTATTAAAAAATGACACCTTAGGGAATGACTTTGGTCAGGATAACTCCAATCTGTGGAAAAATGGAACAAGCGTAATACATCCTAGCTTCACGACTCCCGGAAAATATATTATAAAATTACGTGTTGACACAAAACGTTGTGGAAAAGATGAAAAACTTGATACTATTTGTGTAGAAGCACCGCTTAATCCGCAGTTTTCGCTTGATATAAATGCTGGTTGTACGCCGGTTGATGTGAATGCCGTTAATAAAACCGATTTATCCAAAACCTGTAATTACTCAACTTTATGGGATGTTACTTATTCGCCTGATAACTGCGGGAATACACCTGCTTTATGGAGTTTTACTAATAGTTCTACCAGCCAGTCTGCTAACCCATCATTCAATTTTGTGACTCCCGGCATTTATAAAATCAAGCTAAGTATGACCAATAGCTGCGGAACGTTTGTAAAAGAACAAACCGTTGTGGTAAAAAAACGGCCGACAGCAACTATTGATGCAATTCCGGATTTTTGTGGAACAGCTTCATTTAGTCCTAAAGCAACAATTAGTAATTGTACTACTGAAACTGGCACGCTGACTTATTTTTGGACTTTTGCCGGTGGAAATCCGTCAACCTCAGATAAGCTTGATCCGGGCGTAATTGTTTATAATTCAACAGGAGTTTATAAAGCGGCATTAACTGTAACCAATGAATGTGGTTCTGTAACTTCAAGCAGTAACGAGTTTCGGGTTCAGGTTTTACCGTCGGTAAATGATATTCCAAATCAATTGAAAAATAATCAGCAGGTTTCGGCTGCAATCACATTCAGTGGTAGCGAACAAACTGTTTATAACTGGACTAATGATAATCCGCTGATTGGTCTTGCAGCTTCCGGAACAGGTAATATTATTGCATCATTCACGGTTCAGAATTCCGGAAAATCAGTTTTAAAAGCTAATATTACTGTTAGTCCGAAAAACAGTGTTACAGCTTGTGTCGGATCACCGAAAACCTTTAATATTACTGTAAATCCTTCGGGCGATGTAGACCAACCTTCAAACCAGATTGTATCGAATGGTGCAACAACCGCATCAGTTCTCTTTACAACAGCAAACACTGGTGGCAAAACTACTTACCAATGGACAAATGACAGCCCTGAAATTGGACTTGCTGCTTTTGGGGATGGAAATATTAATTCCTTTACTGCTATCAATAACACAAATGCACCTGTTGTGGCAACAATTACGGTAACTCCGTCTTTCGAAAATGGGGGTTTGATTTCAACCGGAACTCCCAAATCATTTGACATAACGGTAATTCCAACAGCCATAATGAAACAGCCCTCAAACCTTGAAGTTTGTAATGGAGTAACAACTTCGGACATTGTGTTTTCTTCGCTTATTGAAACCGGAAGTATGAAATATAACTGGACAAACGACAACAAAACTATCGGTTTGGCAGAATCGGGGGAAGGTGTGATTAAGGCTTTTAAAGTTTTAAATACAGATACAATTCCAAAAACGGCTACTATTTTGATTACTCCGGTTTATACTTTTGCAGGAGTAAGCAATGTAGGTTTGACACAGAAATTTACGATTAAAGTGAATCCTGCAGCGGTTATAAGCATACAACCGCAATCAAGTTCTGTTTGTCGTGGTGGGAAAATAATTCCGTTGAAAGTGGCTTATGCTTATGGAGTTGGTAAACCTTCCTATCAATGGTTTTCAAACACTTCCAATTCAACGGTTGATGGTTCAATGATTGCAGGAGCAAGTTCAGATTCATATACTCCTCAGTCCGATATTGCCGGAATAACTTACTATTATTGTGTAATAAGCTTACCAAAAGGAGTTTGTACGAGTATTGCTTCCAATGTGGCTAGCATTGAGATTAATGATGCAGCTGTTATCAGTGTGAATCCAAGTCCGTTGCAAAATATTTGCGTTGGTGGAACTATCGAAAATCCTTTGAAAGTAGAATTTAATGGTGGCTCGGGAACTCCTTTATATCAATGGTATTCGAATACTACCGATTCGAAAGTGGGAGCAAAAGCGATTGCGGGTGCAACTGCTGCAACCTACACGCCTTCAATATTTACCCAAACCGGACATTATTTCTATTTTGTGGAAGTATCCATGACAGGTGATGGATGTGGTTCGGTGTCGAGCGATGTGGCTGAAGTAAATGTAGTTGCAGATCCGCTTGTTTTGAATCAACCACTTGCAATTCAAACAATTTGTCAGGGAACTGCTGCTGCAGATTTATCGGTTCAGGCCGGTGGTGGGTTGGGGAATTATAAATACCAATGGTACGAAAACACGGTGAATGATAATTCTACCGGAAAAGCCATTGCCGGTGCAGCAAAAAACAAATTCACTCCTTCAACCGAACTGACCGGAACCATGTATTATTATTGCCAGATTAGTCAAGAAAATGGCTTGAATTGCGCTGTTACAAGTTCAACCGGAACAGTAATTGTCAATCAGCTTCCTGTAATTTCGAAGAATCCGGTTTCCAAATCGCTTTGTCTGGGCGATAAGGTTGATTCATTGCATGTTTCGTATGCTTATGGAGTTGGACAGCCCGGCTATCAATGGTATTCGAATACAGCAAATTCAAACACGAACGGTTCAATAATTGCCAATGCAACAAATTCAGCCTATTATCCGGTTGCCAATGGAATAAGCAAAACCTATTACTATTGCGAACTTAGTTTTGCGACCGGTGGAATTCCAAAAATTGTTTCGGAAGTTGCCTATATCTCAGTCAATCCGATTGCAACTATTTCAAAACGAAATACATTGATTTGCAGTGGAACTTCATTTTCGGTGGTGCCCGACTCGCAAAACGGTGATGTAGTACCCGAAAACACTAACTATACCTGGTCAACTCCGCAACAAAGCCCTTCAAACTCAGTGAACGGAGCTATTGCTCAGTCGGTTCCGGTTGCTGAAATTTCACAAAAATTATTTAATCTGACCGACAGTATTGCCACAGTGACTTATACTGTAACACCTGTAAGCGGTTCGTGTATTGGCGAAAGCTTCAATCTGACAGTACAGGTTTACCCCACGATTATGCCGAATGCAATTGTGAATAATGTATCGTGCCACGGGGCAAATAATGGTTCTGTTCAGACTAAAATAAGTGGTGGTCTGGCTTTTAATAATGTTCAGAAATTCAACGTTTCGTGGACAGGGCCAAACGGATTTACTTCACAGGAAAATGATATTTCAGGATTGATTCCCGGCGATTATACTATTTCTATTTCGGATGAAGGTGGTTGTCCCGTTAGCTATACTTTTAGCATAAGCGAACCATACGAATTAATGATTAATACCGATTCGAAAAGAGATATTGATTGTTTCAGCAGCCAAAACGGGCAAATTGGCGTAACAGTTAGTGGTGGAATAGCTCCTTACAAATACAATTGGACAAAAGATGGTTTGGCTTTTGCAACTACCGAAGATATTTCCAATCTCGATCAGGGAGTATATTCATTGTTAGTTACCGATGCCAATGGCTGTGATATTAAGACCGCATCTTATGTAATTTCGGAACCTCCTGCATTACAGATCTCTTTACAAAAACAACAAAACAATTTATGCTTTGGCGATTCAATCGGCTCTGTTACGGTCGGCGTTAGCGGAGGCACTCCTTTTGATTTGAATTTTGCAAGCGCAGAATATATGTATTTCTGGTCAGGGCCAAAAGGATTTACAAGCAACAACAAAGATTTATCGCATCTTGCAGCAGGAAAATATCAACTCACAGTTACCGATGCACATGCCTGTAGTCAAACACTTGTAGTTGAAATATCTGTACCCGACGAATTGACAGTTGCAGTGAGCAGCAAACCAATGACTTGCTACCAGGCAAACGATGCTTCCATTTTATTAGATATTACAGGCGGCACGAAACCGTATGATGTGAAATGGAATAATATGGGCAGCGGCACTTTTCAGGAAAATCTGGATTCAGGCGATTATATTGCCATTATAACCGATGCTAATAACTGTCAGAAAACCATTAAAGTCAATATCCCAGAAGCTAATTTTCTGATTCACCCAACTATCAAAAATGTTACATGTTACGGAGCGCATGACGGTAGCATTAACCTGAATATTACCGGTGGCTTGAATCCTGTTACGCTGGTCTGGGACGATAATGTGAATGCCGGAAATCAACGGAATCAGCTCGCACCGGGTATCTACAGCGTTAGTATTCGCGATGGAGCTCCATGTAATATCCGCGAAACCTTTATGATTTCAGAACCACAGCAAATCAATATTGCGGCCAAAGTTATTAATGCTTTTGAATGTGATAACCCCAACAGTGGATCAATTAACCTGAGTGTAACGGGTGGAACTCCTCCTTACAGCTATAAATGGTCAAACGGAAGTGATTCGGAAGATTTAAACGCTATTCCGACCGGAAAATACGCGGTAATAGTAAGCGATTCAAAAGGCTGTAATCAATCGGCTCAGTTCGAGATTATTCGTCAGGCTCCACTGACGGTGTCGTTGAATGCTCAGAATGTAATGAGTTTTAGCAATAATAAACTGGCTAAACGCTTCACGGCTAATGTTTCCGGCGGTTTTGCTCCTTATCAGTTGCATTGGAATAAGGGAATTGTGGAGGGTCAGAATAACGAAATTATGGAAACCTCTCAAAATACCATTGTAAATCTTCAGGTGACCGACAGCATTGGCTGCACACTGAATTATTCGTTTAATGTCGTTGTGGCAGAGATTGGAATTTCATACGATGCAGTTGATTGCAGTAAATCCCGATACCAGTTTAGTTCCATGTCAGCAACAATCGAAGAAAATAATTACAGTTTTTTTTGGGATTTTGGTGACGGAGAATCATCAACCGCTAAAAATCCTGTTCATAACTACACCCAAAATGGCGAGTATCATGTTCAACTGGTGATTTCAAACGGAATATCCTCCAGCAGTTTTCAAACAGTTGTTGTTGCAAACCTGGTAAACAGGATATCGCTCGACCGTGAAGCAAAGTTTTGTCAAGGTGATTCAATTGTAATTTCAGCCAGAGGTGCTTATTCGTACAAATGGAGTAATGGTTCGGTTGATAATAAAATCACAATTAAAGAGGTTGGTCCATACAGTGTTATCGGTACTACGTTAACAGGCTGTAAAGATACAATGTACTTTAATGCAACTACCTATGATTTAATTACCTATTCTATTTTTACTGAAAACGATGAAAAAGTGGCTGAAGATGCCGAAGTTCCATTATGGAGCGAAAGCGTTCCTTACTCTTCGTATCACTGGGATTTTGGCGACGGAACGAGCGATGAAGGAAACAGGGTTACCCACAAATTTAAAAATAGTCAGTTAGGATTTTACGATGTTAGATTAACAGCCACCAATCCAAACGGTTGTCACGAATATGCCAGCAAACGTATTTGGGTGAAAACTCCTGTCGATATGCCAAACACATTTACACCAAACGGTGATGGTATCAATGATTTACTGTTGAAAGGCTGGCAGGTTAAGATTTACAACCGAAACGGAATAGTTCTGTACGAAGGAAAAGAGGGTTGGGATGGAACGTATAATGGTCAGAAAGTGTCTCCGGGCGTATATTACTATTTAATTTATTATCCAACAGCCACCGGAGTTAAAACAGAATCGGGATTTGTTCGGGTTGTCAGATAAAACCCATATTTCTATGAAACGCACATTACTACTCATATCGTTCGTACTTTATTGTTTGTCGGGCAATGCACAATACAATATCAGAATAAATAATATTCTGGATAATTCGTATTACATTAATCCGGCGGTGATTAACGATGAATATCAGGCCATTTTCAGTATAGCAGCCCGCAAACAATGGATTGGATTTCCGGGTGCGCCAAGCACGTATTACGCTACTGGAACCATGTATATGCCTAAAACGAATACACAGTTTGGTATAAAAGTATATGCCGATAATGTTGGTTATAACACAATATCCAATATATCAGCTTCTTATGCTTTTAATTTAAATCTGAATAAAGAATGGCAGCTTAATCTTGGGCTGGGAGCGAGCTATCAATGTTTGTCGTACGACCGAAATCAGGTAAGCACCATGACTGTAGATGATCCGGCTTTATACGATAATCTATTGCAACAAAGCAATTATAATTGCGATTTGGGTTTCGAGTTGAAAAATAAATCGTGGCGTATGGGTGTTTCAGGTCAGAATTTGTTATCTGCTTTGTTCAAAGAAAATATTGTCCTATCCAATGCCAATTATGCCTACATTGTATACCGTAAAAAGGAAGATCAGCTAATTAATCTGCAATATGGATTAGACGCAATTCAGTATGGCAGTATTGTACAACTGGAATTCAGTCTCACTTCATTTTTTAAATTCTACGACGAACCCGATTTGTTTCATGTCGGTATTTTTTACCGTACCAAAAGCGAAATGGGAGTATTGCTGGGCTATAATCTGTCCGAAACGCTTAATCTGGCATATAGCTATGATTTCAACGTAAGTGGAATAAGCCAAAATACGGTTGGATCACACGAGTTAATTGTTTCGTACAAGCTCAATAAGATTAATTTCAAACCATACAGATATTAATTTCTTCAGACTGCCATTCTCAACGTTAATTTCAATCCTGTCAGTTCTTTTGATGGGGTTGATTTGTTATCTTTGTACGAATAAGCAAGCAGAATGTTCTTTTTTCTAAAAAATATTTTGTATTTATTTCGTTTTTCTTTCAATTTATATACTTAAGCGAATGAATGTACGTTATATTTACAAACAAGAACCTGAAAACCCTTGTGACATTTTTCGAAAGCTTTATTTGAGCTAGGTTAATTTGTCGACAGAAAAAAAACAGAATAAGCTGTCGTTTTTCGAATTAACTTTAAAACTGAATAATTTCAGTGCTTTAAACTGATAAAAATGCAATTATTTAGTTGTTTTTATACAAAATCTAAATATTTGTATGCGTTATTTGCCTAATAAACAAACGTTTGAGAAAAAAATGAAATTAAAATTTGTAAAAACATTGAACTGTAATGATTTTGTTATTATTTTTGTGCTCATTTTCATATAGTCATACTTGTACAATAAGGCAGAATTCAAACAGAAATTCTTGTAAATTATCCGAATAAAAACAAATTATCAAAATTAATACTTAAAAAAAAACGTTATGGCAAAGAATCAAAAACAACCAAAAAAAAGCAACTCATTTGCATTTGTTAAGTCTTCAGGAATGATCATGTTAGCATGTTTTGTTATTGCAGTACTTATTTTCAAATTTATCTTCGGTGATGCATCTCACTTCGAAGGCGGTTTATCAGAAGGACATCCAAAACCGGGTGATTTATTGGGAACTATCTATAAAGGTGGTGTTATTGTACCTATCATTCAGACTTTATTGCTTACTGTTTTAGCATTGAGCGTTGAACGTTTTTTTGCAATCAAAACAGCTCAGGGTAAAGGTAAATTGGTGTCATTTGTTGAAGATATTAAAGCCAACCTTTCAAAAGGAGATTTGAAATCAGCAAAAGAAGTTTGTGATAAACAACAAGGTTCTGTTGCAAATGTTGTAAATTCCGCATTAATCAAATATGCTGAAGTGGAAGAAGACAAATCATTATCCAAAGAACAACAAATTCTGGCTATCCAGAAAGAAGTAGAAGAAGCAACTGCGCTGGAACTCCCAATGTTAAGCCAAAATCTTCCTATTATTGCAACAATCACTACATTAGGTACTTTGATGGGTCTGTTGGGAACTGTAATCGGTATGATTCGTTCATTTGCCGCGTTAGCTGGTGCTGGTGGTACTGACTCTATTGCACTTTCTGCTGGTATTTCTGAAGCACTTATCAACACGGCTTTCGGTATCTTAACCGGTGCGTTGGCGGTAATTTCGTATAACTATTTTACAAGCAAAATTGATACAATTACTTACTCAATTGATGAAGTAGGTTTCTCAATTGTTCAAACATTTGCTGCAACTCACAAATAATTCACCTAAAATAACGCGAAATTATGTCTAAAGTAAAAGTAGCAAGGAAAAGTACCCGTATCGATATGACCGCGATGAGCGACGTTACTGTACTGTTGCTGACTTTCTTCATGTTGACTTCAACATTTGTGAAGAAAGAGCCGGTACAGGTAACAACTCCCGCATCAGTATCCGAAATCAAAATACCTGAAACCAATATCCTGTCAATTCTGATTGACCCAACTGGAAAGGTATTTATGAGCATGGATAAACAGGGCGATATGGAAGAAACCTTGACCAAGGTGGGCAAAGATTATGGTGTGACATTTACTCCTGAAGAAATAAAGAAGTTTAAAGTGTCTTCCACATTCGGAGTTCCGATGAAAAAAATGAAGGATTATTTGGCTCTTAAGGCAGCTGATCAGGATAAAGTGCTTGCAACATTAGGCATACCTACTGATAGCCTTGATAATCAATTTAAATCGTGGGTAAAAAATGCAAGAGCAACAAATCCTGATTTCCGAATCGCGATTAAAGCTGATGCAAAAACACCATACAAAGTAATTAAAGATGTAATGACTTCTCTGCAGG
>CAZTDH010000041.1:0-15657 GCA_964612615.1 uncultured Paludibacter sp. | reverse complement strand
TTGTATAAATAAGACCCCAAACCCCTAAAGGGGCTAAGAAAGAATAAAAGCTTCTGCCGATTGGCGGAAGCTTTATTGGTTAATAATAACCATTATTTACCCATTATCCTAAACTTCCGTTTTACCATATTTCCGTCCTCATCTTCCACCGTAAGGATATGATTGCCTACTGAAGGCGATACTTCAATTTTGTGCGTTCCTCGGGTTTGTGTAATGTATTCGTTGTCTATATGCCAGAACAAAACGGCATTGGCATTACGGTGAACCGCTTCGAAAATTATCATGCCCTGCTCCTCGTCCACTCCTTTGGGAATATAAATGGCCGAATTATTATCAGGCTCGAGAATATCGAGCACATGTGCCCGCGGAGGAATGCAGCCGGGCATATACGACGGCAGCGACATATATTCGGGATGTTGTTTTTTGTAGAAATACTCCTGAGACGGTGGCAATACAAACCACGAAACGATATGCATCTGCCCTACCGGATAACACTGACTTGTCACACGGTAGCGTTCGGTGGCATCGAGAAAAACCGACTGATGATACGGGCAGGCTCTGACCTTGACACCACATTTGGAAACGTAAATCGTGTCGGTTTCGCACAAATCGGTTGCACGGAATCCGCTTTGTCTGCACACCGGAATCCATTCCATATCCGAGCGGGGCTGTTCAAACCATTTGGTGGGGTTCAGGAATTTGAAAATCTCGAACATCACGGGCGAGGCGTGTGTCACACCTGTTAGTCCCGGTCGTCCTTCGCCGGTGGAATTTCCCACCCATACGCCGATGGTATATTGCGGCGTTACTCCCACCGCCCAGGCATCGCGCGAACCAAAACTGGTGCCGGTTTTCCAGGCAA
Source organism: uncultured Paludibacter sp. (assembly GCA_964612615.1). Taxonomy (GTDB): domain Bacteria; phylum Bacteroidota; class Bacteroidia; order Bacteroidales; family Paludibacteraceae; genus Paludibacter. The sequence continues at coordinate 14,795 of CAZTDH010000041.1, read as the reverse complement.
TTTTATGCGTTCCGGCAAAATACTCCCAACCCATTTCACCCCACGGTCGGTTGACGGTCGACAAAGCATCGAGCGTACACCAGATAGCACCTGCAGTAAGTTTGGAATGATCAGGCAATTCGGGTTTCGCGGCTTTTTTGTCGGTTGTGTAATGCGCTTTGTTGTAATCCCGACTGTCGTATTTTCCGTAATTCTCACCGTACGACAACAACGAACGACCCAAAGCGGCATACATCGACGTGGTTTCAAATAAACTCACCTCAGCACCACCCAAAATAAGTGCTAAGCCATAGTATGAAGGCGGTTGGGTAATAGTAGTGAACCCAATACTATGCAACACGCTGTGGAATTTCTCAACGCCGTATTGCTCCAGCTCACGAACAGCCGGAATATTAAGCGAATGTGCCAATGCAATGCTCGCCGGAACTGCTCCTTCATAGCTTTTTTCAAAATTCTCCGGCGCATAACCTCCAAAACGTGTGGGAATATCAGCTACCAGTGAGTTGGGCAACAATTCGCCATCATCAAGCATAGCAGCATACAGAAAAGGCTTCAGAATACTTCCCGAACTGCGCACCGAAACCACATTATCCACATATTGCTGTGTTTGCTGATTGGGATTATCGGCATTGCCTACATAAGCCAGAATTTCGCCGGTTCTCGTATTTAAAACCAGCACCGCTATGTTGTTGATATAGTTTTCGGCATAATAGCGGGCATATTTATTGGCCACACCGATGCTAAATAGCTGTATCTTTTTATCGATGGTAGTTGTAATCCGCTTGCCTTCGAGTCCATCGCTCACTGCCTTTTCCAGTAGATGCGGTGCAATTTGCGGTAAAGCTTTCGGTTTGGATGGCAAAGGTTCCGATTTAGCCAGTTCGCAGGTATTTCGGTCAATGATTTTAAGGCGGTGAAGCTTATCGAGCAGGCGATTGCGTTTCTTAAGGAAAATGTCGTGATTTCTTCCCGGAAATACCAGCGCAGGAGCATTCGGAAGGACGGCAAGCGCAGCCGATTCTCCCCACGAAAGTCGGTTGGCAGGAAGGTTGTAATACCGCCACGAAGCCGCTTCCAACCCAACTACGTTTCCGCCAAACGGAGCGTGCGAAACGTACAGATTCAGAATCTCCTTTTTGCTGTAACCCAGTTCGAGCCGTACTGCCAATACCATTTCGATTACTTTGGAGAAAAAATTCCGGTTCTGTGCGTTCCGGCTTAATCGAATCACCTGCATACTCAGTGTACTGCCACCACTCACTACCCGGCCCTTTTTGATATATTGCATCAGAGCTCGCCCGATAGAAACGGGATTAACACCCGGATGATACCTGAAATACTCATCTTCGAAACAACGGATTGATTCCTTAAACTTATACGGAATGGTATCTGACATAGGGAACCGCCACTGGTAATCGGGAGCAATGCGTGCTGACAGAAAATTACCGTTTCGGTCGTCAATAATTGTTGAATATGTAGTTTTGAAAAGTGGCTTGGGTAAGGAGAAATAAAACCATCCTATAAAAAACACAGTTACAATCAGTATCCAAAACCGTGGCTTCGGATATTGAAGACGGTGTTTAATGCAGAAATCACTAAACTCTTCTACCAAATTTATAAGCTGACTTTGGAGAGTACTATTTTTTATTTTTAAAAACATCAAATTAATAATATGCAAAAGGTCACTTATAACGACCGACCTCGTCTGGTGAGCCAAAAAACAAGCGAGGAAAGCGCAAAAATACTCCCTGTTTGACGAACCGCCGAATGGCGGAGAGGAGTTTGGAGGATTTTAGCTTTCCGAACGCTAGTTTTTTGAGTGAAGCGGGCGAAGTCTTGAACTTTTTTGCTTCGTTTTTTGGTTCAAGCCAAAAAATGAAGTGGGGTTTGGGGTAAAACCCCAATATAACATGTTTATTTATATCAAATAAAGCTACTTTATTACACTCACCCACTGTCCGGCAGTTCGTGCCTGCACGCTATGGTCGTACATCGCTTCACACTGAACAGCTGGAAGATAGAACGATCCCGGATAGGCTGCATTGAGTAATACCCTGAATACTTTCTTCCGGCTTTTTTCCAAATCAAAATACATATAAACCCTGTCGTCGCGGATATCCTGATAGCGGGGCACATCAGTGGTCATTTTGGTACTTTTCACTGCATCAAGCCTTGAGCTCATAATTTCCCAACCCGATGGGAAAAGTTGCTGAACAGCCATATTCCGGTATTCGGACCGAACTCCCGGATGTACAACCGTAACTTCGGCATAGAAATCGGTCCCCTGTTTGAGAGAAACGGGATTTAGCGGTTTGTCCTTCATATCAAAGTATTTTACCGTAAGTGATAAATTTTCGGCAGCAGCCTCGGTTTCCTTCATTTGCGGAATGCCCTGTTGCTGAACCTGAAGGTAGAGGTTTTGCTTTGATTTGTTGCTAACCGTAACATATTTTTTCAGCCCTGAATTAAAATTCAATTTAGACTGATAAATCGCTTTGGCGCTATTAACCGAAGTCTTCATGCCATCCACGGTAAGGTCGAATTGCAGGTTTTCTGAGCTTGCATTCACCGCAGCATATTTCGAAATAGCCAACAGCATATAAGCGGCCGACTGGGTGCTTAACCACTTTTCAGAAGAAAGCTGATTGGCGAGATCTTCCACAATGGGTTTTGCCTGAGCATTGCGTTTCAGCAACACAAGCGTTTCGAGTATCATTGCCTCATCCCGGTCTGCACTTCCATAGGTTTCCCAGTAATTATTCACTAAGGCTAATTTAAACGGCAATCCGTTTATAATCTGAGTCGCAATATCGGGTTTTCCTGCAACAGCATAAGCAGCGGCCAGTCGCCACTTGGCTGCATCGTTTACTCTCGGCGTTTCGCGCAGGCGGTTCATCGCACTCAAGGCAGGTTTTTTGGCCAGTGCCAGCGTGTAAAGCCGGTAGGCCTGAATCAAGTCCGTGCTGTAATTGTTATTGGTAGCCTGCCAGTTGTTAGCTTGCGTAGTCTGATAATTCACCCAAGGGTCGAGCAAACCAACCGGTAAATTGTAACCTCGCGCCTGTGCCTCTAGTATAAAATGTCCGGCATAATTGGTTCCCCATTCACTCACTCCCGAAGGCTCATCCGGCCAGTAAGAGAATCCACCATTGGAAAGCTGGTAGGATTTTATCTTGTTCAGACAGGCATTGACATTCGTTTCGATTTCTGTTTTTCGGGCATCGCTCAGGTCGATTACATTCTGCAAAAACAACTGCGGAAAAGCCGCAGAGCTAATTTGCTCAATGCAACCGTGTGGATACTGAATCAGATAATTCAGACTCTTTTGCATATTCACCGGATAGAAGTTCGATACCTCAATCGTTCCTGAATTCGTTCCCTGAATTCCGAAAGCATCGATGGTCTGCTGCCAGCTTTCGCCCGGTTTCACCGTGGCCTTTTCCGAACGACTGACTGCTGGATTCGGCATTCTGATTTGCAGGTTGGTTTCGGTATAGGCTTTGTTCCCACCGGAACTCACCACGACTGAAATCTTTCCGCGTGCAATCAGATTCTTCACTTTTACATTGAACTCAACTATCTTTTCACCGGTTTTGTCGAATACCAATTCACGGGTTAAGCCATCGGTTACTTCGAAATTTTTATCCGGTTCGATGTTCACAGTTACATTCCGTATCGACTTTTCGGTGGCAAAAACGGTAACCGGAACTTTAATTGTTTCAGTGGGGCTGACAACCCTTGGAAGTGTGGCCAGAACCATCAAAGCCTGTTTTACAGGAACGGTTTTTTCGGCTGTACCATAAGCACCTTTTTCACCCGCTACCACCATCACACGCACCGAACCTATGTAATTCGGCATGGTGAACGACAATGTTTTCGATTCGTTGGCATCCAGCGCAACAGGTCCCTGAAACAGTACCACCGGTTTGAAACGGTTGTTGTTTTCCTTGCCTTTATTGTTCAGGTAAAAGTCGCCACCAATGGCAAACAAGCCCGAGAGTTTCCCTGTAAATGCTCCGGCAACGTATTTGTACAAATCCCAGGTACGGACTCCAAGTGCTTCGTGTTTATAGAAATTCTCCCAGGGGTCGGGTGTTTTGAAACGGGTCAAATCGAGTAGTCCTTCGTCAACAATAGCAACCGTACAGGTCATGGGTTTTCCGGAAGATTCTTTGACGGTTACCGTGAATTTCTCATTCGGTTTCAGTTCGTTTTTCATCGAAATTACCGGCGATAGATGCGTGGTCGGATCTTCAACCGCCACTGCCTGCACGCCATACATTCGAATCGGGAAATCGTTTTTGCTGTGATTGTGCGGCTGGATGTACGAAACGTGCACATAGATATTCGGCGCCATTTCTGCAGTAACTTTGAATTGAAATTTCGATTTACCGGTTTCGGGTGTAAACCAAAAATTCTGAATCACGCGGCTTCCGGTTTCGATACTTACCAGAGCACGTCCTTTGTGTGTTACCGGCAATTCAATTGAGACCGTTTCGCCCACTTTATATTGCTTTTTATCGGTCTGGAACATCAACATTTCAGCACCTCCGGGGTTCTGACTTCCGGCATTACTCCACCAGTCTTTGCCCGTGGTATAAAAAATTGCTCCGGTGCTGTGACCACTCGAAGTATCGGTGATACGGATAAACTTCCTTCCCCAGATTTCGCCATTCAGGGTCATTTCGTAAATAGCACGACCGTTTTTTACCTGAACGTAATCGGTTTTCATCAACTTGGTATGCTCGCCCGAAACGTAATCAGCCGTATTCTTTTCGGCTGACTGATCCCACCACCATCGCCAGTACACGCTGTAAATCTCTACTTTCAACCGACCTTCCATCGGTTTTCCGGTTTCATCCACCAACGCCATCGGAATCAGGTTTTTTTCATCGGCAAACAATGCATTATTCCAACCTTTTCCTTCCGGAATTTTTACTCCGGCATAGGCTTTATAAGGTGAGTAATTAAACACGGCGCGGTCGATACTGAAATCGCCGCTTGCTTCGTACGCCCGGGTTTTCATTTGTACGGCCACCATTCCGGGTGCATCCGCAGCAAGATCTAATTTGAATTTCAAATCGGCAATTCCATCAGCATTCACATTGCCTTTGAAAATAAGAATATCCTGCGAAGTAATTTTCTTTACCGGATCATCGAAAACATAGCCTTTACAGCTTTCAAAATTGGTTTTGCCCGAAGCTACCGTAGCCTCAATAGTGGCTTTTGCATTGGCAGCCGGAGCGCCATACAACCAGTTAACCTGCATTTTGCCTGTCTCCGTAACTCCTTTATGAAACAGTGCCGAAGCAAAATTCAGATTAATCTTCATACGGTTTGGCTTCACGGTTTCGATGCGCAATGTCCGCGCAAAAGTAGAGCCACCAACTTGTATTTTCGCATTCCAGTTTCCGGTGGGTGCATCACCCGGAGTGGTCAGGGTGAAACAATAAAATCCGTTTACGTTATTCACCTTAACAAGGCGTTGCGAAAGCTGTCCGGCAGGCGTAAAAAGCTCAAGAATAACCGGATGATTCGGCGGCAGCGCATTGTTTTTATCTTCGAGGATAAAAGTCAGATAAATCGGATCGCCCGGTCGCCAAACGCCGCGTTCACCGTAAATAAAGCCTTTCACCCCTTTTTTGAGTTGCTCCCCTTTTATGTCGAACATACTGAGCGAAAGCGATGAAGCATCGTCCAGACGGAGGTAACCGCGTTGTTTCTCTTTTTTGGCAATAAGCACAAAAGGCTTTTCGGCCAGCTTGATGCTGCACATACCATCCTCACCGGTTTTTACGGTGGCCATAGGCTGGTTTTGCAGATTACGGAATTCCACTTCGATATCTTTCAGCGGATCGGTGGTTCGCAGATCGGTTGTAGCCACAAAGTACTCGTTATTGCCACCCGCTTTGGCTATAATTCCAAAATCGGAAGCCAGCACATTACGCGTAACGCTGTGGTTTCCCATCATGTAATACGAATCTTTGGTCGGGTCGTCTTTCTCGTCCCAGTTATAACCCTCGTAATCAAAATCAGAATCGCCCTCGTAATAACTCCAGAACGAATCATCGGGCTGGTTGTAGCTTTCGTTCGGGTCTTTCGGTTCAACATACGAATCAATTTTGTTGGCATCCTCGGCAGTGCGTTGATAAAGCGAGTGTTTCTTGCGGAACGACAACTCCACACGATAAATGGCACCGGGTTCGGTATCGATAAGTTTGGATAAATCGAGTGAGAAATTATTCCATTCGTTGTAATTTATTGGCGAGTCGGACATCAGTTTCACTTCCTTATCGTAAAGCACACGTCCCACCCGTTTTATTTCCTGATCGCCGTTCAGCTGATTGGTTTGCAGAAACTGAACAATGTTATTCTCAAAAATCTGCACCACTTTCACGTCAACTGCCGACAGACAAACCGCCCTGAACGGGAACATAATGCCGTTGGTATGAGGTACAATAACGCCGTCGCCAATCAGCTCAACCTGAGGTTTCATACTCATAAACTTGATGACCGCCACATAATCTTTGGCCATTGTTTTTTCCAGATTATTCTTCAATCCGTTGAAAACAACAAGCTTCACATTGCCTGCAATGGGCTTTTGCGGAATAATCGTAACCATATTTCCCGACACCACTACCTTTTCCCTGGCTGTAGGCTGAAGTTTTATCAGCCCGCTAATATCCTGAATTTTGCTCAACGGATCGGAGAAATAAACCTGAATAGTGGTTTTGGGATTCGTAACGGTTTTCACCTGAATAACCTTAAATTCGTCGAGTCCGGGTATTTCAAAATTCGATGAACCGGTATCTTTCGAACCAATTCTATCACCATCCCATTCAACTTTCAGGATAGTTGGGGTGGCTTTACGCTCCACACTGTCCACCGTAAATTCGTGGATTTTGCCGTCAGTACTGTGTTTCCAGCTAAATTTATAATCACTTTTATCTGCGCTCGAAGCCTTCACTGTTTTTTCCAATTTGGCTGCTTCAGCAAAGTCGGCTGTGCTGAAAATTCCATGCACATTCTGCCATTTCCGGTCGGTTTCTTTCACCGGAGTGATTCCGTTGAACTCACATTTCATAGCCTGCCGGATAACCTGAAAACGGAAAGTGACAGTTTTCATATTATCAGGCACTTTCGAAAACTTATCCAATGAAAAATCCACGGTATAAATCTCGCCTGAAGGCAACAGTTTGGAAGGTACAAACTCGATGGTTTGTTTATCCACCCACTTAGCCTGTCCGTCAATATCGGGACTAATGCTGAAGGGGTTGAATGGTAAATTCTTTCCGGGAACTGCATCGGGGATTTCATCCACCAGCCGCACCTGAATATGCGTAGAGTTGGATACCACACCCGAAGTAAACGAAATGACATAAGCAGCAAATGCCGGATTGACCCTTATAGGCATCATCTTTTTCTGACACGAAGGTGCTGCAAACAACAATAATACAGCAAGAAATAAAGACGTGAACCGGGTGGTTTGGCGGGTGTGTGATTTCATACCGAAGCAAAATAATGATGTTATAAATTAAAAATAGAATTCAAACTACAAATGTAATTTCTTTTTTACAAATCAAATCTGTTTTTTGAATTTTTCTTAACTATGAAAATAAAAAAAGTCTGCCCCAAATGGAACAGACTTATTCTTAAAGTCCCCTTATGGGGGATTTAGGGGGTCTCAGAATTTTTTAAACCCGATTATCTCCCGCACTTCGCGGATTGTTCTTGCGGCGCTTTCGTGGGCTTTTTCCTTTCCGATGCGCATTACCTTAGCCACGTAGTCGTTATCGGCCGAAATGGCCTTTATTTGCTCTCTGAAAGGCTCTGTAAAGGCAATCATATCCACAGCCAGTTGTTTTTTCATATCTCCGTAGCGAATCTGGCAGCTATTGTATTGTTCTTCGAAGAAACTGAGCGTTTCCGAAGCCGAAACAACTTTCATCAACTGGAAGATATTCTGTATCGCTTCCGGTTTAGCCTGATTAGGTTCGATAGGACCACTGTCGGTTACAGCTTTCATTACTTTTTTGCGGATAGCTTCCGGCTCGTCGGCTAAGAAAATGGCATTGCCCTCTCCTTCCGATTTTCCCATTTTTCCGGTACCGTTTAGTCCTGGGATTTTCACCAACTCATTTCCAAAATTAAATGCCTGCGGTTCAGTGAAGTATTCCACATTGTACATCCGGTTAAAACGGTTGCTGAACTGACGCGTCATTTCAAGGTGTTGTTCCTGATCTTTTCCAACCGGAACCTTGGTGGCTTTATGAATCAGAATATCAGCAGCCATCAGCGTGGGATAAGTAAGCAAACCTGCATTCACGTTTTGTGGTTGCTGGCGGATTTTATCTTTAAACGAGGTACAGCGTTCCAACTCGCCGATGTAAGCATTCATGTTCAGAAACAGATACAACTCAGCCGTTTCGGGCACATCGCTCTGAATATAAAGCGTGCATTTTTCGGGATCGAGACCGGCAGCCAGATACTCCACCATCACCTGACGCACGTTTCCGTACAAATCGCCCGGTGTTGGATGTGTAGTAAGTGAGTGATAATCAGCAATAAAAAAGTAGCAATTATGCTCGTTTTGCATGCTTATAAAATTGCGCAACGCGCCAAAATAATTTCCTAAGTGAAGGTTTCCGGTTGGGCGTATGCCGCTTACTACTGTTTCCATTAAAAAGATTGAGGATTTATGATTGAAGATTTACGATTGGAAAATCAAAATCTCCCACTATAAACTATAAACTGCCAACTATAAACTAATATTTACTCTATCGGTATAGTTCTCTTAATCCGCTGATCCAGCGAAGTAAGTGTTTCGGTAGTTGCAACGCCCGGAATTTCCTGAATTTTGCCATTCAACAAATCCATCAAATGTTCGTCGTTTTTAGCATAAAGCTTTATTAGAATGGTGTATGAACCAAGTGTGTATTGTGATTCCACGATTTCAGGAATTTTCTCCAGTTCCTTTACCACTTCCTTGTACATCGAACCACGTTCGAGCGTGATACCAATGTAGGCACACATTTGGAAACCCAGCATTTTGGGGTTTACGGTGTAGCCCGATCCGGTAATTACGTCGATATCTATCAGGCGTTGAACACGCTGGTGAATAGCTGCACGCGATACCCCACAAATTTCAGCCACATCCTTAAACGGCATACGGGCATTCTGAGTGATAATTTGCAAAATTTTACGGTCTAATTGATCTATTTTTTCCATAATACGTTGATTTGTGTTTATCATTTAGGCAGCAAAATTACACATTTTAAATGAAAAGCAAAATATATTCTTTATATATTTACATAAACATTGAATAATTGAAAGAAATTTGTTTGATTTATCTCCTTTTTGACAAAAAAAGCCGGAGCAATAAATTACTCCGGCTTCTATTTTTAGTCACAACAGATTATTTCCGTTGTTGTTGCATTTGTTGTTGTAACTGTTGCATTTGTTCAGGAGTCAATTGTTGTTGTGGCTCATTTTTTTCAATAGAAATCAATTCCACTTCGAAAACCAACGCCGAGAAAGGTTTGATTTTACCACGATCGGCCGATGCATAAGCCAATTCCTGGGGAATATACAATTTGTATTTTGATCCTACAGGCATCAATTTCAATGCTTCTGTCCAACCTTTAATTACCTGATTAGCCTGGAATACCAACGGTTCTTTGCCGGTATTGCTGTCAAATTCAGTACCGTCGATCAACGTTCCTTTGTAGTTTACTTTTACTTTGTCGTTATCGGTTGGTAATGCACCGGTTCCTTTTTTGATTACTTCGTATTGAAGTCCGCTTGCTGTTGTAACAATACCCGGTTTTTTTGCGTTTTCGGCTAAGAATTTTACACCGGCTTCTTTATTGGCACCGTACAATTTTTCCATTTTTTTAGCCTGTAAACCGCTCATGGTTTTTTGAAGATATTCCTGAGCTGATTTAGCATCCATCTGTACTTTAGAACCTCTAAGACCGTTTATCAATCCTTGTTTTACCAGTTTGATATCAACTTTCAATGAAGAGTCACCCATTAAGCCGGTTTTCTTTTGTTCTTTCAAAGCTGTACCGATTTTTGTTCCAAGGTCAGTCAGTTCAGTGTTTTCTTTTTCAACTTTACCTTTCATTCCTTCGTTTACACCTTCCATCAATGTTTTAATTGCTTTTTGAGCAGAATCACCTTTGATGTAGTAGTTTTTGATTCCATCACCGTTGGCAAGACCAAAAGCGTAGTTCAAACTGTCAAGCTGAGTTTTGAGGGTAGGTGTACTCACCTTATTGCTATTGCATGAAGTAAATGCCACTGCGGCTACCAAAACCACCGCCATGATTATATTAAGTTTTTTCATTTTTCTGTATATTATAAATTAGTTGAACTATTATTTAACTGGTTGCGGAGCTTGTTGTGGAGCTTGAGGTTGTGCCGGCATTTGTTGTTGCTGAGGCATTTTTTGTTGTTGAATTTTCATCATGGTTTTTTGAATAAATTCCTGAGCCTGTTTAGCTGTCATTCCTTTGTCATAACCATTCAATGCGTTTACCAATCCTTGTTTTACCAATTTTTCGTTGAATTTAAGTGTTGAGTCACCCATCAATCCTTTGGCTTTTTGTTGTTTCAATGAGTTTCCAATTTCCAAACCCAATTTGTACATTTCACCTTTATCGGCACCGGCTGAATAAGCTTTGTCCAACGCTTTCATTAGGGCAATGATTGGTTTGCTCGACGAATCGGTTTTCATGTAATAGTTTTTGATACCATCACCGTTTGCCAACCCGAGTGTGTAGTTCAAACTGTCGTTCTGATTTTTCAGAGTAGCTGTTTTTGCTTCGTATTTGTTGCACGAGGCAAGCATAAAAATGGCAACCAAAGCTACCAACGATAAAATACTTTGTTTTTTCATTTGATTTTCAATTTATAAATTTCTATTTTTTTTCTTGTAATGAAATTATTTCTTTGATTTTTTAGAGCCTTTTACTGCTTTTGGAGCTGCTATTTCTTTCACTTCAACTTTTGGAGTAGCTTCTTTAAACTTTTTAATGTCAAGCAATTCAACTTCGAAAGTAAGTGTTGCATAAGCCGGAATCGGACTTCCCTGTGGAGCTTGTGCACCATAACCCAAATCGTAAGGAATAAAGAATTTGTATTTAGAACCTACCGACATCAATTGTACGCCTTCAGTCCAACCTTTAATTACCTGATTTAATGGGAACGAAACCGGCTCGCCACGGTCGACAGAGCTATCAAATTTTGTGCCATCAAGTAAAGTTCCTGTATAATGCACTTTTACTGTATCTGTTGCAGCTGGCTTTGGACCATCTTTAGCAACCAGCACCTGATATTGCAATCCGCTTGCAGTAGTGGTAACGCCATCTTTTGTTTTGTTTTCAGCAAGGAATTTTTCTCCGGCTGCTTTTTTTACTTCTACATCTTTAGCTTGCGCTTTGCTAATAAAGTTACGGAAATACTCTGTAGCCACTTCTGGCTTCATTAATGCCGAATCACCTTTCATTGCTGTGTTGAAACCTTTAATAATCAAATCGATATTTGATTTTCCACCGGGAATGCCTTTTAGATTTTTTGCAAAATCAGTTCCAACATTAATCCCCAATGCATAACTCATGGAGTCAACATCGTTTGTAAATACTTTTACCGGTGCTACTACGGCAGCTGCTTTTTTTGCTTTAGCTTTGAATAACTGTGCATCAGCCGAAGCAAAAACCATGCTCACAGCTGCAAGAATTAAAATTGTTTTTTTCATTGTTTTATATAATTGTTTTTATATTTATTTACTGCTTACTCTGAATTATAAACTAAACTATTTTCAACAATTCCACTTCAAAGATCAATGTTGAATGTGGAGCTATAGACTGACCTGCACCCTGAGCACCATAAGCCAAATCGGAAGGAATAAACAATTTCCATTTTGAGCCAACAGGCATTAACTGCAAGGCTTCAACCCAACCGCTGATAACCTGAGTAACACCAAATGTAGCAGGTTCACCACGATTCACAGAGCTGTCGAAAACAGTTCCATCGATTAATGAACCATGATAATGTACTGATACAGAATCGGAAGCTTTTGGAGTTGCGCCTGTTCCTTCGGTAATAACTTCGTATTGTAATCCGCTTGTGAGTGTTATCACTTCAGATCGCTTTGCATTTTCGGCTAAAAAAGCCTTGCCTTCGCCTTTGGCTGTTTCACCTACTTTTTCCTGTAGAGACTGAAAAAAATCGTTTATAATTGTCTGAGCTTCCTGATAACTGATTTCAGGTGCATTTTGTTCCATCACATCCTGAATTCCTTTGGCTAGCTTGGCATAATTGAGAGCATTTACTCCGCTGCCCAAAAGATTGTTTCCTAAACTCAATCCAAGAGCATAACTTACTTTATCCATAAAAAATTAAAAAAGCCCCTAACCCCTAAAGGGTGATTATTTAGTTTATATCTTATTTTTTCATTTCCCTATAGGGGTTAGGGGTCAAAAAAAAACGTTGCAAAGATAGCTGATTTGTTGAATAATAGCGTGTTAATAATTCAAAATTATCGGGAAGAGACTACAATTGGAAGTTTTAGCTGTTTTCGGGAGCCTGTTTGGGGATTAAACATTTCAAAATAAAGCACATACACACCCACATTGGCGTTCTTTCCGTTATCGGTTTTCCCATCCCAGGTCAGGAAACCTTCATTAGCCAGTAAAATATTGGAAGCTAACTGATATACTTTAACACCTACTGCATTGAAAACAATGGCATTAGCCACATATCCTTTTGCATCTGTTTTGTAGCGGATAAAGCACACATCATCCACTCCGTCATTATCGGGCGAAAAGGCTTCGGGGTCGGTCCACACAAATTTTGGGTCTTTTGCCACTACTTCAATTTCTCTGAACTGAGAATTTTTATAACCCGGTGTTCCATAATTTACTTCCGAAGCAGCCGAATGCCATGAATTTTTATCCTGAGATGGCAAATCGGGGTTAATCCGCTCTAAAGCAACGCCTTTCGGATTCTTCACCAGTACGTGATGCCACTTCGTATTGTAAGTCAGCTCGTCATAAATGGTATCTTTCGCGGCATTACAAAGCACGAGTGTGGTACTTTCATTGTTCAACGTACTCCATTCGGTGTTGATTATATTACTTTCGGGTGAGCAATAGTGGTATTTTCGCACTTTTTCGGCATCAGAAGTCAAAGCAAGATAGCTTTTCGGCAATAATTGGGTTTTATCCGGAATTTTATTGCCGGTATTCAAACTGCCATCTGTTTTTCGGTTTGTAAACACCAAACCTGATATATCAAGCAGTTTATCCGACTTATTGTAAATCTCAATATACTCTGCCGAGCTATCCGGATGCTCAAACATAACCTCGTTTAAAATCAAATCGCCTTGAGCGACAGACTCTGAAATGCCTATGGTACGCGTGGTTTCAGCCAATTGGTTTCCGGCTAAATCTGTCAGTCCCAAAACCTGCAGAGTATAAATCTTTCCACGTTCAAAATCCTGACCAAAAGTAAGTAGTACAGACTTTTTATCAGCTGCAATAATCCGCGAAGATGGCTCTCCCATTTCCTGATCGACACCAAATGCAGCGGTTGAAAAATCCATTGCTTCCGAAAATCCCAGATTCAATTGCTTCGGTTGAACCAACGTGAACATTGTCCATAGTGGTGCATCGTGGTCAGGAGCTTTTGTTCCGGTTACTACAATATCATCAAAATAATAATCAGCACCTGTTGTGGAAGAATTGACATACAGCAACCCGAAATAGTTGCTCTTTTTTACAACATTATTCAGAACCGCTCCTTCTAACACATAGTCAGTTTCTGAAACCAACTTGCTGTATAATTTGAAATTACCCTGAGCATCACGGGTAACTTTTATCTTCAGTTCACACGGACTACGGTCGGTTCGTTTATCCGTTCCGTCAATGATTTTAGTTTTCTTTGTTCCTTCCTGAAGCCAGAGTGAAACATCGTCCTGCGTATCACCAATTTTCACAAAGTAACCATAACAGCCCGAACTTAATTCGTTATTGTCGGAAGCAATATAAACCGCTGCATAATTTGCCGACGAGGGATTATAATTAATTTTCACCCAGCATTCCCAAACAGCATCGTCAAAAGCTTCGGATGGTGTAAACAAATAGGAGGTGGAAGTCGTTGTAGCTTGTGACTGCAATTGCAAACCATTATTCACTATAAAATTCGCCGTTGTACCTGTCCAAATTGGGTTATTTATAAAGTTTCCATCCAAAAAACTTTCATTAACCTGACCGAAACAAAAAAATGGCAGAAAAATCATAATAATCAAAACCGATTTCTTCATATTGGTTGCTAAATATATAAAAATGAATTACTTTTGCAGTCAATTTTCGAATGACCCTACCATTAAATGGTGAGTTTTTAGGTCGTACAAAGATATAAATTTTTTAATTATTAAAAAACAATGAGAGTAGCAATTGTAGGTGCCAGTGGCGCCGTAGGCCAGGAATTTTTGCGTGTGTTGGCCGAACGCAATTTCCCATTGACAGAGCTGAGCCTTTTTGGTTCGAGTCGCAGTGCGGGTAGTGTATATGAGTTCAAAGGTGAAAAACTCACCGTGAAAGAGCTTAAACACGGCGACGATTTTAAACCGTTCGATTTAGTATTCACCTCTGCAGGTGCAAGTATATCCAAAGAATTTGCCGAAGATATTACCAAATTTGGTGCTGTAATGATTGATAACTCATCAGCTTTCCGCATGGAAAACGATATACCACTGGTAGTGCCCGAAGTAAATGCTGCCGATGCTAAAG
>CAZTDH010000040.1:0-15982 GCA_964612615.1 uncultured Paludibacter sp. | reverse complement strand
ATAATGAAATATATTCTGCTGGTTCATACATATTTCTATGTAGATATACCCAATGAACTGCTTGTGAAATACGAAAGCCTTCAGACAAAAGAAGATGAAGAATTGTTTTATAAATATTTACATGGATATTCTTATGAAAAGAAAATAAAAACAATGATTCCTGCTCATCTAGAAAATTTGAAAAAACTGAATTCTGTTGCAGACTATATCAGATATTTTTTTCAGATAACCTTTCCTCCGAAGAAATTTATGATACAAAAATATGGATTAGTCAGCAGTCAGCAGTTGGTAGTTGGTAGTAGTAAGCAAGAAGAACGATGCAGTAAGCAGCATGTATTAAGAGGTCAGCAACAATCTGATGAGCCAAAACAAAACTACAATCTACAAATGGTAGCGAAGTGGACATCCCGATTTGGCGGGACTACAAACTATAAACTCACTTTTTGGTGGCTTTGGTATCCATATCGGTGGTGGGTAGGAGTGAAGGGTGTTGTCAATTTAGTACTCGGCAATAAGAAATAATTATTCATTAATAATTCTAAAGATTAGAAGAGTCATTCTAAAAGTCAAAAACAAACAAAATCCTTTATCCTTAACCATTTAATATTAATTTTTAATCCTTGCGCATAAAATGCAATCTAAATCAGATCAACATCATAAAAGTATACATACTCAAAAAGGAGAAATGGAGCGATTAATTTTTAATCGTTTGTTAACCGTTTGTGGTATCCTTTTTTTATTTGTAGGATTATACCTATTTGTAAGTTCTTCTAACCTTGCTACATATATTCAAAATTCAATTCATAGTTTATTACAACCATCAAAAGAACATACAAAATCCATTTATTTATCTTATTCATATTTTAATGTTACTTTATATCTTTATTTTTTACCTGCAATTGCTGTATTAATCGCATCATTGTACTTTGCCGGTAAATATAGGGTGTCTTCCTTTATATTGATAATCATTGTGTCAACATATTTTCTTTTTGTACAGACTAGATTATTTATTAATGCGTATTCAGGAGGATGTGCCTATGATAATTTTTATATAGCATCTTTTTTTCTGATTATTACTACATTTTTGCTCATTATAGCAGCTTATTTGCATAATAGTTTTATTTTATCAGTCTTTACTTGTATCTATTTTTACTTTTCAACACTTCTCTATGTTTTATCAATCGATGGGCATCAAGTACTCTTTATCCTGATAATTTTATTCACTTTATCTACAACATTATTGAGTAAAAAAATAAGACAACCCCTAATAATTATAGTTAATTTTATTCTTTCCATAGGATATTTTTTACTCTATTTCTCAAAAAAGATACTGGTTAATCATCAATCCGAATTTCTACCTATTTTCTTTATTTTTGGAGGATTATTTTATTTGTTATTTTATGTAATTCCAATATTTTCTTCGGATAGAGAAGAAAAACGTCTGTCGTTGGGAATGCAATCCGTGCTTAGTGGTTTAAATCTATTTTTTTATCTGGGAACTGCTTCGTTTGTGCTCTTAAAGTTTTACAGCTACAGTTCACTGTGTTTGTTTGTCCCCGCCTTACTTCTTGTCAATGTTGCAGGATCATACCTGATAAAGAAACAGGCTAAGCATATATGGTCACTACCATACGATTATGCAGTTATCTTTTTGTCAGCTTTGATATTGCCTGTTTGGATTCAGGATAGCAAGATGTTACTCTTTATGGGTGTAGTATCGTTGTTAATGTTGGTTTATTCAATACGGGAGAAGAGTACTGCGAGTTTCTGGATATCGGTATCAGCATTAGTTATTGCAACTGTAAGTTATTTGTTGGGATTTGTTAGTTTCGTACCGGCTATCCTATTCGATCATAAAACTCTTCATACCTATTTGTTACTGAAAGGAATTTTAAACAGTGTTTTTTTGATGGGATTGTTGTGGGGTACAAAATGGATGCTAAAAGATGCTGTACTTCCCGTATCTGAAAAAGTATTGAAACCCCGTAGATATGTCAAGATAATTGACGCATTTTTGCTTTCCGGTTTATTTATAACAATCGGGTTGATAATATTCCTGATACCCTATTTTAGTACCGGTTCAGTTAGGTATATGGGATTAAGCTGGTTTATTTCGGGTAGTCTTTTCTTTATATATTTTGTCCGGTATTTTAGTGGAAAAAAAATGGCATTAAAAAAGACGGTTCATTATGTAGGATTTGTTTTCGCTATGTTGTATCCATTGGTAACCACTATCCGTTTCCTGAATTATAGCGGATCTAAAATCTACGGCTTCGACTATACAGCAATTTTTTTACATTATATAGCGCTGGTGTTATTAATTGTTCTATCGCTTATGGTATTAATCAGAATCAGAAAGAGAAATAAAAATAATAATTTCACATTAAAGCTGATACAATTGCTGGTTGGATTTTATTTGTTGTTTATTGTTTTCGAAGAGTATAATAACCTGAGTATGGCAGGAGCTTTTTTGATGCAAAACTACGAACTGTTTGAATCCAATCCGTTATTTCTGTCTTCTAATTTCTATTTCCCATTTACTATAATTTTATCGCTATTTGCCACATCGGTAAATATTTACGCAATTATAAAACAGGATACCTTTCTGAAGATAGTTTCAGTTAGCCTTATTGTTATTGCTATTTTAAAATTGTTTATACTTGATAAAGGTACAGCACCCGATGATGCTTCCGGGATAATTTTTATAGTTGCTGGTGTATTGTTGGTTATACTTGCTTTGCTTAATTCCTGGTTAGTAAATGTTATAAGCAGAAGGAAGAGTTTGTAGTTTGTAGTAGGTAGTTCATAGTAGGTAGTTCATAGTAGGTAGTAGGTAGTTGATAGTAGGTAGTGGGCGAGTGACTGATATAAATCAGCTTGGGGTGAAGCTCTAAGGATAATAATACCTATTTGTTATTGTAATAAAACATTATTGGTATAGGCGTTTAGACCGCCCTGTTGAATGTCATTCATAGTTGGTTAGAAAGGGATTGTTTCCCCAATTTCCAAGAGACAATATCAAGTTCATCCTTATTTACGCCACGAAGTGGTAATATATCTAAGCCCAATGGCAAAGCCTTGGGTTAATAAATCGAAAAACAATAATTGCGCCCTGAAGGGGCAAAATAACAATATTGCCCCTTCAGGGCACACGTTTTGAATCTACATAATAACCCAAGGCTTATGCCATTGGGCTATGTTATAATTGGCTGTAATTTATCCCGCATTGCGGGAGCCAAAAATACAGATAATAAATTTGGGCGGTCTAACCGCCTATACCAAAAACATTAATTATCTTTGTATCGTTATTAGATATTATATAAGTTCAAATATTTTAAGAATAGAACACTGATAAACACAGATTTAGTCGATTTAAAGCGGATTTTTTCTCGCTTTTGGAGAGAGGATAAAGACTTGGATATTAAAATCAGCACCTCCCGATAACTATCGGGATATCGGTGATAAAATCCGTTTGACAATCACTATTTACATTTTATGCCGTCAAGTCGGTATCTTCGATCAGCGGAAATCCGCTAAATCCGCTTATATCTGCGTTCCATTGATTTGTTTTAAAATATAAAATCCAATAATTCAAATATATACAACTTGTTTAGAGCCTATTCATCTAAAAACTATAATTATGACAGTAATAGCACGAATTAATGTAGAAACCCCTGCAGGCCGTAAAATAGTACAGGAGTTGGAGAAACATCGTAAATTAGTAAAAATTGAATATCCTGATATAGCCGTATTGAAAGGCGAAAAAACCTACACAGAAGAAGAGGTGTTTAATGAATGTTACGACATCTTAAGCGAATATTATGGTGTAGACGTACGTAAATTATGAAATTCTACCAAATAATATATTCAGAACAAGCCAGAAAGGATTTAATTGATTTAGCGATTGCCATAAGACTTGTTTATAAATCTCCACTAACCTCAAAAAAGTATATTGATGGGATACGCACAAAAATAAGAAGTCTTAATCGTCGGGCAGAATCATACCTTATACAATCGCATCCATTTTTTCGTCAATATGGTTTTAATGTTCGTGCAATCAGGTATAAGAAAATGACTATTGTTTATTTGGTTGAAAATCACATTGTATATATAAAAGCAGTAATCCCTTCTGCAATGGTAAGAGGATTATAACAGCCTCGGCGTTATTAACTCACTTGTCTAGTCCTGAAATAGGTCTACAAACAAGTAAACAAAAAACAGGATTATGAGATTCGATGTTCCAAAAAGTGTTCTTCCTTTTTTCCTTTTCCTTATACTCCCTCTCTTTTTACACAAAGCCCCTATAAAAATAACAAATTTCTGAACCCTGACAGCGGTCGAAGCCCCCTTTCAGTGGTAAAAAAATAATGATTATCCGTAATTAACATATTATTTCAATGATTGTAAGTATCTCATGTTGCTTCCGATTTGATATTTAGGGGCGTAGCCCTGAAATCTTCGTAGCAGAATGAAATGATACGAGCAAAGGGGCTTTAGCCCTGGCATCTTAAATACATAGATCTCAGGGCTAAAGCCCCTCAGTTTCTATTTTTCTATTTTTTCTACGAAGATTTCAGGGCCACGCCCTTCTTTTTTTAATTAAACCATTTAATACTGCTCTGCATGCTTTGCGGATAATCATAAAAAAAATTAAATCAAGTTACATAAGAGAATAACCGAACTCAACCGAACTCAACCTTATTTTATTGTATAATACCTGTAATACCGATTGTACAAACAATATAGCCCAATTTCGACAAAGTCTCATTGTTCTATTTGTTTGTAGACATCGGCATTAACAACAGTAAACATAAAAATGACTTTGGGTCATTTTATATGTACAGTTGGTATTATATAGCAAATTGTGAGTTTTGTTATGTCGAAGTCAAGTTATTTAACCTATCATGGTGCAACGCCTTAAGATTTGAAATTATCGACCCGGTCGCTCAGCGACCGGGTCGGTTTGTTTTCAGGTGTTTACTTGGAACCTGCAATTACAGCAAAATATCCTGAAACAGCCCCAAATACAAGAATATAAACAGAATTTCAACTATAATTATTATTAAAATAGATTAATGAAAAGTATATATAATATATTATAACACTATATTTGAACTGTGAAAACAAAAAAAGCCCCGTGAACAGGTACACGGAGCTTTAATTATAGAAAATCAATTTTCGAACAAATTTGTTACACTTATTTGGTAGTTGCTGTAGTTTTGGTCGACGAAGCAACTGCCGTTTTTTTTGTCCCGGCTTTAAAATTTAACGTTCTGCGCTGAGTCAAAATAAATTTGTACTCAGAAAGCATTTCGTTAAGTTCATTTATTAGAGGCAAGTAGTCCAGATTTTGTTCTACTAATTGACTAATCTCGATGGTTTTGAACATATTGTTCATAGCAATGGTAGCTTTAACCATAATCTGTTTGGCAATAACTCTCGGAGTTTCCGATTTTACTTTCCGTCTTGATGTCTGTTTCGCAATAATTGCCAGATAAATTGTTTTCAACTCATCCAATAATACAGTAAAACCGAGGGTGCTCAACGCTGCCTGTAATTCTGCATTACCATCCATTTCCTCCAACAGTAAGTTAATCTTCTTATTCTTCACAAAATTAGTGCTTTTGTGAACTTTAGTAAAGAATCTGTTAAGGAACGGCAGAGCTATATCGGCTGCTTCCTTTAGTGGCGAAACCTGTACTTTTCCATAACCCTGAATAAGGGAAAGGATAGCACCCAGTGTCTTGTCACGACTGGAACGCAGGGTTATTAACTCTTTCGTCATTGGATGACGACGTTCGGTTACGGTGATTTTATTTACTTCAAGCACTTCTGCTTTCAATAAATTAGTTACACCTTCGATTTTTAATTTTGCCGGGTCATGTTTTTCAACAATATCCAACAATCCATTTGCAAATTCAGGATATTCTAATATCCTTATCGCCCCAAGGGGGACACGCGTTATTGTACTCATTTTATTTAAAATTAAATTATTATAGTTAATATTCGCGCTTGCAGTCGTACCCATTAAATTAGTCAACCTGTTTATTTATTCCAATTTGTCAAAGAAAACTGCTCACGCAGTGTGTGAATTGTACCGAATTTCTTCGTGTCTCAATTCGAATGCAATGTTAGTGAATATTTTTTAAATAAACAAATTATTATATGGAATTCTTTATAAATTACGTGTTAAATATTAAGTTGTTGCTACAAACATATAATGTATGAAATGTACAGTCTATCTATGTTTCTGAATATCAGCAGTTAAGTTAATGTAGCATTTTATATTACACTTGTAGCAATGAATAAAAAGACGAAATATTTATTGATTTAAGAAGTGGGAAATAAGTATTCGACAATTATTTTGATATGTTTTAGTTATGACCCCCAAACCCCCAAATGGGGGCTTTAAGACACAGTCTCTATAAAAACCTAAATCGCCTCTTAGTGGCACTCTTAAGCCCCCATTTGGGGGTTTGGGGGTCATAGGAAATAAAGAATTTAAGAAATATATCAACAATAATTCTTTATTATATAGATGTGTAAGTAATAATTCCGCTTTCAACGTTGGGTCAGTGGTTATTTACGTATAATAACCCGTAGTGCATTTGTTGGATATTCTAAATAAAAAGATAAAAGACATTGATTTATAGATCGTTTGCTAACGAGCGACCTCGTCCGGTGAGCCGAAAAACAAGTGAAGTTGGCGCAAGAAACTGTCCTGTTTGAGCGACGAAGGAGCGAGTTTGGACGGTTTCAGCCAACTGAGCGCAAGTTTTTCGAGCGAAGCGGCAAACGCTTTTTCCACTTATCCCTCTCATAAAACTAAAGCAATCCTTTTTCTTTCTCCACTTGGAGAAAGTACCCAAGGGGGATAGAGGTCTGAGAGGGTGGCCAAAGGCCGGGTGAGGTCTCTTGAATTTTTTGCTTACTTTTTGTTTCAAGACAAAAAGTAAGTCAGGGTTTTAGGGGTGGAAGCCCCTATTATAAATCATTGATATACTATAAAATAACTGGTTTTGATATGTTTTTTATGTACTAAGGATCTTCATAGCAAAATAGTACCAATTTCGAATAAGGGGCTTAGCCCTGAAATCTTTTTCTTTGCAAGAAAAGCTGCAGCCACGCCCGGCAACCAACTGTTCAAAAATCCTAAATTAGATGAATCTCATTACTTATCATGTTCAAAAATGATCTTTTCGAATGTCTTTAGCTGTCTATGCATTTGAAAAAAAAATATAGTTGAAGGATAGATCTTTCCTTATTATCAATAATACTTCATATTTTTATTTTCGACGAGTAGAAGTAGTAAATATGAATTGGTTTTTTTATTTTCGACGCGTCGAATTTAAAAAACTGTTTTAATATTTTTACCATTGACGCGTAGACTATTAAAATAAGTCAAAGGATAATGTATTCGACGCGTATATTTTAAAAATAAGTTAATGAATTTTGAACTTCGACGCGTCGAAAATTTTAAGAAATAGTTTTAAATCAATGATAATCAGTTGGATGTGTTATTCCTGGTCATTGTGTCAGGCATTTTAAAGCCATATCAATCGGATTATTTAAAAGAAAAGAGTATTTTTGTTCTCGATTTTGATACAAAGCAGCAAGCAGTACTAACTACCCACTATAAACTATCCACTGTAAACTACCTACTGAAAACTACCTACTATAAACTATTTTCATGGCATTATATCTCTCCGAAACAACTCTTTTCACAGGTTCATTAGCTGATTTAGCACCAACCAAACTACTTATTACTACCATCAATGCCCATTCCTACAATGTAGCACAACATGATGAAGCATTTGCCAAATCCCTGCAGAAATCGGATGTATTGCTGCCTGATGGAATCAGTGTGGTATTAGCAAAGCGATGGTTATCACGTTCCGTAAAGACGCAATGCCACGCGTCTCTAAAAAAAATTGCCGGCGAGGATTTGTTTTATTATGAAATGAATCGATTAAACATAGAGACGTACCATGGAGCGTCTCATAAACCTGCCAAAGCATTTTTTCTGGGTAGTAATGAATCAACCCTTCAAAAAATTAAAGAACGGGCAGCCTGTGAGTTCCCGAATGTAGAATTGCATACATTTTCACCACCATACAAACCTGAGTTTAGCGAAGCCGATAATGCTGAAATGATAGAGGCGGTAAATGCTATTCAACCGGATGTGCTTTTTATTGGCATGACAGCTCCAAAGCAGGAAAAATGGGCATATAATACAGTTAACAGTGGTCGGTTAGCAATTGATAATTGTCACGTGTGTTGCATAGGTGCAGTATTCGATTTTTATGCAGGTACAGTAACCCGCGCACCCCAATGGGTAATAAGAATAGGGATGGAATGGTTTTATCGCCTGATAAAGGAACCCCGCCGTATGTGGAAGCGTTATTTGGTAGGTAATGTCAAATTTGTATGGGGAATAGTGAGAGAGAAAATTAATCATTAAATAGAGTTTATATAAGATAATCTATAACTGAGAAAACATTTGATAGTTTCACTGTATTCTTAGTCCGACTGACCTCGTCAGATGAGCCGAACCAATTGTTTTCTGGTTCAAGCCAATTGGAGCGAAGCGTAATTGAAAATCAGCGGAGCTAAATTGCCGACACTAAAATAATTAAACTTAAAGGAGGCTAAACTAGAAGTGGAGTTTGGGGTAATACCCTGGTTGAAAAACGGATTTTTTAATAAATACACAAAGATTAAATAATTAAGCAAATTCTCGAACTTAGATGATCTTTTTTTAGGGGAAGTAACCGTAGGGGGTAGGGCTTATTATACTTCTCAAACAAAAAAGTTTGAGGAAGTCATTTTATCAAATTCACTTTCTTGCGGTCTTTGCGGTACTTTTGGCGTTCGCCGTCGCTGTTTATCTGGTTCATAAGGCGGTAGGCATTCATAAACGATTCAGGAAATTCGCCTTTGTAAATGATTCGGTAGAATGAAAAGCCATTCAGCGGAGTTATATTTTCGGTCGGAGAGAAACGAATTT
Organism: uncultured Paludibacter sp.; assembly: GCA_964612615.1. GTDB lineage: Bacteria > Bacteroidota > Bacteroidia > Bacteroidales > Paludibacteraceae > Paludibacter. Next base: position 6,975 of record CAZTDH010000040.1, on the reverse strand, counting down.
GATTCAATACTTCTTTTTTCTTTATCAACGCCATAAATGCTACTTTACGTTGTTGGTTCAGTTGCTCATAACGGGCATTTACCACACTGGCATGAACGTAATCCATACATTTTTCCTGAATGGAGAAAGCCAATGCGTCCCTCGAATGGTTGCTTATAATACGCAAAAATGTTGAATCCCTAATGGACATTCGTTCCACCTCCACCGAATCCTTTTTACTCAGCGTGTGGCTTATGTAATGGTGAGTGGCTAAAAAATACTTTTTCTTGGCTTCGAAAAACAGAATATATTCCTGTTCTTTAGCTGCATAGACTTTTGGTTGAATATTAATGGTGGCATCAGGATTCACAGCCAGGTAATCGGCCATTTTCCGGATAAACCAGCGTTCTTTAAATCCGGGTGCAGCACTTTTCATGTCCCATTTCAGTTTGAGCGAACCCTCTACTTCGGTTTCTATATCTTTAATCTGTAAACGGTGAATGACAGTAACCGGCTTGACAATAACGTTTGTAAGTAAATCTATAAGCACGTCATGAAAATTGAATTTCGGATGCTGTAATGTACCGGTAATCGGAACCTGATAATCAATCACGTTGCCACTTTCGCGGATAAAAGCAACGATTAGCCACATGGGTAACCATTTTATACCTTTATTATGTAGTCGTTTGGCCAATCGCGGATCGACCACAATCAGGTGATTGGTACTTTTGATATGCCCATTCATCACATGCCACACTCCGTTTAGTTCTATCGTTCCCCGGTCGAGCGGAAAGGAAGTATAGGTAATCAAATAGGGATTAAACAACGCTGCCGGTAAACGTGTGAAGTTGTATTGCAAGTCAAAATCGGTACTGTCGGCAGGATTAATACCCGCCTTAATATCAATATTCCCATAGGGTTTCACAGCACTCGTAAAGCTAACATTAATGCGACGATGGCGTTTGTCAATGGAGTCGGCACGCACGTAGAGCGGCTTCAATTCAATGGCAAATTTCTCGCCGTACGAATAATCATTAAACCGTACATCACCGTTGTATATAGCCACATGACTGATTTTATAATCGCTCCGAAAGAAATTCTTCGACAGCGTTTTAAGATAATTGGCAATTTCGATCACCAGATTGAATTTGTCCGAATCGTCATTGGCATCTTTAATGTTCGAACCATGCTTTCCAAACATCGTTTCAAGGTTATCCTGTTTGTCGTAACGTTCGTATTTGAAATAGGGATGAATCAGCGAAATAGAATCATATAGGTAACATTTTTTCTTCGGACTCATTTCACGTATGGCCAATGTCAGTTTATCAAACGATGCATAATCATCCTTCGGATTTTTGCCAAAATGGAAATCGTGAATAATCACCATACCGCTGTTGGTTACATTCAGCTTTTCGAGGAAATTACCGGTCGATTTTACATTGGCATCCATATTTCCGGAGAAATTGCCATAATTTGTAAAATCCTTCAGGTAGGGTTCAAGTACTTTTAAGTCGTATTTCTGCACCACAACAGCCAGTTTGTACCCCATTGTTTTCATATTCATGGTAATACTGCCATTCACATCACCACTTCCGGTACCCGAAGCGAAAGCAAAATGCATGGCAATGGTATCGTTGTCCCAGCGTTTACCCAAACTTTCAATCTTTACTTTTTTGATAAAATAATTAATCGGATATAAATTCTCCTGATAATGGATTTCGCCATTCACCATACTGACATTCAATATGTTTACATGAAATTTAGAAGGAACTGTATCTGTTTTGGTGGAAAAAAATCTCTTTCTTAAATCATCAAAATTAAAATCCTTATCGTGCTGAATTATCTTACCAACGGGATTAATCAGCGTAAGTTCTGATAATTCAATGGTGTTAGACCACAGTTTGAATAAGGCAATATCGACATTCAGGCTTTCGGTTGCAATAAATACACTATCACTTTTGTGTTCGTAGATCTTTAGATTTGTAAAATGAAAGTAGCCTGTAAAAGGGTTTACATACACTCTATCCATCGTAATCTGCCGACCGGTATATTGCTCGTCGTATTTCTCAATAAGATATTTTGTAATGGGCGAAATAAACAGAAAAATCAGCAACAAGCTGAGCATAATGACACCTGCAACTATTGCTAAAACCGTAATTACTTTATGCTTGGGTTTCATTTTGAGGCTTACTTTGAGAGATTTATTCATTCTACAAAGGTTATTCTATTTCAAACAAGGACTGTTACACAACTTTTGGAATAAGTTGTAAGATTCACAGATTGGAACATGTTTCTAAAATATCAGAATCAGAATTTACAGAATTATTGAATTTACAGAATTAAAAAGAATTTTTTTTTATTCTGTTCATTTTTAAATTTTGAAAATTCTGATTCAGACAGCAGATAAAAAAAGACAGAAACCTCTTCCGAAGTTTCTGTCTTTTCATTTCATATTCGTTTCCTAAAACTTACTTTGACGGAATAATATCAATAATTACCGTTCGGTTATAGAAGCGTCCTTCGGGATATTTGTTATCAAAAGGCATAGTGTCTTTGTCCTTACCAAATCCAAAAACTTCGAAGCGGACATCGTTTCTTTTAGAAACTTTCAGGGCATTCTCCATAATCATTTTCACATCGTTGGCACGATCCAGTGATAACTTTCGGTTATACACACTATCGCCGATTATGTCGGAATGACCATGTATGATTACCAAACCATTGATTGGAATTTTAGGAACAACAATGTCAGTCAGGTATTTCTGATACATTTCGATTGACTTCGACTTATTGAATTCATACAAAATACTGTATCGCATCCCCTCTTCACGTAAAGGTTCTTTCCAAAGCACAACATGAACAGTAGTTTCTCGAACCACGGTATTTCCGTTTTTGGTTGTACCTGTCATTTTTAGTTTGTAATCGCCTTCAGTACGGTTTACTAAAATAGCTTTGCCCGGAATACTGATTTTTTCATGTGTATAAGGTCCAAAATTCTGTACATTTCCGTATTCGTCGGTAGCATCCAGCGTCCATGAAGTAAATGCTGCATCACCTTTCTCAACATTGACCACTACATAGCTGTCAATTGGAGCTTCCTGAACTACATTCAGAGCTACAGGTCTTAAAGGAACATCAGGGCCGCTATGGAATTCCATTGTCAATTCGGGTGATTCGCTCCAGATAGAAACCCTGCGATCGCATTCCCGAACAAGTTCGAGGTCTTTAGTTCCACCATATAATTCGGATGGAATTCGTGGTTTAACTCTGCCTTCTGTTTTAATTCGGGCGGGATCAATTCCCCAAACATCAACCAGGTATTTTTTTACCGACTGAGCCATTTCCATTCCATCTTCAGGTCCCTGCATTGATGCACCGGTTAAGCGTACATTTGTTGTTGGATATTTTTGCATACGATCACCCAAAATGTTCAATACATTGTAATACGCAACCATTTGCCTGTCTGTACGACCAGAAAGCACTTTTGGTGTAAATACTTCCAATTGATCTTCTCTGAAATCCTTCACTTCGCCTTTTTTCAATAAAATATAACGGTCAGGAATTTCGGTTGAACCTAACTCGAAAAATACATAATTTCGAATAGGGAAAGTTTCACGAACCCGGCGTTCTCCAACAATATTCTTCGGCGAATTTACGCTGAAAGTAACTTCAGGATCAACCACAGTTTTTTCGGTCATTTTTACCGCAGTAACTTTGGCTTTTTTGGAAGTTTCATGTCCGCTACCCAGTTTCAATGCTGCACCAATTCGGAGTGTCGTTACATTCCATGTTTCGATGCTTCGTGGGTCTTGACCGAAATAAGGCTGAAACGAAACGAAGGGCGATAACATAAACTGAGTTTTGTGACTTTTCGATGTAAGCGGAATATCAAAACCTGCTCCAACCTGCATAGATAACATGTTTGGACGAATGTCGCTGAAATTACCTGTTACAGGTGCAGTAGGTAACTGATCTGGAATGGCCGGATTTAAACCCAACTGGTATGTGAATGCCTTGGAGGTATTGATAGCCAACCGCGGTCCTGCATAGATATACAATCCTGATTTGAAGGGTGCAAAACGCAGACTTGGTTCAACGGTCAGGTAGCTTAAATCGGTTTTCAAATCGGCCGGACAATTACAAGGTGTTGTCACCTCATTAAATTTCCCCTGACGATTGTCGTAACCTGCCTGTAGCATTACTCCCCAACGGGAATTGGCCGGGCGGTATTCAATAAGCGGTGCTACAAAAAGCCCCACTCCGCTCCCATCATGAAAAGTTGTCGGAACAGTAAGTTCAGCATTTAATTGTTGGGTAGAACCCCGGTAGAAATTGATATTTCCACCTGCTGCCACTCCGAAATACCAGGATGGCTGAGTGTATTTAACCGTGTCCTGTTGTGCCTGAACGGGTGATTGAAAGCCCGTTAAAATCAAGCCACACAGCAACATACTTTTTAAGCTCAAAGCATAAGGAAACTTAGCAAGGCAAAATCCCTTATTGTTGTTATTAGTTGTTTTCATCTGTATATTTTGTTTATTTGTTTTGTTTGTTGATAATTTTAAGAATAGAACGCGGATTATCCATATTAAATATGAAACTAATTTATTCGGATTTTATTCATGAAATCACTTCGCCAAAGGCGAGCTTGAAATCCGTTTTAATCAGCTTTATCCGTGAACATCAGCGTTCTATTCTTGTTTTTATGGGAATATTACAGTTGCAGCATCTAAATTCACAGCCGTCTGACCAAGTAATCTTCCGGTAACTTTAGAACCAGCATTCAGTACTATTTTAGTCTGACTTATAATATTTCCACTAAAATCGACAGTTGTTCCGATTTCAGCATTTGAAGCAGCTATCCAAAATATATTTTTGGCCTGTGCACCACCTGCTAAATGAATTATTGCTCCGTTAGCAACAGTCAATCCCTGTCCAATCTGGAAAACCCATGTATCATTCGGGCCTCCTGTCAGTGTTACACCTGAAGCTGAAATCAACAACCCGGTACTCCATTTATAAAGTCCCGGAACTAAAGTCATACCGGTTATATCACCTGCGCCTAATTCAGTAATCACGCTATTTGTAAGTCCGTTAGCAGTTGTAAAGGCAGTTTCCATATCGCTCACGGCAGTAGAAATATTGGCAGGAGTTGGTACGGCATAATCAGCAGCATATATATTTCCTGAAACCAAACTTGAAGGACTTGATTTAGAAAATGTTCCGCTTGCATCCATAATTAATCCAAATCCGGTTATTCCGGTAGCAGCAGCCGGACTAACACCTATATTACCAGTAACAGACGAACCAACTGTTGTTGAAATTCCGGTTTTTGATAAGATAGTGTAAATAGCTGCACCTCCAAGATTAATTGTACCCGGTCCCTGAGGTGGTGTGGCAGTGAAGTTGGCAGTCACATTCTTATTTGAATTCATGACAACTGTTACCGGATTTACTGAACCCGTTGCATCACCACTCCACGAAGTAAATGTGTATCCGCTGCTTGGCGTAGCAGTAAGTTGAACCGAAGCACCACTTACATAACCCACTAAATCAGGATTCTTTACTACTGTTCCGTTTACGGCTGTTACATTCAATATGAAACTTCCGGCAACAGCTGTATAGTTGGCTGTAATGTTTTTATTCGAAGTCATGCTTACAGTCAATGGATTGGTTGAACCCGTTGCATCTCCACTCCACGAAGTAAATGTATAACCCGTGTTAGGTGTTGCAGTAAGTTGTACCGAAGTTCCATGATTATAAGTTGCCTGACTTGGATTTTTCACTACCGAACCATTTGTTGATGTTACATTCAAGGTGTAAGCATTCAGCGTAAAGTTGCCTGTAATAGTTTTGTTTGCATTCATTGTTACCGACAATGGATTGGCAGATCCCGAAGCATCACCTGTCCACGAAGTAAATGTATATCCCACTGATGGTGTTGGGGTTAATTGGACAACTGATCCGTAATCAAAAACAGTTAGATTCGGATTCTTGGCAACTGTTCCGTTCACACCGTTTACAGCTAATGTATAAGTGTTTATCAGGAAATTAGCAACCAATGTTTTGTTAGCCAACAACGTAAATGTGTAACTTGAACTGGTAGAAACAATTAAGCCGCCTTCTGTCCAGTTTACAAATGTATAACCGGTATTAGCAGTCGCACTGGCAATTCGAACTGAATTTTCAGTAAAAGTACCTGCACCGCTTGTTGTTCCTCCGGCAGCCGGATTTGAAGACAATGTAACAGCAAAGTTACCCGGCACTACCACTGCAAAATTAGCTGTTAATGTTCTGTTGGCAGCCGTCATAGTAAACTGATAGCTCGAACTGGCAGAAACTTCTTTGCCTTTTTGTGCAATGTCTATTGGATTTATCCGTAATGGAGAAACCAACGAAACAAAAGTTCCGTTTTCGGTCCAGTTTACAAAAGCGTAGCCCGGAAGTGGTGTTGCTGTAACGGTGACAGTTGCACCAACAGCATAAGCTCCGCCACCAGTGACTGATCCTCCGATAACCGGATTGGAAATTAATGTAATCTCAGGCATGGTGGTAAAACTCCACACATAATTAGCCTGTAATAAATTTCCTTTTAAATCTTTAACCGTATTTTTAATAGTTGCTTTATAAACTGTCAACGGTAAAAGAGCAACAGCAGGTGTAAACTTAGCTGTTGAATCAACATAAGTTACAACTCCGGTAATAGCTGTAGTTCCCTGTTGAAGTGTGAAAGAGGATTCGTTGATTGTTGCCCGATCCATCTTTTCATTAAATGTGGCAGAAATTATCTTGTTGTAGGGCACAGAATTGGCACTATTAACAGGATCAGTAGAAATTACAAGCGGACAAACTCCTATGTTTGAGACATAATCGTCTTGTTTACAGCCCGCAATTAAAACAACCATGATGATTGTAAAGGTTGTCAGAAGCTTTTTCATTTTCATATATTTGATTTTAATTGCGGAAGAGTTTCCACGCAACAAAGGTGAGGAGTTT
>CAZTDH010000039.1:0-16061 GCA_964612615.1 uncultured Paludibacter sp. | reverse complement strand
AAGATATTTACTTAGACGAATTCAGCGACGAAATCGATCAATGGGTTATCGATGCATTGAAAGCAATTGGTTGTGATACAGCTAAAAGTGTTTTGGCCATTTCACGTCAGGATTTAATCACCCGTACCGATTTGGAAGAAGAAACAGTTGATGAAGTGCTGGCTATTCTGAATGCCGAATTTGAAGACGAAGAATAAAAGTTTTTACGTTCAGCATTTCATGTTCTGTGTTAACTCCGGAACTTTTTTAAAATAGAAAACTATACAATAGAATATGTCTATAAGATTAAGTAAAGCCTGTAAAGATTTGAATGTCGGTATGCATACCGCCGTTGAATTTTTGGCGAAAAAAGGTCATAAATTAGCTCTCGATCCCAATTTAAAGTTGGATGACGATTTACACCTTTTACTTGCAAAAGAGTTTAATAAAGATATGGCTCTGAAAATAGAATCAGAGCGGTTAAGTCAGGAGCGGTTGCTTAAAGAAAAAGCACCCACCGTGGCGCTTGAAGGCTATAATCAGCCAAAACCGGTAGAGAAAAAGGTAGAAACTATTCCAGTTTCTGTGCCTGAAGATAAACTACCTCAATTTAAACAGGTTGGTCACATTGATTTGACACCAAAGCAACCTGCACCAAAACCGGTAGAGAAAGTACAGTCTCCTGTAGTTGAGGCACCAAAGCCTGTTGAAAAAACAGAAAAAGCACCTGAAGCACCAAAACCGGTGGAGAAGGTAATTGCTGAACCGAAAAAAGAAATCGTTGCACCCGAACCTAAACAGATTGAGAAAGTGCTTGTTCCAGAACCGGTTAAAGCAATTGAAAAAGAGCCGATTGAGACTAAACCAGAACCAAAAGTTCAAACTCCAGAACCGGTAAAAAAACCAGAGCCTAAAGCAGCCAAAGAAATTGAGGTTGAAATTCCGGAAGGAATCGTTGAAACCAAAGACAACGATCATGAAGAGGATGAAGTTTTCTCGTTAGGTAAGCCCGTTTTAGATGTTGCTCCGGTAGTTATTGGAACCATTGATTTGGATCTGTTGAACCAAAGCACCCGTCCGAAAGCAAAAACCAAGGAACAAAAACGCAAGGAACGCGAAGAAAAGATTAAAACTTCTTTTGATGGCAAAAAACCAACAGTTAATAATGACAAGAAAATTGTTTTAGGAGGAAGTGAAGCCAGTGGAGACTCAGCTCATCCAAAGAAAAAACGTGAACGCTTCTCCAGTCAGAAAGTTGATATAAACAAGGCTTCTCAGACAAATAGTGGCGGTCCTACTCAGGGATTTGCTCATCCAAAGAAAGTTACTCCCGGGACAACCGGTGGTGCAGGAGTTGGTGGAGCTAAACCAAATAAGAATGGCGCGAAACGTCCTATCAAAACGGTTGTAAATGAAGAAGATGTACAGAAACAAATAAAAGAAACACTGGCTCGCCTTTCGGGCGCCAATAAAAAAGGTAAAGGCTCGAAATACCGCCGTGATAAACGCGATAATGTCAGCGCCCGTCAACAGGAGCAGGCTCAACGCGAACGCGATGATGAAAGCGTAATTAAACTTACTGAATTTGTGACCGCCAGCGAATTGGCAGTGATGATGGATGTAAGTGTAAATCAGGTTATTGCAACCTGTATGAATATCGGTTTGATGGTTTCCATCAATCAACGATTGGATGCTGAAACCATTAATATTGTGGCTGAAGAATTTGGTTTTACTACCGAATATGTAAGTGCCGATGTTATTGAGGCCATTGGTGAAGAAGAAGTTGATACTGAAGCTGATTTGTTACCACGCGCTCCGATTGTTACTGTTATGGGTCACGTTGACCACGGTAAAACTTCGTTGCTCGACTATATCCGTAAGGCCAATGTAATTGCAGGTGAAGCCGGAGGTATTACACAGCATATCGGAGCTTATAATGTAACGCTTGAAAACGGCCAACAAATTACATTCTTAGATACTCCGGGTCACGAAGCGTTTACCGCCATGCGTGCTCGTGGTGCTAAAGTGACTGATATTGCCATTATTATTGTGGCTGCTGATGATAACGTGATGCCGCAAACCATTGAGGCAATAAATCACGCTGCGGCTGCTAATGTTCCAATGATTTTTGCCATAAATAAAGTGGATAAACCGGGTGCAAATCCTGAAAAAATCAAGGAAACTTTGGCGCAAATGAATTACTTGGTTGAAGACTGGGGTGGTAAATACCAATCGCAGGATATTTCGGCTAAAAAAGGGGACGGTATAGCCGAACTGCTTGAAAAAGTTTTACTTGAAGCTGAACTTCTTGAACTGAAAGCCAATCCTAATAAACGTGCAATTGGTTCTGTAATCGAATCAACGCTTGATAAAGGTCGCGGTTACGTATCGACTGTTTTGGTTGAAAACGGAACGCTGCGTCAGGGTGATGTGGTTTTGGCCGGAACCTATTTTGGAAAGATTAAAGCCATGTTCAACGAACGTAATCAACGTATTACGGAAGTAAAACCTGCTGAACCTGCTTTGATTCTTGGGTTAAACGGTGCTCCTCAGGCAGGTGACAACTTTAATGTGATGGCTTCGGAACAGGAAGCGCGTCAGGTTGCCAACAAACGTGAGCAATTACAACGTGAACAAAGTATCAGAACTAAAAAGCATTTTACGCTGGATGAATTGGGTCGACGCATTGCGCTTGGAGATTTCAAAGAGCTGAATATCATTGTGAAAGGTGACGTGGATGGTTCGGTTGAAGCATTGGCAGATTCGTTATTGAAACTTTCTACTGAAAATATTCAGGTGAATGTAATACACAAAGCCGTAGGTGCTATTTCCGATTCGGATATCATGTTGGCTGCTGCTTCGAATGCCATTATTTGTGGATTCCAGGTTCGTCCAACTTCTACTGCCCGTAAAATGGCTGATAAAGAAGAAATTGATATCCGCTTATACTCCATTATTTACGATGCAATTGAAGAAATAAAGTCGGCAATGGAAGGTATGCTTTCTCCTGAAATTAAGGAAGAAATTACGGCTACTGTTGAAATTATCGAAGTTTTCAAAATCACGAAAGTGGGAACTGTTGCCGGATGTTTGGTTCGCGAAGGAAAAATTAAACGTAACAATAAAATTCGCATTATCCGCGATGGTATTGTAGTTTACTCAGGTGAACTGGATTCGTTGAAACGTTTCAAAGACGACGTAAAAGAAGTTGGAACAAACTATGAGTGCGGTTTGAATATCAAAAACTACAATGATATCCGTGTTGGTGATTTGATTGAAAGTTACGAAGAAACCGAAGTTCGTAAGACGCTGTAAAAAAGCCAACTAACCAGAGTTTAAATATAAACATTAACCGGTAATCTGAAATTCAGATTACCGGTTTTTTTATGGTTTAAATACGGTTTTATACCATTTGACCAACAATATCGACAGTCTGTTTTATTACATTTAAAATATAGGTCTAAATAGCCTTCTAATTAATTTATGTAATTAAAAATGTTTGAATTAGAGAAATAATTAAGTAATACGTTTAGATTTATTATAGATTGAAAGTAAACAATAGTTTGGTTTTGTTTGTTTTGTTCGTCAAGATGAAAACAGTTTAACTTTAAAATTTTAGTACATGAGTAATCCGACAGAAAACAAAATTTATCTTCCATCGCAGGAGGTTATCAATCAGGCTAATGTCAAAGAGTATGATGAACTTTATAAGTTCTCTATAGAAAATCGTGAACAGTTCTGGGCTGACCAGGCCGACCATTTATCGTGGTACAAAAAATGGGATAAGGTAATTGACGATTCCAATGCACCGTTTTACAAATGGTTTTCGGGGGCGCAGACCAATATAGTTCATAATGCCATTGACCGTCATCAACACACGGAAGTGCGAAACAAATTGGCATTGATATGGGAAGGTGAACCGGGCGATGTACGTTCATTTTCATATCATGCCCTGAACCGTGAAGTTTGTCAGTTTGCCAATATTCTGAAAAGTATGGGTGTGAAAAAAGGCGATGTAGTGACGATATACATGCCACAGATACCCGAACAGATTTTTGCGATGCTGGCCTGTGCCAAAATTGGTGCTGTTCACAGCGTGGTGTATGGTGGTTTTAGTCATGAAGCGCTGGCTGATAGAATCAACGATGCCAATAGTAGGGTTGTTATTACAGCTGATGGTGGTTTTCGTCGGGGCAAGGTGGTTGAAATGAAATCGGTGGTAAACAAAGCCATGGAACTTTCGCCGACTATGGAAATCTGTATTACCGTGAAACGAACCAATGTGGATGTATATATGGAAAACGGTCGCGATTACTGGTATCACGATTTAGCAGCATTGCCAATTGCTTCGTCAAAATGTGACACAGAAGTGATGGAAGCCGATGATACCTTGTTTTTGCTGTACACTTCAGGCTCTACCGGACGACCTAAAGCAATGATTCATACTCATGCCGGTTACAGCGTTTACACTTCAACCACGCACCGAATGGTGTTCGATATTAAACCTGATGATCGTTACTGGTGTGCAGCCGATCCAGGTTGGATTACAGGTCATAGCTACATCGTTTATGGACCGTTGATGAACGGTGCCACCATTATCATGTACGAAGGTGCGCCGACATATCCGTACCCCGACCGTTGGTGGAAAATGGTGGAACGCTACGGCATCAATATTCTTTATACTTCGCCTACTGCCATTCGTGGGTTGATGCGATTTGGTGATTCATGGCCCAACCGTAATGATTTGAGTTCCCTTCGTTTGCTGGGTTCGGTTGGTGAACCGATTAATCCTGAAGCATGGCGATGGTATCATGAAGTTATCGGGAACAGCAAATGTCCGATTATGGATACCTGGTGGCAGACCGAAACAGGTGGATTTATGATTACGCCACTGCCAATTACGCCACTTAAACCCGGCTCAGGAACGAAACCATTTTTCGGAAATGAAATAGCTGTAGTGGATGAAGATGGAAATGAAGTGAAAGCAGGCGAAGAAGGTACACTGGTCATAAAATCACCGTGGCCGGGAATGACAGCCGGAATTTTCAAAGACCCGGATCGTTATCTCGATATTTACTGGTCGAAATACAAAAAACAAGGCTGGTATTTGACCGGCGACTCAGCCAAAAAAGATGAAGACGGCTATTTCTGGATTATCGGACGTACCGACGACGTAATAAAAGTGAGTGGTTACCGACTTGGAAGTGCTGAAATAGAAAGCGTTATGATTAGTCATCCGGCCATAGCGGAATCGGCTGCTATTGCTTTACCACATCCTGTAAAAGGAAATTGCATTCATATTTTTGCTATTCTACGCAATGGCTACGAAGCAAGCCTGGAAATGGAACACGATCTTATCAACCACATGGTGACGCACATGGGACCAATTGCCAAACCGGAAGCAATAACAATTGTAGATCAGTTGCCCAAAACCCGAAGTGGAAAAATCATGCGTCGTGTACTGAAAGCCCGTGCAATGGGTTTGCCAGATGGCGATTTAAGTACATTGGAGGAATAAGACAATCAATCGCAGAGTTATTGACAGATAAAAAAGAAGCGCAACGTGTTGAACATCAATTCAACCTTTGCGCTTTTCTGTATTTATAACGAAAGTTTATTAAAGATCAACACGTTTTTTGCCAACGCCTTCATCTACATTTACCTTTTCGGGAGGTAATAATAACGCCGAAGGATCTGTCAGAATTTTATTGAGTATACGCATAGAAGAAGCGTAATAAAATCCATCACAAATCCGCTCATCGAGTACAAATTTAAGTTGGATGCTTTTATGTGATTTCATATCGCCATTGTGGTCGATAGTGTGTCGACGGGATTTTTTCCCCATGGCCACAAACATACTACAAGTGCCGAATTCGTATAAATGATGATAGATTGATTCAACTCCGATAGAGCCGATATTGGTTAGAAAAATGCTTGAATGCCATGGACTGGCTTTGTTTATAAACTTGGGCATCATTCCCACTTTATCAAGATGTAACAGCATAAAAACAACAAAACGCAACAGAAATTCAGGTAAAATCCCCAGAATTTTAGAAATAGAATCCGACGAATTTTGTTGACCTTGTTTCTGATTGTTATCCTGTTCGTGACGGGTCTTCCGTACAATATCCTGCAAAGTGTCAGTTGGAAGAAAGTATGGTTTTATAAGTGTTTCTTCGCCTTCGTCTGACAAGGAACGTTTCACTGCAATGGAAAAATTGACGTGATTTCGTGCAAAAATTTTATTCCATATAACAAAGCGATTCAAATGCGGACGCTGCGAAATAAGCCGGACCAATGATGCCATAATCACATGCATCACCGACAAATCAGGTATGTCTTCTTTGTGTTCTTTGATAAATGCCTCAATATGGTCTATGTCGATTTTTTCTTCAAAGAAATTTTGAGCATCCATACGAGTGCGTAGAAAATATGGAATAACCGAAAAAACTGCATCCACTTTTTTTACACGCCAACCATCATATCTGTCGCCAAAACTCCAGCGAAAATATTTCAATTGATTTAGTTCATTCATATTCTTAGATTTTAGGATTAATGAAGTCAAAGGTACACTTTCTTTTTAAATATAAAACAAAAACCTCCCGACTAGGAGGCTTCACAGTTAAATTATGAGTCTAATTCTGTCTGTCAATACGTTTTTTTACCCACTCCTTCGTCAACGATTACCTGTTCGGGGGGAAGCATTAAAGCGGAAGGATCAGCGAGGATTTTTTCGAGCAACCGCATAGATGATGCAAAGTAGAACCCATCGCAAATTCGCTCATCAACAACGAATTTCAATTCAATCGTTTTTGTTGTGCTAACATTTCCATCATTATTCACAACTTTTGTTGAACTTTTTTTACCCATTGCCGCAAAAACACTGCATGTGCCAAACTCGTAAAGGTGGTGATAAATGGATTCAATCCCGATTGAACCGAGATTTGTCAGGAAAACACTGGAATGAAACGGACTTGCATCGAAAAAGAATTTGGGCATTAAACCGATTCTGTCAAGCTGTTTTATGCTGAAGATAACTGAGCGGAGTAAAAAATCAGGGAGAAAACCCATGAATTTTGAAATGGCATCCGAAGAATTTTCCTGACCTACCTGCTGATTATTTTGCAGCTCGAGATTCGTTTTTCGAACCACATCGTGCAGTGTATCTGAAGGTAGATAATAAGGCTTAATAACCGTTTCTTCACCTAAAATAGTCATTGATCGTTTAATGACTATTGAAAAACTGACATGATTCCGTGAGAAAATTTTGTTCCATACTATAAACCGATTCAGATAAGGCCGTTGAGATATAAGCCTAACAAACGATGTAATAACCACGTCCATAATTGAAAGCCCTGGCATTTGTTTCTTATGCTCTCTTACAAAACTTTCAATTACATCTACAGGGATTTTCAACGCAAAAAATACCTCAGAATCCGCCCGCTTGGTCATAATAAAGGGTGACACCGAGAATAGTGCATCTACTTTGCGAACACGCCACCCATCATACCGATCGCCGAAACTCCAACTGTAATATTTTAATTTATCTTCTTTTTTCATTTCGTTAATTGAATCTTTTTTCAAAGATATGGTAATTTTGTTGGAAATCAGGTTATTTTAGCTTTAATTTCATGGCTTTGTTCTCGGCGATTTGTCCGTTATCCAGCATAAATCGAATGACTTCCAGTACTTTACTTTCTTTCTGAGGTATTTTTTTAAGCAATGTATTTATTGTCAGTTCTTCGGTTTCTAATAACTGTCTAATAGCTTGTTGTATAGCTTCAAATTCATCGGTCGATACATGAGTTTCTTTCTTTTTAAGGCAAATATCACATTTTCCGCAAGGCTTGGTGTCTTTTTCACCAAAGTAAGCAAGCAATATCTGACTGCGACAAATATTCTCTTCCTGAGCATAATCCAGCACGCTTTTCACCCTCGAAATATAGCGTTCTCGGCGGTCATCGTAGGTTTCTTTGTTAAGTATAACCCGATTTGTAGCTTCCCGTTCGCGAATAAATGTCAGAAATGGTGTCTTTTTTCGGGGTATATACTGGATAATACGTTCTTTAGCCAGACCGACTAATTGCTCGTATACCTGATCGTGCGACCATTCGAGCCGTTTTGCAATGGTATCTTCGTTTATGGCTGCCAAATCGGTGAATAATCCGGTGTAGGAACGAAGCAAAATATGTATCAGTTTTTCCTGTTCTGCCGTGTGTTTGATTTTATATAAATCGTCTTTTCCAACAGTGAAAAGTACACGAGAGGAACTATCCTGTTCATCAGTAAGCTCAATGTAACCGGCTTGTTGCAGAATTTTCAGGCAATTATAGGAAATCAGAATGGGCAATTTGAATTTTATGCAGAAATCAGCAATATCAAAGGCAAAAACAGCATCCAGTCCCGATCCAACACCAATCTGAAGGTAATTTCCCAGTGCTTCGTAGACTTTCAGCACCATTTCTTTTCCGGGAAATGAGTCGGAAACGCGCTTCCGCATTTTTACAGCATCGCCATTGTTGTAAAGCAAAACGGCGTAGGCTTTTTTCTCATCACGTCCTGCACGTCCCGCTTCCTGAAAATAAGCTTCCAACGAGTCGGGTAAATCCAAATGAACCACTGTGCGCACCTCGGCTTTGTCGATTCCCATTCCAAAGGCATTAGTGGAAACAATTACACGCGTTTCGCCCGATTTCCAGCGTGATTGCTTGGCATCTTTGGTTTCATTTTTCAGTCCCGCATGAAAATTTTCTGCGGAAATTCCATTCAAATTCAGAAAATCAGCTACTTCTTTTGTTTTCTTGCGATTGCGGACATAAACCACTGATGTTCCGGGAACATTGTTCAGTATTTTCAGCAGATTTTCATCCTTATTTTCCACCGTACGCACCACGTAAGCCAGATTTGAACGATGAAAACTTTTCTGAAACAGATTCGGTTCTTTGAAATGCAATTGTTTTTGAATATCTTCAACCACTTCTGGCGTGGCCGTGGCGGTAAGTGCCAATACCGGAATATCGGGCAACAATTCCCTGATATCGGCAATGCGCAGGTAAGATGGACGAAAATCGTAGCCCCACTGCGAAATACAATGCGACTCATCAACAGCAATCATACAAACTTTCGTCTGTTTGATTTTTTCCATAAAAATAGGTGTTGCCAACCGTTCGGGCGAAATGTATAGGAATTTATAGGCTTCGAAAACGGCATTATCCAGCGTTATCAGAATTTCATTGTGCGACATACCTGAGAAAATTGCTGCGGCAGCTATTCCTCGTGTTTTCAGGTTTTCCACCTGGTCTTTCATAAGGGCAATTAGCGGCGTAACCACTATGCATAGCCCGTCCATAGCCATGGTAGGCACCTGAAAAGTAAGGGACTTTCCACCACCGGTAGGCATTAACCCAAGCGTATCCTTACCTGCTGCGATGCTGCGGATAATATCACCCTGAAGCGGACGAAACTCGTCGTAGCCCCAGTATTGCTTGAGTATTTGGAGGTATTGTTGCATGTTTTTACCACTAAGTTCACAAAGTTACACTAAATTATGTAGAATGAAAATTTGAGTGGGAGTAGCTTATTGTAATTTGAAAGTTACAGGCATTATGTACCAAACTGCAACATTCTCTCCATTTTGCTTTCCGGGAATAAATTTTGGAAGAAGTTTTATAACACGAACTGCCTCTTTGTCACAATCAGGAAATAATGAACGGATAACTTCCACTCTGTCAACTTGTCCGGTTTTGGAAACTACAAAGCGAACAATAACTCTACCTTGTATACTGTTTTGTTGAGCTCTAACCGGATATTTTATGTTCTGATTGATGAATCTTGACAGTTCAGATTCACCTCCCGGAAACATTGGCATTTGTTGAACAACCGAGTATAGTTTTTCATCATTTTCTACTGTAGGTTTAGTTTCAATAAGGTCAGCCTCTCTCTTTCTGATTTTTATCAAAATCACTCCATTCTTTGCATTTTCTCCATATTTGGCAATCAAATCTGCAACCCTATTTGTGGAATCAGGTTTAATAACGTTCACTGATTCAATATTTCTGGATTCGATTAATGATAAATCATAACCTTCAGGCATAATTTTACCATCAATCACTTTTACAGGTTTTGCCACATTCTGGTTTGATGATTTTGAGATTTGTGCGTTTAGAGTTATTGTAATGGTAATAAGTAAAAGAATCACTAAGATTGTAATTGATTTGGGTTTTGTGATTTGATTTTTCATGTTGATTTTTTTTTAATTTCACTGATTGTTTACACTCAACAAAAATACAAAAAACCATTAACAAACCTAATCATTGGGAAAATTGTTTTGTATTTAATCCGAAAAATTATTTCTACCAATAAAAATCGTATTTTTGTATCAATTATAATATGGAAAGTATGAAAATCAGATTTAAATATGCAATAGGGCTGCTTGTCCTAATTTTATTCGGTTTGTCGGCATCGTTAGAAGCTCAGACCAATTATTATTTCTATGTTCAGCTAGCCAATAAAAATAACTCGCCGTATTCGCTTTCCAGTCCTTCGGCATACCTTTCGCAGCGGGCTATAACTCGTCGAATAACATTTACTATTCCAATCGATTCAACTGATTTACCTGTCAATCATACTTATATTCAGCAAATTGAAAATCTGGGCGTTCACGTTCATTGCGCCAGTAAATGGATGAATGGCGTGACCGTGAAACTAACCGATTCCACCAAAATGAGTCAGGTTAGAGCATTACCCTTTGTGAAATTTGTTCAGTACACAGGTTTGTTGGTTGGTGCTCCATTAGCTCCTCAACAAAAAGTCGCAGATAAGGATTTGGCACTAAATTATGGAATTGCTGCAGGTCAGATTAATCAGTTGAACGGAACGAATTTGCACAATGAAGGTTTTCGGGGCAAAGGAATTCATGTGGCGGTAATTGATGCCGGTTTTACGAATGTGAATGTAAATACGTGTTTTGATAGTTTACGCTTACAAGGCCGACTGCTGGGAACAAAGGACGTGATTAATCCGGTATCCAATATTTACTCCGAAGATACACACGGAGCTATGGTTTTGTCGACTATGACCGGAAATATATCTGGACAATATCTGGGAACAGCTCCGGAAGCTTCGTACTGGCTTATCCGAACGGAGTATAGCCCTACTGAATACAAGGTTGAGACTGACTTTTGGTGTTCGGGCATCGAATTTGCCGATAGTGTGGGTGCTGATATTGCAACTTCGTCGCTTGGGTATTCTACGTTCGATGATTCGAAAATGAATTTTACGTATGCCGATATGAATGGAAAAGTGTCACGGGCAAGCCGTGCTGCCAACATTGCCAGCAAAAAAGGAATGGTCGTATTGGTTGCAGCCGGAAATGAAGCCACTGACCCTTGGCATTATTTAAGTTCACCGTCTGATGCTGACGGAATAATAACAGTTGGAGCAGTAACATCGACAGGAATACCCAGCTCATTTTCTTCGTTTGGTCCAAGTTCGGATGGGCGTGTAAAACCCGAAATCTGTGCTATAGGAACTTCGTCAGCACTTGTTAGTACAGGTGGAACGACAACGTATGGAAACGGAACATCATTTGCAACACCCATTATGGCAGGAATGATGGCTTGTTTACTCCAGAAATATAAGTCGCAAAATCAGAATCCGAGTGTGTGGACGCTATTGCAGTCGGTTTTCAAAACAGGAAATTTATTCAGCAATCCTACGGCTCAGATGGGTTATGGAATTCCTGATTTTAAACTGGCAGAGGAAAATCTAACTACCTTTGATTCGGTGCAAAGACTGGAGAAAAACAGCTTTATTTTATCTGAAAGTAAGATTTTTAAATCATTGACCATTCGATTTTTGGATGGAAATACGCCAAATCAGGCATCTGTTCGTATTTATTCAGTTACCGGAAAATTGGTAGTTGATTTGCCCATTACTGATGTTTACACCGTAATCAGAACTTCCGGTTTTGCATCGGGAATTTACGCGGTTTGTGTGACTGAAAACGGAAAGACTCAAACACGAAAAATTATAATCAATTAATTGTAGTGACAGGTCGCGACCTATCACTTCATCATCGCCAAAATGAACTCCATAACCCTTTCCGAACTTACTTCCAAAATTCAGGAAACCATCCGGTCAAATTTTGATTCATCGGTGTGGATTCGTGCCGAAATCAGTGAGTTGCGCGAAAATCCGGGCGGTCATTGTTATCTGGAGTTGATTGAGAAAGACAGTAATTCAGATACTTTATTAGCCAAGACCAAAGCAACTATTTGGGCTTCGACCTATCGAATGCTGAAACCCTATTTTGAAAGCAGCACCGGCCAAACGCTCCGTTCGGGTCTGAATGTATTGGTGGCCGTTTCGGTTGAGTTTCATGGTCTTTATGGTTTTAGCCTGAATATACGCGACATTGACCCAACGTTTACCATTGGCGAAATGGCTGCACGACGATTACAGATTATTCGTCGGTTGGAAGCCGATGGAATTGTGGAAATGAATAAGCAGCTCGATTTTCCGGTTCTTCCGCAACGGCTGGCAATTATTTCATCGGCTACTGCTGCCGGTTATGGTGATTTCTGCGACCAACTTGCCAACGATTCATCTCAATTTGCCTTTTCCAAAAAACTTTTTCCGGCCATTATGCAGGGCGATCAGGCAGAGAAATCAATTATTGCAACTCTGGAGAAAATTTACGAGAATATTGACCTTTTTGATGTGGTAGTAATCATCCGTGGTGGTGGTGCTACCACCGATTTAGCCTGTTTCGATTCCTACGAGTTGGCCTTAAATTGCGCTCAGTTTCCATTGCCCATAATTTCCGGAATCGGTCATCAGCGCGATATTTCCATTCTGGATTTGGTGGCTCATACAAGCGTGAAAACGCCGACTGCTGCTGCCGAATTTCTGATTTCAGTAATGCAGGATGCCGAAAATAAAGTTATGAACTTAGTGGCCGATATTCAGGATATAATCCGTAACAGGGTTGATAATGAACTGCGTTTTTTTGACCAGACTAAATTCCGAATCAAACAAATTTTACGAACTTGGGTAGTACAGAAAAACTATGTTCTTGAGCGACAAAAAAGCCGCCTGAAATCTACAGTTCGCTTGCAATTACTAAAACAAACAAACCGCCTTGCCTTGCTTGAAAAGACTATCGAAACGCATTCTCCTGCATTTTTACTAAAGCACGGTTATACTATTACCAGCCTGAATGGCAAAAGAATAAGTTCGGCTAATCAGGTGAAACCCGGCGATAAAATTCGTACTTTTGTGGCCGACGGAGAATTTGGAAGTGTGGTGAACTAATTTCCAATTATTTAATTTTCAATTTCCAATTATAAATACTCTAATGAGCAAAATCATTCTCGAAAATATGGAGTTCCACGCTTTTCACGGCTGTCTGGAACACGAACAAAAGCTTGGAAATACCTTTATTGTCAGTTTAAGTTTTGAGTTGAACACCGATTTAGCCGGACAGACCGATAATCTGGAAGATACACTGAATTACCAGCTGGTTTACGATGTGGTGAAACGCGAAATGGAAATTCCGTCAAAACTGATTGAACATGTCGGGCAGCGGATACTGGATCGAATTTGTGCCGAATTTGAGCAAATTACGGAAGTAGGAGTGAAGTTGTCGAAACTAAATCCACCACTCGGCGGAAAAGTGGACAGGGTAACGATAAAACTTGAAAGGAAACGGTAATTTTTCAGGACATCACAAAATTTAGAAAAATCTGTTATTTTATAATATATCAATGATTAATAGCAGGGGCTTCCGCCCCTAAAACCCCGACCTACTTTTTGTCTTAACACAAAAAGTAGGCAAAAACACCTCACCCGTCCGCCAGTTGGCGGACACTCTCTCCAAAGGGAGAGGGGGAAGCGGAATAAAGTATTTGACTGCGCCTGCTTCGCTCGAAAAACTTACGCTCAGTTGGCTGAAACCGTCCAAACTCGCTCCTCCGTCGCTCAAACAGGACAGTTTCTTACGCCAACTTCACTTGTTTTTCGGCTCACCGGACGAGGTCGATACAGCGTTAATTTCACGATTGCCCAATTGATAAAATCGTTGTAAATTTCTGTCATGTACTAAACGATAATTTCCAAAAAACAAAAAGCTTTTCTCAATTCAGAGAAAAGCTTTTGTGTTAGAATTCAGGTTTATTTGTACAATACTTTAAGTACATGATAAACCAACAATGCCGGCCAAACAATGGCTTTACCCAAGCCTACCACTCCCAACCAGAACGTGGTGGCGCGCGCAATAAAAAAAACTGCTGCACCAATAAATCCCAATCCATAAACCGCTCCACCCGAAGCGGTAGCGCGATGGTTATGGTTTCTGCATTTGCAATCACATTTGTCTTCTTCCATATCAGATAGTTTTAAGATGTATTGCAAAGATAAAGAAATTTCGAGAAATCATGATTTTAAATCTGAATTTTATTTGTATAAACGTTCACGGAGAACTTTGATTTCCTCCGAAGTAACGTAATCGTCGTAGTCCATTTGTTTGTCGATAATGCCACGTGGAGTTAGTTCAATAATGCGGTTACAAACGGTTTGAATAAACTCACGGTCGTGTGAGGCCATCAATACATTTCCTTTGAAATTAACAAGCGTATTGTTAAATGCCTGAATCGACTCCAGATCGAGATGATTGGCAGGCGAATCGAGCACCATGACATTGGCATTACGGAGCATCATTCGGGCAATCATACAGCGCATTTTTTCACCACCCGAAAGCACACTTGCTTTTTTGAAAATTTCTTCGCCTGCAAAAAGCATTTTGCCCAGAAATCCGCGAATATACGATTCGAGGGTATCATCCGAGTATTGACCCAACCAATCGACCAAATTCAGATCGGTGTTGAAAAACTCCGAATTATCAAGCGGTAAATAGGCGTGAGTAATGGTGATTCCCCAGTTATAAGTACCTTGGTGAGCTTTGTCATGGTCGTTTATTATTTCAAAAAATGAAGTCATTGCGCGTGGATCGCGTGACAGGAAAACGATTTTGTCGTTTTTTTCCACGTTGAAATTCACGTCTTTAAACAGTACGGTTCCATCTTCCAGCGTTTTTCCAAGTCCGGCAACTTCGAGTACCATATTTCCCGGATCGCGGTCGGGAGTGAAAATAATTCCCGGATATTTACGGGTTGAAGCCTGAATTTCGTCAATATTAAGTTTTTCGAGCATTTTTTTACGGCTCGTTGCTTGTTTTGATTTAGCCACATTGGCACTAAACCTGCGAATAAATTCTTCCAGTTCTTTCTTTTTCTCTTCGGCCTTTTTATTCTGATTTTGTTGTTGACGAAGAGCCAGCTGGCTCGATTCGTACCAGAAACTGTAATTACCGGCAAATGCCTGTACTTTTCCAAAGTCAATATCCACGGTATGTGTGCTCACAGCATCGAGAAAGTGACGGTCGTGTGATACTACCAAAACCGTGTTTTCGTAATTTGCGAGGTAATTCTCGAGCCACATCACGGTGTCAACGTCCAGGTCGTTGGTAGGCTCATCGAGCAATAAATTATCCGGTTTTCCAAAAAGTGCGCGAGCCAACAGCACACGTACTTTTTCCATACCACTCAGTTCGCTCATTAACTGGTAATGCAAATCCTCTTTAATGCCAAGTCCGCTCAACAGGGAAGCAGCCTCACTGTCGGCATTCCAGCCATTCATTTCTGCAAATTTATCTTCCAGTTCCGACGCGCGTAGTCCATCGGCATCCGAAAAATCTTCTTTGAGGTAAATCGCATCCTTTTCTTCCTTCACTTTCCACAGCACTGTGTGTCCCATCATCACGGTATCAAGAACTGTAAGCGCATCGAATTCAAAGTGATCTTGCTTAAGAACCGATAGACGCTCGCCCGGACCAAACTGGATTGTGCCACGGGTAGGATCTAAATCGCCGCTCAACATGCGAATAAGCGTTGATTTGCCGGCACCGTTGGCACCAATAACACCATAGCAGTTGCCAGCCGTAAATTTGAGATTTACATCAGAAAATAAGACACGTTTGCCAAATTGAATGGCTAAATTCGAAACTGTAATCATTTTGTTGAAAG
>CAZTDH010000038.1:0-16645 GCA_964612615.1 uncultured Paludibacter sp. | reverse complement strand
CAGCAGTTTTACTGCTATTAATACCGAATGCAATTTTCGGACAATCAATTAATTTAGGTACTGCAGCAAATTTCGCTCTTTTCTCAACGAACGGTGCAGTAAGTAATACAGGCATTTCACAAGTTACCGGAAATGTAGGTACGAATAATGGTTCAAGTACCGGCTTTGGTAATGTAAATGGTGTGATGCACGATAATGATGGATCGAGCGCACAATGTGCCGCCGATTTATTGTTGGCATATAACAACCTGAACAGTGCCATCCCAACTTTTTTCCCAGCAAACTTACTTGGGAACGGAGCTACTCTTGTTCCGGGTATTTATTCCATAACCGGTGCAGCAACACTGAATCTGGGACTTACCCTGGATGCGAACAACAATCCCAATGCTGAATTTATTTTCAAGATACAAGGATCATTCTCTACAAGTGCAGAGTCGAAGATTCATTTAATTCGTGGAGCTAAGGCTTGTAATGTCTATTGGAAAGTAGAAGGATTGGTGAGTATGGCTCCCGGAACATCCATGAAAGGAACTGTTATTGCGAACAATGCAGCTATCATTTTGTCCACACGCGATACACTGGAAGGTAGAGCACTTTCAACTGCCGGGGCTATAACCGTTGATGGAGTATTAGTTTATACGCCTGTAGGTTGTGGAAGTCCTACATTGGCAGGACCAGCAGCTCCAAATCTGGCTTCACTGAAATGTTATACCTTGTTTTCGTCTACCGGCTCGGTTTCAAACACCGGTATTTCGACCATTATGGGCGATGTAGGTACAAATGCAGGTTCAACCACAGGTTTTGATCCATTATTAGTAGGAGGAGCAATTCATCCAATACCCGATTTATCTACAGCTCAAGCTGCAGCTGACTTGCTGAATGTGTATAATTATTTGAATGTGTTGCCTTACGATATTGAATTGCTTTATCCGGCACAATTTGGTAGAAATTTGGTGCTTACACCGCATACTTACATTATGAAGGGTGCTGCAACATTTACCGATTCATTGTATCTAAATGCACAGGGAAATGCAGATGCTGTGTTTGTAATTAAGGTAAACGGTGCGCTATCAACAAGTACTTATTCAAAAGTGCTTTTAATCAATGGAACACAAGCCAAAAACGTGTATTGGAAAATTGAAGGTGCGGTAAGTATCAATAATTATTCTATTTTCTGTGGAACAATTGTTTCAAATAATGGTGCATTAGGCGCAATAAATACCGGGGTAACACTTAATGGCAGAGCCTTTACAACGGCAGGAGCACTTACATCAGCCTCAATAACAAGCACAATGGCGGCTGTTTGTTCTTTAACAGGTATTGCTCCACTTAATACTGAAAGGACTAATATTGAGTTGACAATCGCACCAAATCCTTTCGGTGCATTTACAACCATTAAACTAAAACCTAATTCGGAAATTAAAAACTGTGAATTCAAAATGTACAATGCGTTGGGTAAAATGGTATTGATTACCACCATTTCGAATCAACAAACTATACTTGATTTAAGTAGATTAAATTCAGGAATTTACTTTTACAGAGCCGTATCAGGCAGTAAAGTAATTCAATCAGGAAAACTAATCTCTCAACAATAAGAAGAACTAAACAAAGTGTGAATGATGTAACTCAAAGCCGAAATTGTGTAATGCGAACGGCTGAGAAACATCGGACCTTTGTGAAGTGAAAATTCATTCACCATTAATAATACAACATTATGAACACAACAGAACTGAAAGGTAACTGGGATCAACAAAAAGGCAAACTGAAACAAAAATTTGCCACCCTCACTGATAACGATTTATTGTTTGCTGCAGGCAAAAAAGAAGAAATGTTTGGACGCCTAGAAGCAAAACTGGGAAAAACCAAAGAAGAGCTTCACAAAATCATATCGGGATTATAATTGATATTTTCTCAGAAAATCCGTTTAGTGAACACTCGTTAAACGGATTTTTTAATCAATAACCTAAACACAATAACACACAATATGAAAAAAATAACCTATATACTTGTCGGTGCTACAATGCTAATGACCGGTAGTTTTGTTGCAGGATGCATGTCATCCGATCAGAAAAAGGAAGCTGCTAACGCACAGGTAGTGAATGCAGAAGATAATTTAAACGTGGCAAAGAATAATGCTGAAGTTGTTGCAGAGAAAGCTGCTACAGCCGATGAATTAAAAACATTTAAACTGGAATCGGAATTAAAAATCAAGCAAAACGAAGTAAGTATAGCCGAATTAAAATTGAAGATGAACAATCAGGGAGCAGTTAAGGATGAGGTTTATGCCCGTAAAATTGATTCGTTAGAATTCAAAAACACCAATCTGAACAAAAGAATGAGTGAATATGAGAAAACGCATAGCAACTGGACTCAATTTAAACATGATTTTAATCGAGATATTGATGAACTTGGTAATTCGTTAAAGAGAATAGCTTCAGGAAATAAATAATTTAAAGAAAGACGGTTATATAAACTGTCTTTTTTATTTTTAAATAATGGACATGTAAATCATGTAACTTTTGCCAGAAATTGTGTAACAAATACTGAAACTGATAGCCGTATCTTTGAATCATAAAAAATACATATTCTACAACTCGACATGATAAAGTTAACCTTTATATTGCTGTTTATAATTTCGACATACTTTCTTGGTCAGGCTCAGGATATAAAACCATTACAATTTGGTATTATTGCCGGACTGAACTTAACAGATTTGTATACCAGCAATGCGGTTTCAAATATGAATAGCGGTTTTAATGCCGGTGGATTTATCAGAGTACCTTTGACCAATTCAATAGCTATTGAACCGGAACTGTATGTCAGTACCAAAGGTTCATCGGTGATTTACAATTCTCTATTGCTTAATGGTACTGCTAATTTCAACCTGACCTATATGGAGATGCCTGTTATGGCAGTTTTTAATATGACTCCCTTGGTCAATTTACAAATAGGACCATATGTATCTTATTTAATCAATGGACAGGTTAAAAACCTGAGCAATGTTAGCTTGTTTGATTTTCAGCAAAACCTGAATGTAACTAATTTTAATCGTCTGGATGCAGGTATTGCAATCGGAGTTGGTTTGGATGTCAAATCGGTAACAATGGGAATGCGCTATAATCTGGGATTAATTAAAGTAGGTAAAACTCAATCGTTTTTAGGCACAAGTTACACTATACCCGATGCTATGAATGCTGTAATAAACTTCTATTTAGCCATTGGTTTTAATCAGAATATAAGAAATAACAAATTCACTCAATAAATAAACTATAAAAATATTTCATTATGAGCAATCTACTTTATTCAATCGCACTTGTACTAATAATCTTCTGGGCAATCGGATTTTTCGCATTCAGTTTGGGCGGAATGATTCACATTTTGTTGGTAATTGCACTGATTTCTATCATTTTTAGAATTATCAGAGGAAGATAAGTAATAAAGAATTGTTGTTGATATATTTCTTAAGTTATTTTTTTTCTGTGACCCTCAAACCCCCAAATGGGGGCTTAAGAATGCAGCTACGAAATGATTTAGGTTTATATTAGAGACTATGTCTTGAAGTCCCCATTTGGGGTTTTTTGGGTCATAACTAAAACATATAATTAGATATTATTGATTCTTAAGTTTCCTGAAAACAGAAACACAGCGTTTTGAAATATATCAAAACTCTGCGTTCTCTGTAAATATCTTTGCGAACTCTGCGGTTATTGTTTTAATCAACCAAACTACTCTACAACATTTGGTTTCTCGAGTCCGTAGCCCATTTTTTTGTCTTCAGCTTTCAGCAGAAATGCAAAACCAATGGCCAATAAGCCAAAACAGGCAAAAATCAACATGGGAATAGTATAATTATATTGAGTCAAATGCTGTTCTTTTCCATCCACCACTTTAGTGATGGTACCGATAATACAATATTTATCAAGCACAGCACCTATCAGCAACGGAACAAGCATTAAACCCCAATTTTGCACCCAGAAAATCATGGCATAAGCAGTGCCGAGTTTGCTGTGAGGAATAATTTTGGCAACAGATGGCCACATTGCCGAAGGAACCAGCGAGAATGCAACTCCCAGCACCATTACCAGTCCGATGGCAATCGGGAAACTGTTGAGTGACGGTATAGAGAACAATAAATGCACACAAACCAATAAAATAGAACCCAGAATCATAATAGTTGCAGCTTTTCCTTTTTTGTCGGAAATACCACCAAATAACGGTGTAAGCAATAGTGCACTAAATGGAAGTAAAGCCGGAATATAACCTGCAAAAGAGTCAGTTACCGAGAATTTCTGAACAATCAGGTTGGTGGCAAACTTGATAAACGGAAAAACAGCCGAATAAAACAATACGCACAAAATGGCGATATACCAGAATGCACGGTTTGATGCAATTTCTTTTATATCAGCAAATTTGAATTCTTCTTCAGCTTCTACACCGGCAGCAGTTTCTTCTTTGTCTAACCGTTTGTCAATCACTGTAAAGAAAATATATACCAACAATCCGATACAAAGCAATAAGATAGATAAAAGTACTGGAGAACTCACATCTTTTGTCAGATTATAAAGTGGTTTCGGGGTAAACATAGCCAATGCAGTACCGATACGACCTGTAGAAGTGTTGAGACCGATAGCCAATGCCATTTCTTTTCCTCTGAACCAGCGAACCACTGCTTTATTGGCAGATATTCCAAACATTTCGCAACCCACTCCGAAAATACCAAAGCCCAAACCTGCCATTAAAGCCGATGTTGGTGTGTAACCCAAAATTTGCCATGAACCGATAGTAAGTTCGGTAGAACCTGTAAAATGACCCGAAATAGCCCAGTATTTTATGCCTGCACCAATCAGCATGATGCCAATTGCCAGAATACCGGTGAAACGTGTACCTAATTTATCCAGTATCATTCCGCTGAAAACAAGCATTAGTAAAAATACATTGAACCAGCCGTAACCACTTGTGAATAAGCCATAATCGGTAGCCGACCAATGCAAATTACTTTGCAAATCCTGCTGCAATGGAGCCATAGCATCGGTAAGGTAATACATACACATCATGGTAAACGAGACCAACACAAGTACCGTCCAACGGGCTGTTTTTGATTCGCGAAGCGAAGAAGAAATTTTCTCTGTCATAAACTATTTATTTTATTAATTGTTTTCTCATTATGATTTTGTATTAATTTCATATTTTACGGCTGCAAATCTACTCAAAAAAATCATTTATTTTGCCAAAATGACAAAATTACCGGATAAAAATGTAAAATTGAGTTCGGTATAGTTTTTGAATGAAATACCACAGATTTTAAAATCGCCTTATTTATTAATTTTTAATTATTACTTGTACTTTAATTCGTTATATTTGTCAAATCAAACAAGGAGAACCAATATATGTCAGTAAACTATTCTGAACAACTACACAACGTGCTGTTATACAGCTCACAAGAGGCCGAGCGACTGGGTAATAATTACATCGGACCGGAACATCTTTTGTTGGGCATATTGCGTAATGGCAACGGAAAAGCTATCGATATTTTAAATGTGTCGCACGTAAGTCTTTCCAAAATAAAACAAAGCATTGAAAGTCAGATTCGTACTGATTTAGAACCTACCGGCGCTGAATTGCCAACATTGAAAAGTACAGAGCGTATTAAGAAAATAATGGAGCTTGAAACCCGTTCGTTGTCTGTTGATACAGCTGATACCGAACATTTATTGCTGGCTATTCTGAAAGAAAAGAATAATCTGGCAGGTGATATTCTTAATGCTGAAAGTCTGACATACGATCAGGTAAAAGCATTGATTGAAGCACCTCACGATATGCCCATGATGGGTTCAGGTTTTCAGGATGAAGATGATGAAGATGACGATCCACGTCAGAAACGCAAAGCAAATCCATCGGCAGGAACTGGTGCAAAACAAAGTGATACGCCTGCTTTGGATACTTTTGGAACAGATATTACCAAAGCTGCACTTGAAAACCGACTTGACCCGATTGTCGGTCGTCAGAAAGAAATTGAACGGTTGGCTCAGATTCTGAGTCGTCGCAAGAAAAACAATCCGGTGCTTATTGGTGACCCGGGTGTTGGAAAATCGGCTATAGTCGAAGGCCTCGCATTACGCATTATTCAACGCCGTGTTTCGCGTGTGTTGTTTGATAAAAGGGTAGTTTCGCTGGATATGGCATCGATAGTGGCAGGTACAAAATACCGCGGACAGTTTGAAGAACGTATTAAAGCTATTCTGAACGAATTGCAGAAAAATCCCGATGTCATTCTGTTTATCGACGAAATTCATACAATAGTAGGAGCGGGGGGAGCACCTGGTTCGCTCGATGCTGCCAATATGCTGAAACCTGCACTGGCACGTGGAGAAATCCAATGCGTAGGTGCAACAACTCTCGACGAATATCGTCAGAGCATTGAAAAAGATGGTGCGCTGGAACGACGTTTTCAGAAAGTTATGGTCGACCCTACAACGGCTGATGAAACGTTGGAAATTCTTACTAATATTCAGGATCGTTACGAATATCATCACAATGTGCGTTACACTCCCGAAGCTATTAAAGCTTGTGTGCGCCTGACCGACCGTTATATTACCGATCGTTGTTTCCCCGATAAAGCCATAGATGCATTGGATGAATCAGGGTCGCGTGTTCATATTGGCACCGTTTCAGTTCCGGCTGAAATTGAGGAACTGGAAAAGAAAATTGAAGAGTTGAAGAAAGAAAAACTGAAAGTTCTTTCGGAACAAAGATACGAATTGGCAGGACCTATCCGTGACCACGAAAAACAATTGCAATATCAGCTCGAAGATGCAGTTAAGCGTTGGGAAGAAGAAGCTCAGCAACATCCCGAAACCGTTGACGAAGAACAAGTTGCTGAAGTTGTGGCCATGATGTCGGGAATTCCTGTTCAACGCATTGCACAGGCCGAAGGATTGAAACTGCGTCAGATGAAAGAAGTTTTGCAAGGCAAAGTGATTGGTCAGGATGATGCTGTGAATAAAATAGTGAAAGCTATTCAACGAAACCGTATTGGACTGAAAGATCCAAGCAAACCGATTGGTTCATTTATTTTTCTTGGACCTACAGGAGTTGGAAAAACGCACTTAGCTAAGATTTTAGCAGAATTTATGTTCGATAGCTCCGATGCACTTATCCGTGTGGATATGAGCGAATATATGGAAAAATTCAGTGTTTCGCGCCTGATTGGAGCACCTCCGGGATATGTGGGCTACGAAGAAGGCGGACAGCTGACTGAGAAAGTACGCCGCAAACCGTATTCGATTATTCTGCTTGACGAAATTGAAAAAGCACATCCCGATGTGTTTAACCTATTACTTCAGGTAATGGACGAAGGACGGTTGACTGATAGTTTAGGACGTCGCATCGACTTCAAAAACACCATTATAATTATGACTTCCAACGTGGGAACCCGTCAATTGAAGGATTTTGGTAAAGGCGTAGGTTTCAATACTGCCCCTGAAGTGGCTATGGATTCAGAATTCTCACGTGGAGTAATTCAAAAAGCACTGAACCGCACTTTTGCTCCTGAATTTATGAATCGTGTGGACGAAGTGATTATGTTCGACCAGTTGAGCAAGGAATCTATTCGTTTGATTATTGATTTGGAGCTAAAAGGATTGTTTGGTCGTGTTACAACTATGGGTTATAAATTGGAGCTAACCAATGAGGCTAAAGATTTTATTGCTGATAAGGGTTATGATATTCAGTTTGGTGCTCGTCCGCTGAAACGTGCTATACAACGCTATTTGGAAGATGAACTGGCTGATATTGTACTGGCTGGTGAACTGGCAGAAGGTGATACTATTTTGATGGATTTAAACACCGAAACAAGCGAAATAAAAGCGAATTTAAAGAAAGCTACGCCGGAAATAAGTAGTTTATAGTCGGTAGTTTATAGTTTATACAAATCCCTGCCAATCACTTGAATTAGCAGGGATTTCTTATTTGTTTCCTTTCGACAGATAATCAATAATCAGATTCTTTTCATCATCTGATATTTGTGCTTTTTGTTGCATATTGCTTACAGCTTCAGTCCAGTGCTTGCGATCATATTTCTCAGGCAGAAAAAGCGTGTGACACGAACTACATTTGCTGACATACAACTGCCGACCTTTTTTCAACTCTTCAATATTGGCGGTGGCCGGCATTTTGTCCTTAGTCGGTGCATAAAGCGGGCTTGAACAGGACACAAGACTCACCAACAGAACCAATAATGAAATTCTGATTTTAGATGGCCACTGAGAAAAGTAAGCGACATTGAAGTTTTTCAAATTCGTCGAGGTTTAAAGTTGAGTTTATGGTTGTTCCTTTGAAAGATTGTATCTGGGGCATAACAGTGAAATTTATCCAAAACTTTTCCTGTACATACGAAATTCCCAGACCGGAATATAATGCACTGTGTTTCAATTCGCCATCAACAAAAACATTTTGAAATGAGTTTTCGAAAGTAAGATGAAAATATGGATTCAACTCGTATGCAAGCGACAGATTCAAATCAGCTTTTCCTTCTTTTTCCCATAAATTATTTACAAACGTCTCTGCTTCATATTCGTAGGTTGCATTAGCAGCAATATCAAATTTACCGAGCTTTTTGTCAGCAATTAATTTGCCTTCCAATTCATATTCAGTTGTTCCAATAGTGTATTCACCATAAACAGCAAGTCCTACCGGATCAGCAACCGGATCTGCCAGTTTGTATTTCCACTCGTTTGAGAAGCTTAATTCGTGGTCGGTAGTGAGGGCAGAACTAACGGGTTGAGTAATTGATGTGAGATTGAGATAAAACGATGTCTGAAGGTTATTTCCTAACCCAATTTCAATTTCGGTGCGGTTGTCGAGTCTGGAAAAATAATCTATTTTGCCTGTTCGAAGCGTGTTATAGACTTCCAGTTCGTGTTGTCCTTTATTTAAAACTGTGCTTTGATAAGCATAAGTAAATAATCTGTCCTGAGCAAAAATAGTGGTAACAATCACAATGGCAACCACTAAACTAATACCTTTTCTAAAATTCATATTGTCTGAGTTATTGATTTCGCAGACAAAACAATGAAAAGGCCGTGATTGTTGGGGTTTAGAGTGAAATTGCGAGTTAAATAAGTTAATTACATTCTGCGTGTAACGCCGTAAGTAAGCACACTTTCGTGTTTAAAGCGATTTACTGCGGTTACCACAAAAGTATAAACGCCACCAAACCGTTTGTCTAATTCCCTTAAATCAATACAATTTTCAATAGTTCGTGCTACGATATTGGCAGGGTCATTCAGGTCACCAACTTTACGACCTTTGAAAGCATATACCACATAATAAGCTGTTTTACAGCCACCTTCTTCGTTTATTTCGTCCCAAACAAGGTATGCATCTCTGCCATCACGCAGGGTTTTTACATTTTGTGGTTGTGCAGGCGTTTCTCCTTCTATGTTGCGGTTTACCGGACAAATAGCAGGATATTTATAGTAATTCTGTTGAAGGCTGTCGTTCAGGTTCTGTTTGTTTTTCAAAAATGGTTTGGCACTGAAAAACACAGCACCATCAATTAGCGGAAAGCGTTTGTTCATATTCAACTGACGGCACAGTTCATTTCCGTTTCGCCATGCCGGATTTGCTTCAGCCGAACCAAGTTGCGAAGCGTAAAGTCCGATATACAGGTTTTTTCCAAACGAATTATCACTCCACCACTTAGCCAATACTTCATAATCTGCCACTTTTTTGCCTATTTCCCAGTAAAGCTGTGGAACAACATAATCAATCGTTCCTTCTTTAAGCCATTTCAGAATGTCAGCATATAAATCGTCGTAGTTTTGTACTCCGGCACGTGTGGCCGATCCGCTTGCATCCACATTATCGTTGCGCCATACACCGAAAGGTGAAATGCCAAATTCAACCCATGGTTTCATGCTTTTGATAGTTTGTTGCAGTTCAGAGATGACCATGTTCACGTTGTTACGCCGCCAGTCATTTTTCTGATTAGGTGCATATCCACGCGGATTCTTCCGGAAAGTCATTTCGTCTGGAAACTCTTCATTTGCAACACGGTATGGATAGAAATAATCGTCGAAATGAACGGCGTCCACATCATATCGTTCTACCACATCTTCCACCACACGGTTCAGAAACTCACGTGTTTCGTCCAGTCCCGGATCGAAATAATATTTATCGCCATACTTTACAAAAAGATCTTTATTCTTGAAATATAGATGATTTTTATTCAGAACATTCAGATTGTCGGAGTTGGTTACACGATAGGGATTTAGCCATGCATGCACTTCAATGCAGCGTTTGTGAGCTTCATCGATGATAAATTGCAGTGGATCGTAATACGGACTTGGTTTTTGTCCCTGTTTTCCTGTCAGCCAGTGCGACCAGGGTTCGATGGCTGAAGGATAAAACGCATCAGCAGTCGGTCTGATTTGCAGAATAATTGCATTTATATTGTTTTTCACCAACCCATCAAGCATAGAGCGCATTTCGTCACGTTGAGCTTTGGATGTGAGGTTTCGCTGACTTGGCCAGTCAATATTGGCAACGGTGGCAACCCATACAGCACGGAACTCACGCTTGGAATGTTGAGCCGATAGACCCGACAGGATAAGGATTAATGAAATTAGTATATAGATTCTTTTTTTCATGCAATTGTAATGTTTGAATACAAAAGTAGCTAAATTTCACATGTAAGGCAACCTGAACGGAGTTTTTTAAGAACTTTTGCTCAAAAAGATTGTTTACAAAGGAAAAACAAGTAATTTTGTAGAATGAACAATCAAAATAGTAATTCCGTGAAAAAGCAACTTAAAATAGCTTTGGTAGCCCACGACAGACGCAAAGCAGATATGGTTGAATGGGCAGTTTTTAATGCCGATATGCTGGCAAAACACCAACTGATTTGTACCGGAACAACAGGTAGTCTGATTCAGAAGGCATTGAGTAATAAAGGTGTGGAAGTGGATATTACCTGCATGAATTCAGGTCCATTGGGTGGTGATGCCGAAATTGCAGCACTTGTTGTTCGTAAACAGATTAACCTCGCTGTTTTTCTGATTGATGACCTCAATGCTCAACCACATGAAGCTGATATTCAAATGTTATTGCGTCAGTGCCGCGTACATAATGTGCCAATTGCCTGTAACCGTTATAGTGCTGATTTAATGATTACAAGTAGTTTGTGGGATAATGATGAGTATGTCCCAAAAGAACCCCGATATGTACGGTTTGACAGAGAAATATAACTTGTTGTTATGAAAACTATCAAATTTACTGCTTTATTTTTGGTGCTGGTGCTCTATTCGTTCGGGCAAACTAAGAATCCGAATTACGATGAAGCTCTTGCCCGCAAACTCAATGCTGATGTACTTGGAATGAAAATGTATGTGTTGGCAATTCTGAAGACAGGAACAAATAATGTGACTGATAAAACTGTAAGAGATAGTTTGTTTTCCGGACATTTTGCCAACATAAACCGCCTTGTGACAATGAAAAAAATGGTAGTAGCAGGCCCGTTGGAAAAGAATGATAAAACATATCGTGGTATTTTCATTCTCGATGTAAAAACCGTTGAAGAAGCCGCCAAACTTTTGGCTGACGATCCGACTATCAGTAAAAAAATATTTGAAGTTGAATACTTTAATTGGTATGGTTCGGCTGCTTTACCTGAATATCTGCCCGCTGCCGATAAAATTTGGAAGAAGAAGCCCTGAAGATTTTACAATATTCATAAATTAAAATCCCGATAATTAACTGATTGTCGGGATTTATTTATTTGAGGCTTATGTTTTCTTACTCAAAAGGCTATTCATAAATAAAATTCACTATTTTTGAAAACTGAACTTATTACATTCGAAGATTTACTTAAAATATCATATTATGAAACGAATAGTTACACTCTGTTATTTTCTTATTTTAGTATTTATTGCTATTAGTCAATCTACTAATGACATGGTTTCAACAGTTGTTAATCAACAACCCGCTCAGAAAGTCGCAGTAGATAGTGCCAAAATCAAAGCTGAACTATTGGCCAAACGGCATTTAAAACACAAGAAATTTATACTGGCAGCCGATACCCTTTCCAAAAGTGATTATTTGCTGAGTATCGACCGTGTGAATGATAACCTCATTGATATCCGTGACAGTGCTAAACTGGGCTTCGAAATTGTGAAAATAAAACAGCAGATTGCCGATATAACAATGGATTACAACCGGATGAGATTGAATTTTAGAGAACGTCATATCCGAATGAGCGTGAAAAATCTGACACTATACAAGACATTTGCCACCAGTTTGGATGATGAAAATGACCGTATTATGGATCATCTTCAAAAATTGTATTTAAGGGTTTATCATGCAAAACTCAGGGTTAAAACTGTTTTGAAAGATTCAATATTCAAGAAAATGTATGCCGACAGCCTGCTCCGAAATACATTTGAATACAAACTTCTTGGCATGGAACGAAAATGGTCAGGAACCGACAGTATTACCAAATTAAATATTGATAGTCTTAACACGTTGAAAATATTGGCTGTTGATAACTCAATCAACCTCACCAACATGATGAGCCGCTTAGACCGAAAGCTCGAAAAAGCTAATAATCAATTGTTTGGACAGGAATTGAATAATTTGTGGGATCCACTTCCGAAAGATTCTGTGAATAAAACGGTTAGTTTGCTGGATAGCGAACAAAAAGCTATTGCATTTTATGTAACTGAAACATGGAAGGAGCAGACTTTTGTTTTGATTTGCGGACTTCTTATATTTGTTTGGTTATTTACAAAACGCAAACTATTGAAAACTATCAGATTACAAAAGGAAAAGTATGAGTTTCTGAATTTAAAATACCTTACTAATCAACCGATTTTATCCATTTTGATTATAGTACTTTGCCTGATGCCATTCTTCGATGCGTATGCACCAACTTCGTACGTTGCCGTTGAATATATATTGTTACTTACGGCAGCTACGTTTATCTTCTTCAAAACAGGAGAGCATTCATTACGTTTCGACTGGCTTGCTTTGGTAATCTTGTTTGTGGTTAATGTGTTGACTTATCTGGCAACTGAACCTACTGTTGTTACACGTGTTTGGATGTTGATTATTTATGCAGCTTCAATTTTGTTCACGTTTAGGTATTATAAAAAAATAACGAAACAATCAGCTTATTCCAATTGGATTAAATATGCTGCTATTGTAGGAATGTTACTTTCATTGCTTGCAATTATTGCTAATCTTTTCGGACGGTTCACTCTTTCATGCTTTCTGGGAACGACCGGCATTTTTTCCCTGACACTGGCAGTTATACTGGTTATTTTTATCGAAACCATTTTGGAAATTCTAATCTTACAATTGCTTACCAGTCGTTTGAAGAAAGGCGTCGACAAACCTTTCGATGGTTCGGTGGTAATAAGTAAAATTAAAATGCCTGTACTTATTTTGGCGGGAGTTTTATGGTTCATTGTGCTGGCTTCCAGCTTAAATGCTTATCAAACTATCAGCAGTTTCACAGTCGATGCACTGACCGATACCCGAACCATTGGAAGTATTTCATTTAAACTGATTAGTGTGTTAATGTTCTTTATAATCATCTGGTTTGCACATATTCTGCAACGCCTGCTCAGTTTTCTGTTTGGCGAAACGGGTATCGATAACGAAGATACGACCACTATTACCAAAGGACAACATTCCCGTTTGCTAATCACCCGTTTATTGGTGCTGATTGGTGGGTATTTGCTTGCCATAGCGGCTTCAGGGCTGCCAATCGACAAACTCACCTTCCTGCTCGGTGCCTTGGGTGTTGGTATCGGTATGGGCTTACAGAACGTGGTAAACAACTTTGTATCGGGTATTATTCTTATTTTCGATGGTTCGTTGCAGATTGGCGACGAAATAGAAGTAAGTGGACAGGCCGGCAAAGTGAAGGAAATAGGACTGCGTGCAAGTACGTTGAATACCGCGGATGGTGCTGAAGTGATTATCCCGAACGGAAATATCCTGTCGCAAAACATTGTAAACTGGACATTCAGTAACGACCAAAAACGCGTAACCATCGAATTTTCGTTGAAAGGAACTGAACTCGATGCCAATTTGATAAACGAAATTATCAACGAAACTATCAAAAATATCCCTCATGTAGTTGAAAAGCGCAAACCGGTGATATTGTACA
The DNA here is from genome assembly GCA_964612615.1 of uncultured Paludibacter sp. Taxonomy (GTDB): domain Bacteria; phylum Bacteroidota; class Bacteroidia; order Bacteroidales; family Paludibacteraceae; genus Paludibacter. The sequence goes on along the minus strand of CAZTDH010000038.1, from coordinate 2,475 downwards.
ATAAAGTAAGTGCCGAAGGCAGTACATTGACCGTGCGTTTCTGGAGTACCATCAGCAAAGCCGATTCGGTAAAAAGTGATGCCATGCTGCATCTTAATACAGCTTTCGGGGCAATAAATATAGGATTTTCATAATACATTTTACTTTATAGAAAAAATGCGAACCGGACTGTCCGGTTCGCGTTTTTTATTTTGTACGGTTATTATATCTGATACGGTACTACAATCAGTCTGATACGAAGGTGTAATATGTTTGATACGGTACTGTAATCGGTATGAAATGATAGTGAAATATATCTGATACGGTACTACAATCAGTCTGATACGAAGGTGTAATATGTTTAATACGGTACTGTAATCGGTATGAAATGATAGTGAGATATATCTGATATGCTACTGTGATTGATATGCTACGAAGGTGTAATATATTTAATACGGTACAGTAATCGGTATGATATGATAGTACAATATATCTGATATGCTACTGTGATTGATATGCTACGAAGGTGTAATATGTTTAATACGGTATAGTAATCGATATGATACGATAGTGCAATATATCTGATATGCTACTGTGATTGATATGATCCGAAGGTGTAATATGTTTTATACGATACAATTAAATATTCATTACTGAGAGTAATTTTAGTGGTTCTCATTGATTAAATTTATAGTTCAAAAAAAGAGTCCCGACACAAACGGCCGGGACTCTTACACGATTTAATCAAACTATCAAACTATTATAAATCGGTAATTACTGTATGTTTGGGAACTAACACTTTCATTATAGACCATGCAATAAGGTAAGCCAACGCACAGGTAGTGAACATAATGCCATAGGCAACAGATACATTGGTTGAAATAAGGTGTCTGGCCTGTTCAAACATGGCTGTATTAGTTGGATCAACCATTACTTCTTTCAAATTGTCAATCTTTACTTTTTCAAGTGGAATGGACTGAGTGGCTTTAATTAGCCCTTCTTTGCTGGCTTGCATAATACCCATGATACGGTATTTATCTTCCAAACCTCCGGCAAGTAACTGAACTAATACGCCACCTAAACCTCCGGCAGCAGCACCGATACCTGTAACCGAACCAACGGCTTTTTTAGGAAACATATCCGATACGGTAGTAAACAGATTAGCCGACCATGCCTGATGTGCCGCTCCTGCAATACTGATTATAGCTACTGCAGCTATAATACCATATCCGGCAGCAACCCACTGTGTACTTACCAGCAAAAGAGGAGCAAAGGCAATCATTAATAAAGCTGTCATACGTGCTCGGTAGGTTTGCCATCCTTTGTTCATAAAAGTCATAGGAATAGAACCGCCGTACACTGAACCGATAATGGCAATACCATACACTATAAAAGTTGAAATCATAACGGTGTGTTTGGTTTCTACCGGACTCATACCCACGCAAAATTGCTGTTTGATATAAGTTGGTAACCAAAACAACAAGAACCACCAGATACCATCGGTCATAAACTTACCGGCAACAAATGCCCATGTTTGCTTGTAAGTAAGCATTTTATACCAAGGTACTTTTACAACAGGAGCAGTAGGGTCAACAACAGGAGCAGCTTCATCATCGGCGTGAATATAATCGTATTCTGCCTGATTGATTTTGCCTTTTCCCAACATGAATTTAGGTGTGTTGTACAGTTTACTCCAAAAGAATAACCACAGAAAACCTACTAAACCGGTAATGATAAACGCCATTTGCCAGCCATGGAAAATTCCCAGAAACAGTCCGTTACCTTCGTTAGGATTCCAAGCAGCCAAAATTACCGGAATAATCAATGCACAAATCATGGCACCCATATTGGAACCTGAATTGAAAATACCGGTAGCTAAAGCACGTTCTTTTTTTGGAAACCATTCAGCTACTGTTTTAATAGAAGCGGGAAAGTTGCCCGATTCACCTGCACCGAATACGCCACGTGCAGCAATCTGTCCGAAAAGGCTTTTTCCTACAAAAGCACTTGCCATGCCTGCAAGCGACCATACAATAAGTGAGGCTGCCAATCCGATTTTTGTTCCGATTTTGTCGATAATAAATCCGGCAAACAAGGTAAATCCGGCATAAAATGCAGTAAATACAGAAGTTAAGATGGAAAAATCAGTCGATGACCATCCAAAACCATCAGTTGAACAAAAATAATCTTTCAGATAACCGATTACATTTCGATCCATGTAATTGATTGTTGTGGAAAAAAGAAGTAAACTGACGATGGTCCAACGGTAACTCGTCATTTTCTCTGCTGTTGATTGTGACATTGAATTTTTATTTAAGGGTTAATGTTTTAAACTATAAACTACCAACTATTTCTTGATTTTCTGAATTATAGCCAGTGCATCACTACATAGTTTGGTAATACCCGCCCAATCGCCAGCTTTCATCATGTCGGCAGGGAAAAGGTTTGAACCCATACCGACACAAGTAACGCCTGCATCGAACCAGCTTTTCAGAT
>CAZTDH010000037.1:0-16919 GCA_964612615.1 uncultured Paludibacter sp. | reverse complement strand
TCAAATATATATCTGAATTGGTATATTTATTGATATTTATTCTATAAAATCCTGCAATTAAATTCTTTGATTATAATTATCAAAATGTCAGTATTGAAGTATTTATTGAAAAAGCAAATGAGAAAGTATTAATTTATTAAATCTAATGCATATGAAAAAAGGTATTAACATCGTAGTGTTGGGTGTATTAACGGTTGCAAGTGTAATTTTAGCTTTGCCTTTTACACCATTAAGAAACTCTTTTAAGGGGGTTACAACGAGCGCAGCCGATAAGGCACTTACAAGCATTGGAGTTGATTTGAATGGTAAAATACGAAACGCCAGATTGATTGCTAAATCGCATGTATATGAATCTTATAACTTTATAGAAGTTGGTGCAAATGGCAAAAAGTCGATACAAATGGAGTCATATTCAGGGCTGAAAGGCCTGCAATCGGATGGATTATATAATTTATCCGCTAACAAAGAAGCAACTCAAAATAATTCCGGTATGAATGCGGATTTATCCATTGCTTCCGGATCTGCCAGAAAAAATGTAACTCAGATGGGTGGATTTGTTTCAGTTTCAACAAAGCTGACTTCAGAAAATGCATCCAATTCGACTGGTGGATCTACAAAACAAAGTGGAAATGCCGAAAATAACGGATCAGGCGGTGGAACTCATCCCGGTGTTGATCCGACACCACCTCCTAGTTTGCCTCTTGGTAACGGATTTTTGTGTTTGTTTAGTTTAGCTTTAGTTTATGTTGGTTTTAAGAAATGGGATTAGATTTTTATTTGCAGAAAGGGCCGTTCAAATTTTTTGAACGGCCCTTTCTGTAATATCTTGATATATATTTATTATTGTCCTTTTGCTTTTAATATAACTCCTACTGTAGAAATCATAATTTTAAAATCTAACCAAAGTGACCAGTTGTCGATGTAATCTAAATCCATTTGCATCCATTCCTTAAATGATACCTCATGACGTCCCCATACCTGCCATTTGCAGGTTATTCCGGGCTTCATGCTTAACCTTCGCAGTTGTAATTGTTCGTATTGCTGCACTTCTTTCAAAAGTGGAGGTCTTGGCCCTACGATGGACATTTCACCTCTTATTACATTAAGAAACTGAGGAAATTCATCTAATGATGTTTTACGCAGAAACCGCCCTATTTTAGTAATTCTTGGATCATTTTCTATTTTAAAAACTGGTCCGTCCGCTTCGTTCTTTTCTTTAATTTGATCCAAAAGTTGTTCTGCATTCATAACCATAGTCCTGAATTTATAACATCTGAACAACCGTCCGTTTAATCCAACCCTTTCCTGAAGAAAGAAAACTGAACCTCTATCATTTAGTTTAATTAAAATTGTAATTATTAACATGAATGGAGAAGTCAGAATAAGGGCAATAATACTCAAAATAATGTCAAAGCTATCCTTTATTTTTAAATAGATATATTTATCAGTTACAGTACTGTGACTATCATAATTCAGGTTTAAAAGGGATGGTTTACTGAAAAATCCGGTTTTAATATCTTGTTGCTGAAGTATGTGGAGTGAAACGCCAATTGTATTTACATCCATTTTAAGTTTTTCTAAATTAAACTGGCCTTCAGTGATTGGTACGCAATAGAAAATATCGTCGACAGGATTGGATTTTATATAGCTAAAAAGTTCATCGTTTGAACTTAAAATCCTGATATCGCTGAAATGTTGCTTTAATTTATCATCTGCAGATACTATCGAATGTACCTCATATCCCCAGTCTTTAGCATTGATAAAAGATTGGACAAATGATATGGAATCAGAATTGGCAATAATAAGTACATTGCGCTTATTATAGCCTTTTCTGCGCATAAATAACATCCAACGATGAAATGAAATTTTAAAAACTATTAAACTTGCAATATTTATGACTCCGAAAACAACAATGTATTCTATGGAATAATAAATTGACCGGAAAAGTGAAATGATGAGCACTTCGATAAATAGGAAAAAGCAACCAAAAAACACGGTCACAAAATACCCTCTAAGCATAGTAATTAACGGAGTTGCTCTGAAAATTACTCCCAAATTCAGATAATAAAGTAGAAAACTCCACATGATGGTAATCTGAACCATCAGGGCTAAGGTGTTATGAAAACGATGCTGTTCTTTAAGAATAAGAGAGGTTGCTAAAAACATTAATAGCGTTAGTACAACCTGTACAATTATCATTAATATAGATAATTCTTTTTCTCTTTTCTTAATCATTTATTGGGTATAATACGAAAATTTGTTTACTTTTATATAAACAAGTAAATTTGAGAAAATGTTTATACAAAACGGGTTGATTCAATTTATTCAACCATATTGTGAAATACATTTTGTACATCTTCGTCGTCTTCAATTTTGTCGAGAAGTTTCATTACCTGTGCTTTTTGTTCTTCGTTGAGTTCTTTCATATCGTTCGGGATACGTTCAAACTCGGCACTGAAAATCTCAAATCCGTTTTCTTCCAGGTATTTCTGAATGGTTGAATATGATTGGAAATCGCCATACAATACAATACCGTCTTCGTCCTGTACAAGTTCATCTACACCGAAATCAATTAATTCAAGTTCCAGATCATCAATAGTAACATCATCTTTTGGAGCTATTTTAAATACGCATTTGTGATCGAAAAGGAACTGTAAGCATCCACTGGTTCCAAGTGAACCACCGTGGCGTGTTAAATAACTGCGGATATTCGCAACGGTACGGGTAGGGTTGTCAGTAGCTGTTTCGATGGCAATGGCAATACCGTTTGGTCCATATCCTTCGTACAATACTTCTTTGTAATCAGCCTCATCTTTCGAAACAGCTTTTTTAATGGCACGCTCCACATTTTCTTTGGGCATGTTCTCTTTTTTCGATTGTGTAATCAACACCCTCAGACGTGGATTAGTATCGGGTTCTGGTCCACTTTCGCGAACGGCTATAGTTATTTGTTTTCCTAATTTAGTAAATACGCGGGCCATATTGCCCCAACGTTTCATTTTGGTCGCTTTTCGGTATTCAAACGCTCTTCCCATGGTTGTTTTATTATATTGATAATTATTTTGTCTTTGTTATTAATTCCTAAACATTTTTTCGGAGCACAAAAGTATTAAAACCCTTGCAAACTACCATCGTTTGTTTCAGTTTTTTTGAAATTAAAAAGGGAATTAATTGCTTAACTCCCTTAATAATCAATTTATTGAATAAATTTTTCTAACGACTTGTCATATGTAACGACAAATTCAACCCGACGGTTCTGCATTTTGCCTGCTGATGTCTTATTTGATGCAACAGGAAGTGCATCACCAAATCCCCGCGAAGTCATACGTTTGGCATCAACACCTTTTGTAACCAGATAAGTCAATACTGCCTGAGCGCGTTTCTCAGATAAGAGCAGATTAGAGTCATGATTTCCAACATTATCGGTATGTCCCTGAATCTCTATATTATAAGCTGGATTGTCAATTAAGGCTTCGGCTATCTGATCCAGAATTTCGAAGGAAACCGGTTTCAGAGTGTATCGTGCCGGATCAAACTGAATTCCCTGTAATGCTTTTTGGAACAATACTTTCAGATTTTTATTGACTGCAACAATAGTAGGTTGTGCAACAACTACAACTGGTTTTATATCAGGTTTTACGTCAGCTTTAATTTCGGGACAGCCATTGTTTTTAATAGTTCCTGGTATAGTCGGACATTTGTCCAGATAATCGGGTATACCATCGCCATCGGTATCTCGTGGACAACCGGCTGCATCGACCATTCCATGTGCTTCGAGTGGAGTGTCAGGGCATTTGTCCTGAAAGTCGGGGATGCCATCTCCATCAGAATCGCGTGTACACCCATTTTTGTCGACAAAGCCTCTGGCAACAGTCGGTGTATTAGGGCATAAATCGAGGTAATCGGGAACTCCATCACCATCTGTATCAATAGGACAACCATTTTTATCGATTAAATCTTTGGCAGCCTCAGGTGTTTTGGGGCATTTATCCAGGTAATCGGGTACACCGTCGCCATCGCTGTCGAGGTTACAACCATCTTTGTCTACAAAACCGATAGCTTCTTTCGGAGTATTATCGCATTTGTCCATATAATCCGGTACTCCATCTCCGTCGGTATCAATTAAACAACCATCTTTATCTACATAACCCACGGCATCTTTAGGTGTATCAGGACATTTATCGAGATAATCGGGGACACCATCACCGTCACTGTCGAGTGGACAACCATTTTTATCTACTTTTACACCTTTTGGAGTATCAGGACATAAATCTAGCTTATCAGTTACTCCATCCCGGTCAGCATCTTTACGATTTCCAAGCACAATGGTAAGACCGATACCCAAATTAACTCCCCTTGTGTTGTATGGAATAGGTGTGCTAAATGAAGGTATTGTGTTTCTATCCAGTGGAATATAATCGGCTGATAAAAACCAGTGAAGAAAACCGGTTCTTAATCCCAACCCTGCACCGATATTACTCGTTTTACCATTAAATACCGAATAAGATAGCGAAACATTCAACCAATTGGTAGGTCGACCGTTGATAGAAGCAGTAACTTCTTCATCCAATACATTTTTCATCCACAAGGTACGTGAAAGAACGCCCACACTTAATTTATTATCCAGAAAAGAGAATTCAGCACCGATATTTAATTTTGGAGTTGTATAAGTGTTGTAACCACCAGTCACGGAGTCAGTAGTCAGATTGTTCAATCCGTATAATAAACTATCTTTCAGCGAGGCGAGATTCACATCTAAGCCTGAAGTTGTTCCTGTATAACTAAATTTTGCTTTATTGTAGTATTTATGAAGCCAGTGAATCATTCCCAAATCGGTAATTGCACCTGATAACGTAAGCCTTTCAGAAGGATTGAATGTAAAACCTAAATCAATAGCGCCGCCAAGCCCTGACGGTTTTAAACTTAAAGCTGAGCTGTAATTGAGTATCCCGCTTCCACTTAAATTAAGTCCGTTTGAGATAGCATTTAAGGTAGAGTTTTGTAGAATAAACAGCATGTCGTTATTTCCATAAAGAAACTTTAGTTTACCACCATACGACCATTTATCATTAACCTGATTGGAATATCCAATTGCTGCTTCAGTATAAGCCGCCATGTTTATATTGAAGTCATTAAGCTTAAATGAATTTACATCAGGAGTTCCATAAAACAATAACTTTAACATGTCTTTGGGAAAACCTATTTGCCCATCAATTTTCTCTGAAATTGAGAAGTTCCAGTATGCTTTTTTAGAACGGAAACCAACATTAAGCAAATTCAACTGCATATCCAGTTGAAAGTTAGTTCTGTCGGTCAGTGAATTGTAAAAATTATTGATTCCACCAGCCGGATCTGAAACAAAGCCAGATAAAATAGGAGAGGGGTTTCCTAAGCCTATTCGGGTATATCCTACTACAGGAAGCCCTAAATAGAAATCACTATAGGGTTGAAATGCAGGATTTAGCTCATGTCGTTGTGGAATGTTCTCCATGAAATACATGCTGTTTACCTGTGATACATTCACTGTCTGTGCATTGACATTTAGGAATGTCAAACTAAAACAAATGAAAATCAATAACATAAGTTCATTGTTTCTTTTCATACTACTACAGTTTAATAGGTTAAACATATTTGAAAAACCAAGTATTAAGAAATAGATTCATTTTTTGCCTAATAGAATGATATTTCCTTATAACTTACAATAAATTCCACCCGGCGATTCAAAGCTTTGCCTCTCAAGGTATTATTAGTTGATAGCGGTTGTGTGTTACCATAACCGATTGTCGTTATTCTTTTTTCGTCGATACCTTTGCTTATAAAATATCTCTTTACCCGTTCTGCACGTTTTTCGGATAATACTTTATTTGTTACTAAACTACCTTCATTGTCAGTGTGACCTTGAATTTCAATCTGATATGTTGGATTGTATTTTAGTACGCCTACAACCTGATTCAAAATGCCATAAGATCTTTCCAAAATAATATCTGAAGCAGGGTTAAACATGATACCCTGCAATGCTTTGCGGAACAATGTGTTCTGCTGCTGGGTTTGTCCAACAGTTCTTGTTTCATTTTTAATTTCCGTTTTTGTGTCCTTTTTGACTTCGGGTTTCACGGCTGTTACCACCGTTTTTGGTATTTCCTTCTTAACTTCAGGGCAACCATTATTTGATGCCACTCCGGCTACCGTTGGGCATTTATCCAAATAATCCGGGACTCCATCTTTATCGGTATCAATCGGACAACCATTTGCGTCTACTTTGGCTCTGGTAGGAGTATCCGGACATTTGTCAAGGTAATCAGGCACACCATCTTTGTCGGTATCTACGGGACAACCCACCGAATCAACTTTGATTGCTTTTGGTGTTTCAGGGCATTTATCTTTATAATCAGCCACTCCATCACCATCAGAATCAATCGGACAACCTTTTTTATCTACTTTTACACCTTCCGGGGTTTTTGGGCATTTATCCAGATAATCAGGCACTCCATCACCATCTTTATCCAACGGACAGCCTTCCTTATCTACTTTCACCCGGGCAGGTGTTTTCGGACATTTATCCAGATAATCAGGCACTCCATCACCATCGGAATCAATCGGACAGCCTTTTTTGTCAACTTTTACTCCCTTTGGCGTGTCAGGACATTTATCCCATTTATCAGCTATTCCATCTTTATCGGCATCTTTTTTCTCATTGAATACAAATTTAATACCGAGACCAAGATTAATTCTCTTGGTGTTGTAGGGTAGTGGAGCAACCACAGCAGGGAAATTGGTATTTATGGCATTCAAAGGCACTGAAGCATACGTTATAGGAATATAATCGGCTGACAGAAACCAGTGTATAAAGCCTGTTCGGAGTCCCAACCCTGCACCGATATTGCTCATGCGACCATTAAAGAAAGAGTAGGAGAGTGACATATTTGCCCATTCCCACGGACGCGCATTAATGGAAGCCGTCAGCTCTTCCATGTAATTTTCGTGGTGTTTGATAGTTCTCGACAGCAGACCGAGCCCCAATTTATTATTAAAAAAACCATATTCAATCCCCAAATTTAATTTAGGACTGGTATATGTGGTGTATGCTTTGGTAGTTTGTGAACTTGAAACCGAATTTACTACTCCTTTTAAAATTGAATCGGTAATATTCAATACATTAATATTTGAATTTAAATCAAAATTTCCAAAACCGTTAAATGTATAATCAGAATTATAAGTAGTATTTTTCATGTTTTGATTCCAGTAGATCATTCCCAAATCAGTAACTGCTCCCGATAGTTTCAAGTTCTTCACTGGTTCAAAAGTAAATCCAAGATCGATTTCACCACCTAATCCACTGGGTTTAATCCAATCAGCAGAATTGGCCAGACCAACAGGTTTGAGTAAATCGTCCAGGGTAACCGGAATCATATAGTTTAATGACTCAAAGTATTTTTCAATCTGAACTGCTCCCGGCGCTGCTGTGTTCATCAATAAATTCCCTTTTAATTTCCAGTCGTTTACGCCAGCATTTATACTTATATTCTGATTTATAGTGGATATATTCGAAGAACCGTACAGAAATTTGAGTTTAGCACCAATAGTAAATTTATCGCTCAGTTTTCTCGAATAACCCAACGCTGCTTCGGTATAAACACTCATATCAATATCAAGCTTGTTTAAATCAAAAATATTATTGTTGAGTTGAGGTGTACCAAACACAGCAAGCCTAAAAATATCCTTAGGAATGCTGAATTCTCTGTCCATTTTCTCGGTCAGACTGAAGCTCCAAAACGATTTTCCGCTTCTAAAACCAAAATCAATCAAATTTACCTGTAAATTTTCATTTATCAGAGTCACGGGGTTCAATGCGTCATAAAAATTCTGCTTGTTACCATTCGGATTAAAGAACATAATAGTCTGACCATTTTGATTATAAATAACATCCTTCAGCGAAAGAGAATTATTTCCTAATCCAATTTGTGTATAACCAATGGCCGGTAGCCCGATATAGAAAGCATTCAACGGTTGGAATGCCGGATTCAACATATTGCGCTCCGGTGCATTTTCCATAAAATATGTTGTGTTAACCTGTTGAGAACGAACTGAAATAACCGAAAAAACAAGACAAACAATAACTGTAATTTTACCAATATATCTCATAATCACTTACTTTTTTTTATTGGTTTTACTTAGAGTTACAGTGGTATTTGCCTTTACAAAAACACCAAGTTTAACACCAAAACTGTTTTTAGTTGTAAGATGTATCGGATTTGTGGTCTGAACGCCATTAATAACAGCCTGATCACCTGCCATAGCCACTGAGAAAACAATAAATTTAGTTTTCTTCAGGTCGGCAATCGTATTTTTGCTCAATCCTATTTGAAGCGTTTGTGTTTTTATGCCGCCTGTTTTCACAGTACCATCGGCATTAATATCCGGTGGGTTTAATTGATAACGGCTAAAGATTGTTCCTATGTCAGAATCATCTTTAATATTGGAAATGTTAGTGGCAATGGTATCGTTAGCGGCATTCGATTTCCAGAAAGTCATTCGGTATATCGCTTTAACTGGTAAACCGTTTGAAAAATTCAGCACCAAAACAGCTGAGTCAACTCCGTCAAGTACGGTTCCTAAACTCTGTCCAACGTTTCTGATGGTATCCTTTATAGTGTAATTGCTTCCATCCTTTAAACTCAATTTAAAACGTGTTTTGAGGTCAAATTTGATTTTACTGTCGGCTGTAATAAAATTGGTTGTCCGGCTTGGCAGTGGATTATCAGCTACAGAGTATTTAAAATCAATAGTATTCGGATATGGATTAGTGTCTATCAGTTTATCAATTTCGCCGTTTGTGTTGTTGAACTGTGTTAATGTGTTAGTAACTGATGCTCCCAAAACTGTTGGTCCAACTAAATAAAGATTGGTTGAATTTGTTGTGTGTCCATTAAACCAGGCTTGCTGAAAATTGGTTGGATTACTTTGATTATATGTTCTCAAATAATCCAGTTTCAATGCCAAATCAACTCCAATATTGCTTGTGGCTGAAATATCAATAGTTGGACTTTCAAATCGGAGATAACCGTTTGGAATAAAACTTGATAAATCAAAGTGAGTTGATTGCATATCATTTATCAACAATTTAAACATACCCCATGCTTCAGAAAGAACAATATCGTCAAACCCCAAATTTATAAATATCTTTGAAGAAGGTCCAAGGGTAATGGGCACGCTTTGCTTTTTTACATAAACATTGATGGTAAACGGAATTCTTGATCCACCATTAGGAAAAACACTGTAGCTTCCCATCGTAATATGACCGGTTTGTCCGTATGCTGTTGGAGTAAACTGAATATTTACGCCATTATCAATCTTCAGTTTATTGGTTGGAAATACAAATTCAACACGAACATCACTTGCAGGAATGGCTTTTATATCAGGCGTGCCATCAACAGTAACGCTCAGGGATGAAGAGCTCATTTTAATAACATCAATCCGTTGCTGAACAATATTTGAATTTATGCCAAGACCCAGTGTGTCAGGTGCCGGAGGTAACGTTATTGCAAAGTTTGCAGGATATGTTATTGGTATTGGTATCGGTGTAAGTGTTTTGATTAATGGTTTTACCGAATCTGCCAGATTGACAGGCTTAAAAGCATATTCCATGCTTGAAGTATTCTGATAATATATATCGTTACTGAGCGTGTCAATACCTGATGGTACTCCAAATTTCTTAAAAATGTCATTAATAGTCAACTTGGCTTCTCCAACCGGTATGACCAACGATTGATCAATTTTAAGTTCATTTGATATGTTGAGTAAATCAACATCGCTCATACAGGAACTGAAAAGTAGAAGTATTGAGTTGAAAATAAGCAATGTAGTTACTGAAATTGATTTCCGCTTCATGTTGACTGATATTTAAAACGATAATATTTAATTATTTATGAAGAAAGTATATGATTAAATTAAGCTTTCAAAGATAAGAATAATTTTGTTTAATTTCCTTACTTTGGTTGTTTAAAAACAAAATTCAGTATTGATTTAATTCTCAATCCTCATCCACGTCAAATCCATAGAGCCCCGTCCGATTATGCATACGTTTTGCGGTCGACCTGTTGAATACAATATTTACCCCCAATGATAAATTATAAACTGCTGAACGATATGGAATTACAAAATTATTGTTGCCTAAAACTGAAAATGGGATTTTGACAGATTGAAACTGGATATAATCTGCTCCTACCAACCAATGAACAATACCTGTTTTTAGCCCAAAACCAAGTCCAATGGTGCTATACCTCCCGTTGAACACCGAATAACTGAGACAGCCATTAAACCATTTGGTTGGCTTGGCATTAACCGAAGCCGTAACTTCCTCAGTGATTGTATTGTTTATAAACTGAGTATGTGAAAGCAGCCCCAAACTTAACTGATTTTGCATTAGTCTATATTCAAAGCCCACATTCACCTTTGCTGTAGTGGCTGTGGTATATGCCTTTGTTGTTTGATTTATCGTTAATGAAGATTTCAACACTTTGAGCAATGAATCAGTTACTGCATTTCCGGCAAGAATATCAGTGGGAGTGAAAATTGTAGTGCCGTTTATCTGTTTTATGCCGTCATATTTGTAATCCATGTTGTAATTCACATTTTTCAGGTTGTTGTACCAGCTGATTATGCCAAAATCGAGCAAGGAAGCTGACAGCACAATGTTATCGTCGACTCTGTATCTGATACCTAAATCAATACCCGTTCCAATACCTGATGGCTTGTTCAGAAAGTTGAGTAAAGTTGGAGTTCCCTTTATCGATACCGATTGCAGTTGATTATCCAGCGTTACTGGTAGTCCACCTGCGTAATTAACCGAACCGCTTCCTTTTAATGTCCATTCGTTTATACCGGCTTGCATATTAAGTTGTTGATTCGTAAATGAAACATTAGCATTGCCCAACAACAGTTTTACTTTTGCTCCGATAGTGAATTCACGGTTAATTCTCAGGGTATAACAGGCTGCAGCTTCGGTGTAAAAACTTATATCAGATTGAAGCTTTGTGAGATTATAGGCATTATTATAAATATCGGGTGTACCGTAGAGCAGAAATTTAAACAAATCTTTAGGCAGTCCGACCGATGCGCTTGATTTTTCGGTAAGTGAGAAAGTCAGGAAATCACGTTGAATTCGCCAGCCAAACGCCAGAATATTAGTCTGTGCATCTGCTCGTATCAACGTGTTGGGCTGTATAACGTTATACAACTTATCTGTATTTCCGTCGGGGTGTTTAAAGCTAATGGTCTGACCATTTACAGTGTATACCAAATCACTTACAGTAAGAGAATTATTTTCTAGGCTCAGTTGAGTCATTCCCAGTATAGGAAGGCTGATAAAGTAATCGGTTTTTGGTTTGAAAGCAGGGTTATAATCTTGTCGGCGGGGATTATTCTCAATAAAATAATCGGTATTGATTTGTTGTGAATATGTAGTTGTTGATAAAAGACTTATCAAAAAAAGATATAATATTTTGAAAAGTTTCATCAACAAAAGGGTAATTACGCGTGATTTTTTATTTGCAATAGTCTAAGTTTTCTCAAAAACACCCAAAGGTACTAGTTTTTCATTGCCAATCAAGCAGTTGAGCGTTATTTATTGCTAACAAAGGTTTTTTCGGGAAAATTCACCAGATAAACCGTTTCTGTAGCACGTGTCAATGCCGTATACAGCCATCTGTAAAAGTCGCTGTTCAACTGTTCGTCGGTAATCTGCCCGGAATCGACAAACACCTTTTTCCACTGACCACCCTGCGCTTTGTGGCAGGTTACCGCGTAGGCAAATTTCACCTGAAGGGCGTTGTAATACTCATTTTCCAGTATTTTCCGGTAAAGTTCTTTCTTCGTCGTGATTTCGGGATAATCTTCGGCCACCGATTGAAACAGTTTATTAGTCATTTCATTCATCACGGCAGGCGATTCCGATTGCAGTGCATCGAGCCATATACGCGCATCAATTTCCCAGTCGTAATCGAGCGACCGGAGCGTCAGATCCACAAAGCGGAAACCATACAACTCGTGATGCTTTCGCACACGCATAACTTGCAGAATATCACCGTTCGCAATGAAGTCAATTTCTTTGTAAGGCTTATTCCAAAAGTAATTATTGCGGGTTACCATGAGTAAATCGCCGTTAGTAAGCTCATCTTCCTTCATCATTACCCGTGCGCGAATGCCATTATTATACATGTTGGCACGCTTATTCGAGCGTGTTACCACGATAGTATCCTCAACGCCAACCCCTTCGTACGACCGCTGTATCTCATCAATCAACTCCATACCTCCCAGTTTCTTTATATCCGAAAAGCCTTCGAGTTCAAACTTCGGAAAGTCCGATGTTTTCTCTTCGAGTAACTGTTGCCTGAGCAGCGTGGCATTATGCAGTATTCCACTTTCCAAGGCCTGACGAACCACATGGGTTAAGGTATATTCATGCACTTTCAAACCATAGCCCAATAACTTGTCTTTTTCCAGTGCCGGACTGTGAGGCTGCATTACCGGTGGTAACTGAGCTGTATCGCCCAACAGCAACAGACTGCAACCCTGTCCGCTGTATACGAATTCCACCAAATCGTCGAGCAGCCGCCCTGAACCAAAGGTACTTTCTGTACCGGTGTTCGAAATCATAGATGCCTCGTCGACAATAAACAATGTGTGTGTATTCAGATTATCGGACAGTTGAAACCTGAACTCCGACATGGATTTCTGGCGGTAAATCTTTTTATGAATGGTAAATGCCGGAAAGCCCGAATAGCCCGCTATCACTTTGGCAGCACGGCCGGTAGGGGCAAGGAGCATCGTTTTTTGTTTCAGTTCATTCAATGCCCGCACCAGCGCACTTACCACCGAGGTTTTACCCGTACCGGCATATCCGCGCAATAAAAAGCATTTCTCATTGTCGGTGGACATCAGAAAAATACCAAGTGCCTCTATTAGTTGGGTTTGCTGCTCGGTAGGTTCAAACGGTAGTTGTGCTTGTATACGCGAAGCAATGAAATTGTGTAACATACTCGCAAAGATAAGCAGAAATAATGCATATTTGAAGAGTTGAAATGTATAATTATTGGCTTTTTTTGTGGATAAATTATGGGTGAAAATGATAAAATTCTTTGATTTTTTCTGAAATTATGATTGTGGGGATTATTGCCGAAATATTTATGTTGCGACTCCAACAAGATAGATTTAAAACCGGGTCTGTTAAGGATCAAAAAATCCCACCTTCAAACCAGAAGATGGGATTAGCGTATTGGAAATATTGATTATCTGAACAAATCTACCGGCGGTTGATTGAAATTAGCTTTGCACATTATAAAAGTAGCAACGGCTAAGGCCACGAAGGCAATTACGATAAGTACCTGAGTCCACGATACGCGTTGGATAGCTTGTTTATCTTTGCGTTCACACACTTCGCCCGGGCAGTGCTGGGCTTTTTCCTTGTAGAACATATTGTAAAACAAGCAGCCCAGACATATACCGAAAACAGATTCAAAAAACAGGAAAATCTGACAAATCAGGCAGATAATACCAGTTACAGGACTTTTTGTATTCATGAATACCAATAGCACCAACATAGTTACTGCCAGCACCAGCCCGATGATCCATGCAAACTTTTTCTGCGCAGCGCCCACGTATTCGGGTGTCTGTTTACTGACAATCATTCTGCCAATAATCAGAGTAGGAGAGTACTTAGGACTGATTAAAACCCTGACAATAAAATCTGCCAGAAAAATAAATACAAAATACTTAATCATTAAAAAATCGCCGGTGTAAATCACCCGTTGAATAGCTATAAATACGAATAAAAAGAGTACGCCTGCGGCAGCTCTGATTTCGCGCTCGTTTAATACCGGTATATTGTAACCCGGAACTGTTTCTCCAAATTGTTTCATAATTGTTTTTAATTTGCCTCTTAATTCTGCCCCCTAACCCCCTCCCGATAAACATCGGGATAAATTGCGGGGGAATAAGAATGGAAATTGAGAGAAGTTTTTATTTAATAATCATTTTTGATGTCTGCAAATGTACTAATAATTTCAGATTTCGGTGCAAAAGACAAAAAATCCCGTCTTCAATTGAAAACGGGATTCTATCTTAATTCACAGTCTACTGCCTACTATAAACTATTTACTGTGTTTCTCTACCCATTCTCTCGCATTTACAAACGCTTCCACCCACGGAGTGATTTGGTCGTTATTTTTGCGGTCGGCAGGGTAGTTCGCCCATTGCCATGGGAATACCGCACGCTCAGGGTGAGGCATCATAGCCAGGTGGCGACCATCGGTTGAGCATATACCGGCTACACCATAGTCCGATCCGTTTGGATTGGCCGGATAGCTTGCATACGAGTATTTAGCAATGATGTTGTATTCGCTTTCAGGTTTTGGAAGGTAGAACTTTCCTTCACCGTGTGCCACCCAAACACCCAGTTTGCTGTTTGAAAGTGAACCAAGCATTACCGAGTTATTTTCAGGAATATCCAGACCGACGAAAGCAGATTCGAATTTATGCGAATCGTTGTGCTTCATGCGTGGTTGTACATCGTGCTCCGGATTTACCAGTCCAAGTTCTATCATCAACTGGCAACCGTTACAAATACCCAAACTTAATGTGTCGTTGCGTTTGTAGAAATTATCCAGAGCCAGTTTGGCTTTTTCGTTGAATAAGAATCCACCGGCCCAACCTTTAGCCGAACCCAAAACGTCAGAGTTCGAGAATCCACCACAGAATACAATCATGTTTACGTCTTCCAGTGTTTCGCGGCCAGTTGCCAGGTCGGTCATGTGAACGTCTTTCACATCGAAACCGGCAAGATACAACGCGTAAGCCATTTCACGGTCACCATTGGTTCCTTTTTCGCGGATAATAGCTGCTTTTATGCCACTTGGTGTGCGGTCTTGCGAGATATTGAATTGCGAGAATTTACCTTTGAAACTATCGGTGAATGCAAATTGCAACGGTTGGTTTTTGTAATTGTTGAAACGAGCCGAAGCGCAGATTTCACCACTTTGTTTGCGGTCGAGCAAGTAAGACGAGCGGAACCAAATATCGCGTAAATCATTAATTGCAAATGAATAGGCTTCTTTTTTGCGATTGATTTCTAAACGACGTTCTGCAATAGGCGTAGCAATGCGTGCAAAACCAACACCATTATCGGTAAGGATTTTTTCAACAGCACGTTTGTCTTTTACCTGAATCAATACGCCCGGATTTTCGGCAAACAACATGGTTACCAATGAATTCTCGGTAATATAATCCAGATTTACATTCAAACCACCGTTGGCGTTTCCGAAACACATTTCGAGCAATGCGGTAATTAGTCCACCTTCCGAAATATCGTGTCCTGCCAGAATTAAACCTTTGCCAATGAGCTCCTGAATGATTTCGAAAGCAGCTTTGAAATATTCTGCATCTTGTACGGTTGGTACTTCGTCGCCAATTTTGTTCAATGTTTGAGCCAATACCGAACCGCCCAGTTTGTGTTTGTCGAATGAAAAATCAACATAATAAATCGCTGTTTTCACGTCATTTACCAACACTGGTGAAACAGTTTTCTTTACGTCCGAAACTTCTGCCCCGGCCGAAATAATCACCGTTCCGGGTGAGAATACTTTGTCGTTGTCATATTTTTGAGTCATCGACAAACTGTCTTTCCCGGTAGGAATATTGATGCCCAGTGAGCAACAAAAATCGCTACAAGCTTCCACGGCTTTGTAAAGTCGTGCATCTTCGCCCGGGTTGTTACAAGGCCACATCCAGTTGGCACTTAACGATACGCTGTCCAATCCGTCGGTCAATGGAGCCCAAACAATGTTGGTCAGGGCTTCGGCAACTGCCAAAACAGAACCGGCTTCCGGACTTACCATAGCAGCCAACGGTGCATGACCGATAGAAGTGGCAATACCCACGTTTCCACGGTAATCAAGTGCTACAACGCCAAGGTCATTCAACGGTAATTGAATTTCACCTGCAGTTTGCTGGCGGGCAATTTTACCGGTAATAGAGCGGTCCACTTTGTTTGTCAACCAATCCTTACAAGCTACCGACTCCACTTGCAATACGTTTTGAATATATTCCTGCAATTTATCTTCACTGATTTCAACCGGAGCATATTTTTCTTCGATGGTGCTGTCGGTCATAATCGTGCGTGGTGGTTTACCAATCATGTAATCCAAACGCAAATCGATTGGCATTTTGCCATCAGCTTGTTCGAATACAAATTTCATATCACCGGTTGTTTCACCCACCACGTACATTGGAGCGCGTTCGCGTTCGGCAATGCGGCGTACGCTTTCAATGGCCGACTCAGGAAGCACAAATCCCATACGTTCCTGACTTTCGTTGCCCACAATTTCTTTGGCGCTCAGGGTTGGATCGCCTACGGGAAGCGCCGATAAATCAATTTTCCCACCGGTAGTTTCTACCAATTCCGACAAACAGTTCAGATGTCCGCCTGCACCGTGGTCGTGAATAGAAACAATTGGATTTACATCTGCTTCAGCCAGTGTACGAATCACGTTGGAAACACGTTTTTGCATTTCAGGATTGGCACGTTGTACGGCATTTAGCTCAATGGCGTTGTCGTATTCACCGGTTTGAACAGACGATACTGCAGCACCACCCATACCAATACGGTAGTTGTCACCACCCATTACCACTACTTTTTCGCCTGCTGCCACTTCACCTTTCAGTGCGTCGCGCATGGTTCCGAAACCAACACCACCGGCCAACATAATTACTTTGTCGTAACCGAATTTCTTATTGTTTTCTTCGTGTTCAAAAGTCAGCAAAGAACCACAAATAAGCGGTTGTCCAAATTTGTTTCCAAAATCCGAAGCTCCGTTCGAAGCTTTGATAAGTATTTGTTCCGGTGTTTGGTACAACCATTTACGTGG
>CAZTDH010000036.1:0-16951 GCA_964612615.1 uncultured Paludibacter sp. | reverse complement strand
CTGCTAAAATCCACTATCTTTTATAGCAAAAAAAATCCCCGAAAAATCGGGGATTCCTTATTGTTTTAAAACGAACAGTATGTTAGTTAATTGTTACCTTTTTCGTAATGCTCTTTCCTGCATTGGTTATAGTTACCATATAAACACCGGAGCATAACGGGTTATCAAATACTGTAATATTTGTTTTCAACTGTTTCGATGCAAGCTTTTGACCTATTCCATTATAAACAGCTATTGAACTTTCATTATTCAATGAACCATCACAATTCACAACAATCTGATTATTCATATTCCGGTAAACCAGAATACCAGAGTTTTCAGAGTTAGCACTTAAACCTGTTGCTACAGAAGGAGCTTTGAAAATCAAACTAAAACGGGTTGATGAAGATGCAATATCCGATTCAAATGTATAATCAGCTACAGTCAATTCAGTCTCCTTGTTTAATAATTTATCAATCAGATATACTTTGGCCCCTGAATCAAAATTACTAAACTCGGAAGCTTTGATGGTAAATGTATTAGTTTCACCAGTAGTGAATCCTAACGGAATTTCGGTATCATATGGTATGCTGTTCAACCCGTTAATAGCTAATTGTTCATCATTTACTATTGTATATAACTCAGGGAATGTTATTGAGTTATTCGACATTTTTGGTGAATCATAAGCATCATACGTATTAGATGCATTGGGATTGAATGCAAGTATAGTTTCATCCGTATTCACTCCATTTGTAACCTGTAAATACAAAACCTGTTGAGTCACTTTAGCTAATTCTGGTGCACGAAAAACATTATTTACATTATCACTATGAAAACGCATCCCATTTGTAAATGTTAGTGTCGATGGACTTTGTCCTGTTTTCACACGGACCCAAAAAGATTGCATTGGAGGTATATAAGCTGTAAGGGCTTTACCACTTAATGATGTGCCTAGACCAGCAGCTAAATTATAAGTATCAAAAACATAACTTGAACCACCTGAGTTTTTAGAACGCAACCAATATGATGACAAAACTTTAGTTGTATCAATAGTACTAACGTTCAAAAATGATGGGTAAGGGTTTCCAACCAGATTGAATCCTTCTTTTGCAACTCCCGTGGAACGGGTTAATGAGCTAGTAGTGACATTTCCATTATTAAGTGTTCCGCTAAATGTTATGGTTGCTTCACCCGAAGGGAGTGCAATATATCCCTTCGTCGCATCGAAACCAGAACCTTGTGATAAAGAAATCCATGCATTTGTTGGCTCATTATAACGATAAACTGTATAACCTGCAGGAGTTGTAGCCCCGGTTACTGGTGATGATACATACCAGTTTCGTGCTGAAGCAAGATATTGCTGAACATTTGAAGTTCCAGTACCTGAAACAGTTGATGTAAGAATAGTTGCTGTTCCGGTTACATCAGATAATATATTCAGTGTTCCATTATTTGTACTAGTACCATAAACAGTTAGTTTATTGCCTGGATTTACAGAAAATATTGCATTAGTATTTATTGTAAGAGTTGTAGTTGTTAGATTTGAATTACAAATTGCTTTAGCACCTGATGTTTTAGCAACAACCAGAGTATTCATGGTTGCACCCCCTGTAACATTAACGGTACCATCCGATGACCCACTCAAAGTAACAGTTCCTGTATTTGCTGTAAATGAACCAGATGTACGAGTCCAGTTTCCCTGAATTGTAAGATTTGGTGTATTATTGTTTAATACCAAAGCCCCACCATTAATTAACAAATTCCCTGAAGCAGTTCTATCTGCATTTAAATTCACGGTTCCGGTAGTAATTGTTATGTTTTGAGGAATTTGTGTTGTAGACCATGAATAATCACCTGCATTTACATCATAAGTTGCACCAGAACCCTGATTAAATTTTAAAATAGCAGTACTATTGTAGAAGCTGGTTGGAGGCGCTGTTGAAACAAATCCCCCTGTACCTATTTCCATCGTACCTGTTATAGTAGAACCCGAACCAAAAGAAGCACCAACATTACTACTTCCTGAAGTCTTGTTTATTGAAATATTATTAAATCCAATAGTTCCGGAAATAACATGAATAGCATCACCAGAACTGGGAGCACCGGTAAATACAACTTTAGAAGTTCCTGAACCACTTGACCAAGTTCCAGTATTAGTTAAATCCGTTGTTGAACCAGCAGTGGATTTAGTAATATTCAATGTTCCTCCACTTGTCATATCAACCGTTCCGTTATTAGTAACTGAATTTGCTGTTAATGCCCCAGAAGCACCAAACGTTATGGTTCCTGTTGATGAATTAATTGTCAAATTATTTATTGCATTTGAAACAATAGTATTTATGGTAATGCTGTTTGCAATTGTAACAGTTGAATTTGATGATGGTATAGCTCCACCTAACCAGGTAGAACCTGTATTCCAATCTGTAGCAGCATTTGTAATATAACCTAAATCTACATATGATGAAACGCTTGTAAATGAATTTGTGCCATCAGACACATAAATTGTTCCATTTAAACCGGATGAAGCAGTAAAAGTTATTGTTGTACTGTTTTTACTGAACATTGAAATTCCGGTTCCACCTGAACCTCCCACCTTTAATATAGAAATAGAACCAAGATTTGTACCTGTTACCGTTACAGTGGTTCCAGCATATCCGGAAGTAGTTGTTCCGTTGTTATTTGCTGTAGAAAAAGATGTAATAACTGGTGTTGTTGGTGCAAGTGCTGTCACTTTCACTCCCGAACTATAATAATTCCAGTTTTCAGAATAAAAATAATAATCATAATCCGTTGATGCAACTACAGTATTTGTAGTACTTGTACCATTATTTGTTGCATAAACTACAGTACCGGTACCGATTGATGCGTTTAGAATATATGATGTAGTATTTGTTGGTGCTGTTGGAGTAGCATCTTTAGCATACCGTACTATCATTACATTATAGGTATTGCTGCCGCCAGTGAATTTCGTCCAGCCTAAAGTTGCAGTTGTCCCGGATATTGTAGCAGTACATGAAGTAGGATTACCCAAAGCATTTACATTATAATATGGACAATTTCCAATTGTTGAACTAGCTGTTAAAGCTTGATTATTACTCCAACCACCTTCATCTGCATATGTCCAGGCATCGCCAGCTAAATCTTTAGCTCTTCCTACTGAATACCAAACTCCTGTAGCAGTAAATTGTATGCCTCCAAGATCCCTGCGTACATCTTTATTACCACCATTGTCCTGATACCAACCAGCATCAGCCCAGTTCCAACCTGTTGATCCATCAGGATTTTGTCCAATTCCAACCTGAGATGAATTCCAGGATGCCTGACCGATTTCAAAACTAAAATAGGTTGGAGATGGTAATTTATCTCCCAAATAATAATTTGAAATAGGTCTACCAACTGTTATTGGATTTGTCCATATTTGATTACTATACCCATTTAAAACCAGCAAAAACATAAGAATCGCAAGTAAAATAATTTTCTTCATACTTTCCAAAATTTAAGTGTAAATAATAATTGATTGATGCACAAATTTAAATGCAAATCTTATTATATAATACTTCTTTTTACCATTTCTTTCCGAAAAGTATTGCAAACGTTTGCAAAGACATAGTTTACTGACTGTAAGATAATTTGGATAGAATATCGTGAATAAAAAATCAGGAAAACACGGGATGTTAGTGGGATGTAAAATGTAATTTTAAATATAAGAAACCCCTTCGCTTGTTTCCAAATTAAGGGGATACCTACTAAGCCAGACCATTTTTACATTTAATGATCCTGAGTAATAATTCAACTCTTCTGCTTTACTTCTACAAATTTTATTTATTTCACAAATTCACGTACTCCGCAGTTCTTCCCTTTTTTGCTGAAGTAACCTAAGGAGGTAGGGTTTCTTATATTTACAATCTAAAAAAAAAGAATACTTATTAATACATATTCCGTTTACTTCTCTCTGCATCCAGGCTAAATTTCAGGTTGCGGTGAGCCAGTTTAAAGCCTTTGAGATTGATATAAATCTGTTGCTCAAATTTCTGCGGAACATCAAAATGCGAGCGGTTATCTTCCACCACTATGTTTTGGATATCGTCTATATTCAGACCGGCCTCTTCTACCAGGAATTCGCGCAGATTGCCTTTCGTAAAGCCCTGCCCAAAGCCGATATTCACATAAATCGTTATCGGATCACTCGGTTTTTCCGGTTTGGGTTGAATGTCAAGGGCTGTAAACTGGATATTTAGTTCCGATTCCAGTGTTTTGATGTCTTCCAGCTCGTCCGTTTTGACTAAACAAATAGAAATACCCGATTTTCCGGCACGGGCTGTTCGTCCACTGCGGTGGGTGTAATGTTCGATTTTTTCAGGTAGGTGGTAATGAATAATGTAATCGAGGTCCTTCACGTCAATACCACGGGCTGCAATATCGGTAGCCACCAGCAGATTTATCCTGCCTTTTTTGAATCCACGCATCACTTTGTCGCGCATTTCCTGATTCAGATTGCCGTGAAGTGCATCGGCCACTACTTCAAAACCTGCCAGCTGTTTTGCCAGTCGCTTGGCGGCAATTTTGGTGCGGCAAAATGCAATTCCCCGCTGACATTGTCGTTCCGATAAAAATGCTTTCAGGTATTCCAGTTTATGCCCCTGTTTGTAAATCAGGTATTCGTGGTCAATTTTCTGATTCACAAATTCCTCGGCATTAATGCGTATCTCCGTAAAATCGGGGCGCAGGTAATCATGTATTATTTGTTTCACATCGCCGGGCATGGTGGCTGTGAATAGCATTTTGGTTATATCCGATTCACATGATTTCAGAATCGTGTCAATCTCCGTTTTGAAGCCCATATTCATCATTTCGTCGGCTTCGTCGAGTACCAGATATTTCAGATCATTTAAACTCAGAGCTTTTCGTTCCAGTAAATCAATCAAGCGTCCCGGAGTGGCTACCACCACATGCGTGGCACGTTGCAGCTTTTGAATCTGGTCTTCAATGGGCGCACCACCATACACTGCTTCAGCAAATACCCGCGACAGGTATTTGGAAAACAGAAAGAATTCGCGCGCCACCTGTTGTCCCAGTTCGCGGGTTGGAACAAGTACCAAGGCTTGTATCTTCGGGAGTTTTGGGTTGATGGATTGCAGAATGGGCAGGCAAAAGGCGGCAGTTTTACCCGTTCCGGTTTGCGCCACCGCTACCAGGTCGGTGTTATGCTGTAGAATGTGCGGAATGGCCTGAAGTTGAATGTCGGTGGGTTGCGTAATGCTGTTTCCATCCAATGCCTGAATAATATTGTCGTTAATACCTAAGTCTGCAAAAGTCATTTGTCGTTTTTTTAGTTGTGGGGGGGCAAAGGTACTCGTTTTTCAGCGGGTACGAAAGTTATCATACAACAAAGACCGTCAGCAGGAATGCCAACGGTCTTTGAGAAGTTGAATGAATATTTATTTTACAAGCACTGGTTCCAATGCTGCTCCCCAGTTTTTCAGATAGGCAAAGAATTGTTCGGAGGAAGTAAAGGGGTCTTTTTCTTCTTTGCGGGCGGCCGCAGAGAAGTAAAAACGAAGTGTTTCCCCTTTCTTATAAAACATCAGAATCAGGTTATTCAATCCCTGAACCACTTGTTTTTTCGCATAAGGTTGCGGAACAAAAACACCCAGTCCGACGGTTTGTTTTTCGTATTTAATGGTATCGGTTACCGGAAAATCGGTTCCCCACGAGCCAACTAATCCTTTTTGGTCGCTGAAGGTTGGACCAGCTTTAATGGTTTCAACACCGGTTGCCAGATTGTCAATATCTTCCGAAGCACGAACTTCGCACACAGCATCACGATGGCGGGCATAAAGAATATAGCGCACTGTCATATTTATTTTTTTGCCCTCGTATTGCCAACCTTCCACTTCGCTTTCCACCACGGTACGGAGTTTTCCTGTAGCCATAATACGTTGTGTACGCTTATCAAATTTGTCAATATGCATGGCCTTCATGCCATTCCATCCTTTTACCGTTCCTACGCCAACAGCATCAAAAACACGCAAAACATCATCACCGTAACCGGCAGCAGCTTGTTCGTCGGTTGGATACCATTCGGTTGTAGCCAGTTCAAGCTGTTGTTTCTTCTTGCCATAGAGGTCGATGGTGCTTTTGTTGTCGAAATATATCCGATAAGCAATCAAAGCTGATTCAAAAGCCACTCCGTGATGATGCAGCTTGTTGTACATGTCGTTTTGAGTGGATGACACTTCTTTTACGAATTGAAATTTACCATCCTTATCTTTCAGAATCAAGTCTGTATACATTTCGGTAGGAAAGTTTTCTCGTTGAGCTGCCGCAATGGTTTTTACAGAAACTGGAAGTGTTTGCCCTCCTTTCAGGTCAAGCAGAAATACCAATTCGTCAGGAATTCCATCCTTATTCAAATCGTCAAGTTGACTACTGATTTGTTTCCCATCAACAAATACTGCCAGGTTTTCCCGAAATTTTGCCGGAATGGATTTGTATTTATCCAATACAACCACAACCGGGGCATTTTTTAGTCTGGATTTGTTAGGATTACTGACTTTCAGTGTCAGACTTTGAGCAAAAAGCATCGGAGTGCAAAGAAAAAGAAAAGGAATAAGAGATTTTGATTTCATTTAGAATATTTTTTATTAGAATTTACGGTTACAAAATTAGATAAATCTACTTTTATAACACTGTTTTATCTGACTTTATATGTGTATTAATTGACTTTACTTTTTTGCCGCTTCTTTTCGATACAGAATTTTATGATTTGGCATGTCGTAAATTTCCATAATCGGTCCTTTTTCGTCGTAATTGTTATCTTTCACAAACTTCATTAGGGCCGGATAAACCTTAAGTACACCTACCATAATGGATATTTTGCCTTTGAAGGGAAATTCGGCAGTAATGTAATTTTTTACAGGGCAGGTTTTGATATTGAATTTTCCTTTCAACCAATATATTCGACTTGTATCAGCATTTTCCATAATGCAACCAACATCCGAATGAAGGCTGTCTTTCTTTACAAAACGTGGATTGTCGTAATAAATGCCGAAACCTTTGAATGTTTTCACATTTTCTTTCTCTAATAGGTACTCTAATTTTTGTGCCACAGCGGCTGTTTTGTCATAAGAGCCCATAAACTTCTCATAAACAAGTTTTTCACCACCTTCTTCTTTTATCTGAACACTCACTTTCGTGAAACCACCATAATTGGCAATTGCCAATACCAGGATTACCGTAATTGCAACAATAACTCCTACAATAATTTTTACAATTTTCATAACATAAATAATTTAAGAATTAGAAATGAAGATTTTAATTATAAACGTGTTTTCTAAATACTAATTTCAATAAACCTGGTAAAACTACCAACAATAAAGGCAATGCAACTATCAAACCACCAATGACCGAAATGGCCAGTGACTGATGCATCTGCGCGCCGGCTCCAATGCCCAGTGCCAGTGGAATAAGTGCCACGATGGCACCTGAAGCGGTCATTAATTTGGGACGAAGTCGGGCCGAAATAGAATAAATCAGCGCATGATTAACGGTTGATTCTTTCAACACAGTGAGGAATTGCTGTATGGTGAAAATACAGTTCTCGCCTATAATTCCCACTATCATTATCAATCCGGTATAACTTCCCACATTAAGGGGAGTGTTTGTGAAAAATAATGCAATCACCCCGCCCACAACTCCAAGCGAGCTGACAAAAATGACAATAAGTGAAAGTTTTAGGTCTTTGAACATAAACAAAACCACAGAGAAAACCAGCAGTGCGGCTATAAACAGAATTTTCAGCAGTTCGGCAAATGATTGCTGCTGTTCAGCGTACGAACCACCAAATTCCACGTGATAAGTTGGCGGCAGGTTGATGGTTTTGATTTTCTTCCGAATGTCTTTCATCACGCTACCCAAATCCCTGTTGTTCAGTCGGGCAGTAATAACGCCCATAGTTTGCAGGTTTTCGCGTTCAATTTCTGTTACGCCGCTCAGAATACTGAAATCAGCCATTTGACTTACCGGTATATAATCACCGGTTATAGTGCACACTTTCGCCTCTTTCATTTTCTCAATCGGCGTTTTGTTGTTCTGCGGATATATCATTCTGATGTCGGTCAACTGCTCTTTTTCAGGAATAGAACCAACTACGAGCCCCGTAACATAAGTCTCCATTTGTGCTTGTAAATCCGTTGGATTCATTCCGAATTGTTTCAACTTTTCTTCTTTTGGCAGAATTTTAAGCATTGGTCCGGCTACCACAATACCATCAAATACATCGGCAGTTCCATCTACGGTTCGCAGTGTGTCGGCTACTTGTTTCGATAACTCCTGCAATTTCTCATTATTATCGCCAAATATTTTTATTTCAATTGGTTGCACACTAGCCATTAGGTCGCCAAGCATGTCGGTAATCACCTGCCCGAAGTCAACTTTCAGTGCCGGAAGCGTTTTTTCTATATGCTGACGAATTTCATTCGAAACTTCTACGGTAGTTTTATTTCGTTTGGTTTTGAGTTCAATCAGGTAATCACCCCGGTTTGGTTCTGTAATGAAAAAACCCATCTGAGTGCCTGTACGGCGTGAATAGGTTTTTATTTCAGGAGTTTTTTCCAGAATTTTATCCACTTCGTTGAGCATTCGGTTGGTTTCTTCCAGCGATGTTCCGGGAGGTGAATTATAATCCAAAACGATTGAACCTTCGTCCATTTCGGGCAAGAATCCGGTTTGTAATTGTGGAATAATGAGTACCAGGCTCAAAATCAACAGCACCACAAACCCGGTACTAATATAAGGTCGTCGGATGAAAATCTCTATCCATGGACGATGTTTTACCAATTGAATTTCGGAAGAATCTGAAAAGGCTTTGTTTTTAGATAGAAGAAGATAAACCACCGGCAATCCAAGCCACGTTACAACAAACGAGCAAAGCAGGGTGATAATCATGGTTTCGGTCAGAATTTTGAAATAGGCACCTGCCACGCCCGACATTAATTCGAATGGAATCAGAATGACGATGGTGCTAAGCGACGAACTGACCATAGCCGGAAAAAGAAACGAAATGGCTTTACCAACCAATTCTTTTGGCGTTTTATCGGGAAATTCTTCGTGCGTCCGGTGAATTTGTTCCACCACAATGATGGCATCGTCGATGATAAGTCCGATAGAAGCAGCAATGGCACCAATGGTCATGATATTGAAATCGAAACCGATAAAAGCCATGCTGATAAAGGTGAGCGCCAGCGTCAGCGGAATAGTTATAAGCAACACCGAACCGGCCTTATAGGAACCCAGGAAGAACAACACCACGATAATGGCAAGTGCCAGTCCAATCCAAAGCACATCGATAATGCTACGGATACTTGATTTTACAAATTCCGACTGATTATAATAAGGTTTCAACGTTACACCTTTGGGCAGAATCCTGTTCAGTTCATCCACTTTGGCCGAAACCTGCGTGGCAACGTCAATCAGGTTACTTTGCGGCTGTTTTACCACGGCAATGAGCGGAACATCTTTTCCATCCGCTTTAATGCGGATATACTCGTTTTGCTCTGCTACATGAACCGATGCCACATCCTGAAACTTCACTTTGCGGATACCGTTATCAAAAATCACCAGATTTTTAATTTCATCGATATTCTTCAATGTAGCATCAGTAACAGTAAGGTACAAGCGGTTATAATCCACCGTGTAGCCTGTTGATTTAATAAAGTCGGTTTGTTGAAGGATTTTCTGAATGTCGAGCGGATTGATTTTGAGCGTGTTAAGTTTCCGCTCGTCGAGCACAATGCGGTATTCTTTTTCTTTTCCGCCGATAACCTGTACCGAAGAAACACCGTCGACCCTTGATAAATATGGTTTTACCGTGTATTGTGCGATGAGTTTTAGTTCTACCGGACTTTTGTTGTCCGATTGCAGTGAATAGCCCATCACAGGCAAAATGGAGGGATTCATTTTCTCCACCGTAATCTGTACATCGGGAGGAAGATCGTTTTTTATCTGCGAAATTTGTGATTCAATTTGCTGTTTATCCAAATCAATATCCGAATTCCAGTTCATAAACGCTGAAATCTCGCAACTTCCCATGCTGGTGGTGCTGCGGATTAAATGCAGATTATCAACACGTTTAATGGCATTTTCGATGGGTTTGGTCACCATTACCATCATTTTTTCAACAGGTTGTTCGCCGTTTTGAGCAATGATTTTAATTTTCGGAAAAGTTACGTTTGGGAAAAGCGAGGTCTTCAGGTGCTGATACGAAAACGCACCGCCAATCAGAATCAGCAACAGAATGACTGCAATCGGGCTTTTGAATTTTACAAAAATCTTTTCCATCTGCTGCTTACTGTTTACCGCTTACCGCTATTTTGGTGCTGTCGTTTAACCCATAGCCACCTTCACTCACAACCAAATCAGTTGAGCTGAGACCTGAATTCAGAATTTCCACCATGTCGTCATTCTCAATTCCTTTTTTCACCGGAACTTTGATTGCCAGCTTGTTATTGACAATTTTCATTACCCAAAATTCGGTTTGCGTTTCGTTGGTCATCACGGCATTACGCGGAACGAGGCAAGTACGGTTGTGGCTTGCCTTCACTATTTCAACTTCCAGATTCAGATTTTCAGGTAAGGGTTTGCTATAGTGAGGTTTTATAAGTATCTGTTGAGTTTGATTAGCATCATCCACAGTGGGTAAAATCTGATAAATAGTGCCCGAAAACTTAGAGTCTCCTAAAACAAGTGTGCAGTTGGCACCGGTTTTAACCAGCGAATTAAATTCAAATGGCAGGTTTAATTGCACCAACACATCGTTATTTTCAGCCACCGTACAAAGCGAAGCACCTTCCAGTATGTATGCTCCGTTTTCGGTGATGTTCAGCACATTGATTACTCCGTGCGAAGGCGCATAAACCTTTATCAGTCCCGCATTTCCGGTATTTGAACTTTCCAGGGCTTTGTTTTCTTTGGTCTGAATTTCGAAAAGCAAATCACCTTTTTTTACGTAATCGCCAAACTTCACCGAAATCTTCCGCACATAACCCGAAATAGGAGAAACCACCAGATTCTTTTTCAGATAAACGGTTTTGCCATTGAAAGTCAGCTTGCTGTCAATCTTTCCAAAACTCACAGCCGATGTTTTTACACTTACTACCGGTGTTTGCTCTTGTACTGTAGCTTCCTTTTTTGTACAGGAACTCAGTATAAAAGCTGTGATACAAAGTGTGAATAAGATTTTTCTCATAGATTTTGTTTTAACTGTCAACTGTCAACTAATCAGTAGTTCCAGTAATTATACGAATTCACAAGCAACTGTTTCTCCATTTTCTGTAACAGATATTCTTGTCGTTTAGCTGTGAGGTCTTTCAGCAGGTTTTTGAAATCCATCACCGAAACCAATCCGTGCATCAATTCGTTTTCATAGACTTTATAAAGCTTTTCGTATTGTGCCAACTGATTTTCAAGGATAATTCCACGTTCGGTCAGGGCTTTCAGTTGGTCTTTTATTTTATTCAGGTTGATTTCCTTCTGTGTTAGAAAGTGATTTTTTTCAAACTGTTGTGTAAGTAGGTTTACATTCGATTTTTCGCGTTCCAGTTTCCGTTGATTTCCGTCATAAAGCGTCCAACTAAAATTGAGTCCTACACTAAATCCAAAATGGTCTAAAGTCGGTATTCCGGTTGCATTGTAACCTGCATTGGCAAAGGCATTTAATTGTGGTTTGTATTTCAGCTCGTTAATCGTTTGGTCAGCTACAATGCCCAAACTATCAAGTTTATACGAAATCAGAAATTGCGAACTTGTTGCTGTCTCAGATTTCAAAGACAGTTCAGTTTCCTGAATATCAATTTCAGTCGATTCTTTGATACCGCATAGCAGATTTAAGTCGTACAGATTAGCTTTATAATCGTCTTCAAATGATTTGTTTTCAAGTATTTTGTTCTGTTTTTCAATTTCCATCAACATTAAATCCGATTGTTTGTAAACAGCATTATCCACCAATTTGTGCATAATATTCAGTTGTTCATCCATCAATTGAAGTATGGCTTTGCCATTTTTTATTTGAGCTTTCGATTTCAGACAAAGTATAAATTGATAGCCAACCAATTGCTCCAGTTCATGAACTGTCAACGATGTGGAATTCTCATTTTGTTTGCGCGAAATATCAGCTTTCTGCGTGAATGGCTTCAAGTTCATTTTGCCCAATAAAGGTTGCTTTACTGACAGATAAGCCTGATACTGACCACCGTTTGTAATCCCAAGATCGTAACCGATGTAATTGGATGAACCATTTGTCACTACATCAAAGGTATTTGGAAATGCATCGTACGAGATAATTGGAGCGAACAGAATGCCTGATTCTAAGCTTAGTACCGGACATTTCAGAATGCGTTCGGTTTGCTGTAAATCAAGTTTTACAATTTTATTATCGTTTTTGTTTTTTTGAATTATCGGACTGGTCTTTTGAGCTTGTTCGACGTAAAATTTCAAATCGCGTTTTTGTGAAAATGCAGTTATTGAAGAAAGAAAAAAGAATACCGACAGCAGTAACTTGCTCATAATCTTTATATTTACCATTATAATCTCGATTAACAGTATCGTTCGATTAACAATGTCGCAAAGATACAATAAGTCTTTATTAATTAGTGAACTATAATTACTAAAATTGTAAAACCCTGAGTGAAATTCTCACTCAGGGTCTTACAAAATCAAAATCTATCTATCAAAAAACTATTTCAAAAGCTTAAGTCCTGCCAGTGCAGAGCTGTCGCTTGGCCTGAGAATCAGTGCTTCGTTAAACAAATAACGGGCTTCAGTTTGTTTACCGAGGTTTAGTTTACTCCACCCTAGCATAATAGTTGAATCATAATCAAGCGGGTAGAGGTTTACTACCTTTTCAAACAATTTTTGAGCACTTGTGTAATCTTTTGCATTGTAATACATCACGCCTAACCAATAATTTGCAACTGTGTTTTGAGGGTCGATTTCAAGGATTTTCAGGTAATTATTCTTCACCTTTTCCCAACTTTCAATTGCACTCAATGGCTTTACACAACCGAAACGTGCTTCAATAGCATAAGGTTTCAACCCAATAGCCAACGTGTAATAACGAATTGATTCTGTGTATTGTTTTGCCATATATGAAAGCCATCCAAGTCGGATATTGGCAGTGTAATCTTTGGCGTTATAAACTGCTTTCATGTCATTTATAGCTGTTGTGTATGAACCCGATTTTTCAGATTCATAACTCTTTACATAAGTCGCCTGCATAACTGCCTGACTTTGTGCCATTGCTAATGATGTGATGCTTATTAAAACAAAAACACACAAGATTTTTTTTAGATTTTCCATATTATTCCTCCTGAAAATGAATGTTGATTATAATTAGTTATTGTATTGTTTGATTCTTTTAGTTGTTTAATATCGTAGCCATAATTTCCAAATATGGTGACCTTATTTAATACCTGCCAAAAAAGAGTTGCACCAGTTCTAAAAATGGTTGGATCTTTTGAATTCAGAATATACAATCCGTTGTAGTCAGCATAATTTTTCAGGTTTCCAAGTGTAACGTTTCCTTCAACCAATATGTTTTGTATGGGTGTAAGTCCAGCCGTTTGTGAAAAAATAAGTCTGCGAGCCTCATTATCGAACATAATATCAAGTTTGCTTTTTAATTGAATACCAAGTGAGCCTGACAAGGTCACTCCGGCTTGAAGTGTATATTGCTGTGTAAGTGTTTTGTTGTAAGTCAACAGCGATGCACTTAATCCAAGATCAAACCGGTTATACTTAAACGCAATTTTTCCAAAAAACAGATTTCCCGTCTGTAAAACAGTATCTTTTCGGACAACATCGATAAGCGGAATTTGGTAGGATATAGAGTCATTTATCTTTGTGTTGATATAATGATAACCAAACATAAATTCAAAATTTGCAGCAGGTTTCCAACTCAGACTTGCATAATATTCATTTTGAGTTACAGCAGAACGACTGAAAAAATTAAATTGATCTCCGATTGAATCCAGATTCTGCAAATAACTTGAAAAAGTCTGATACAAACTTAACTGATAGCTTAGCTTGGTTGAACAGCCAACCCGCCAATAAGTAGGATTTGAACGAATCTTGCTATTGTTCGATTTGTAATTGTACTCTACGTCAATCGCATCCACTATTTTGAATGATTTTGGGTCAATAAACTTTTGAGTCACTTCAGGTAACTTAGCCACCTGATAACGTGCATACGATTCATTTCCGGTATTTAATCCACAATAATACAGATATATACGTGTGTCCATGTCCGATTTATCGAAGTTAAGTGCAGCTTCATACTCAGCCATAGCTGAATAATAGTCGGCTTTCATAAAGTATGCATAGCCCATTCGCTGCCTGAGTCGTTTATAATCAATTTGCTTACTGATAGCTTCATTTCCTGTATTAATCAACTCATTCCACTTCCCTTCCAAATAATACTGATAACTAACGCTGTCAACATTCTGAAAATTCAACGTATTATTGAGTTTAGTCTGCGAGGTTAGAGAATCAGCAACCTCATACAGTTTTGTATCAACTGCATTCACTGAAATTGAAACAAAAATCAGAGCAATTATCACGAATTTATACATGTTGCTTTTATTTTTGTTTCACCATTTTCGTAAGTGAACCCCGCAATGCAATTATCCTTTAACGTAATTACGGATTTACTTTCATTTTTGGGTTTTCCAAAAATTGACACATCAATATTCGATTCAAGTACTAAATTGTTTGACAATAAATCATTCGTATTTTTAGTAGTCTTGATGCAATAAATCACCCGGATATAATTATAAAATGGAGCAATGAAATCGTGAATAAAGTTAGCTATATTTTTCTTTTGAATAATATTAAGTGGCATAGCATCGGTTACTTCCTGTTTGTCAATGTCTCCCAGAAAAACTTTGTACGCCGACAGATAGAAATAATACAACAAGGAATTTTTATTACCATAAAATGTTGTAAAATAAAACATTAACCCATTATTAATGTAATATGCTGTTGATTCAGTTTCTTTGCAGTAGAGATATCTGTAGTTGTGCGCATCGGTAAATGTTTCCCAATGCTCTATAGTTTCAATTTCATTTTCGTTTATGTAATTGAATGCTATATTGGTATTCGGGAAAAATTCGAAAGCATTCTTCAAAGTTAAATTATCGATGATTCCTGCCACACGATTATTTAATTCAGGTTTCAGAAATTGACTGAGCCTGAATTCTGCACTGGTTGATTCCAAATAATATCCAAATGGATAATCGAGTGTTTTTGACCCTAAAAGTGGAGAAATCTGCACCTGAAAATGCAAATGGGGTTCCGGCGAACGTCCGGAATTGCCGCAATGTGCGACTAAATCACCACGCTTCACAAACTCACCTTTACTGAATTTGAACGTTCCCTTTTTTAAATGTGACATTTGGGTATATAAACCATTCAAATGCCTGATAATTATGGTATTTCCCCAATTATTGAAGGTATTGACTTTCCCTATTTCATTATCGTCAATATTGTCAATTATTTCTTCCACAAAACCATCGGCAGGAGCTAAAATTGGTTTATTGTAACAGTAATAATCCTCACAAAGCATTCCATTGGATTTATATGTTTTGTGATTTACATCGTTAATAACAAAATCAAACGCACTACCCCATTCTCCTTTATGAGTATATTCACCATCATGTCCCTGACTGATTGTCCATTCACCCCAAAAAGGCATGTATAACGGAAAATACAAAAACTGAGTATTACGGTCTTTGTTATTATTGAATGAATAAAGGTTTGTTTCAGGCGAATAATATTGAACAGGAGTTAGGAACAATTTTGTAATCTTCGTTCGCATTTGCATAAAATACACAAAAAGAATAACAACGAATGAAAATGGTAATGAAAATACCGGAAGATGAGCAAAATTAAATAACTTACTAAAGAACAACAATATAAGCGTAGTTAGAGGTACCAATAGAATTGTCCAGTAAAACGAATAACGTGACGGAATGACAAAAAATCCACCCACTGCAATAGCCACCATAATATAGTTAGCACCAATATTATAATAGTTAATACTTGCCACATCCGAACCGGAGAATTGTGCAAATAAATAAGCAGACAAAAATCCGACAATTGTCAACGAAAAGGTTATTCTGGAACAAAAAAGCAATGCCAGAGCAATTAATACGCCGGTTATGAGATTATCCTGAAAGAAAATAGAACTCATAGAGCGGAAATAAATATCAACCAGATTATGAATGGGAAGTGAATTTACCGATTGGAAAAAGTTCAATAAAGAGCTTCCACCCATTGAATACATTTCATTCATCCAATAGATATTTCGTTGCGTTAGTCCAAGGTTTTCAAAATCGGCTGATGGTAAAAGAATAAACCAAAATGTGAAGACAAAGGGCAAACTCAAAACCGGTAGTCCATACTTGTTCAACCAGTTACCAAGTGTGACTGATAAAATCAATGTAAGCAATGAAGCCAGCGCAAGAAGTGCAAAAAATACCAGTCCGGGATCAAAAAAGGTACCCATTCCAATACCGGTAAGTAGTGCATTAAAACTGAAAAGTCCTGTTTTTAACTGTGTCTTATCAAATCCGAGTGAGTTTGCTATCAAAACGGTTATAACAACTGCAATCAACCCACTTAATCCCGCATAAAAGTTAAAAAAAGTAACAAGCATAAGCACAACTGCCATAAGCTTGTTATT
This sequence comes from uncultured Paludibacter sp., assembly GCA_964612615.1. Taxonomy (GTDB): domain Bacteria; phylum Bacteroidota; class Bacteroidia; order Bacteroidales; family Paludibacteraceae; genus Paludibacter. The sequence continues at coordinate 237 of CAZTDH010000036.1, read as the reverse complement.
GAAAAAGAAAATGACCGAATAACTATTCAGTATAGCCGGAATAATAAGATTTTGAAAAGTATTTAAGCGTTGACGCATAGCTGTGTTTTTTCTGAAAAATGATTGTAGAGACCTTGTAAAAAAAGCCTCTACAATCAATACGCAAAGATATTTATTTTAATGGATTTTCTTTCAAATGTTCTGGTATTTGTTCATTCTGTTCCAGATACTCAAGCGTTTCGGCCTTTCTGATAACAT
>CAZTDH010000035.1:0-16995 GCA_964612615.1 uncultured Paludibacter sp. | reverse complement strand
CCTTTGCAATTCTATCAATATTGGGTGTACTGTTCAATCCACTACCATAAGCACTGATAGCTTTTGCATCATGGTCATCAGACATGATATAAAGAATATTGGGGCGTGCTTTGGGTTTTTCTTTAGCCACTCCCGATACAGGCAATACAGCCGACAAAATTGAAACGGAGGATAAGATTAAATTGGATTTTTTCATGTTTTTATTGAAGTTTTCGTTTTATCTTGTTGGAATTTCTTTTGAAAATGGAATTTCTTTTCGAAGCATTTTGGCAGCTTGCCCGGTTAGCCATAAATAATGGTCGGATGGAACATCTTTTTCGATAGGAATAAAAATACTCTTTCCACCTTCAGGCACAATCTTATCACATTTAAAAATAGCAGTTCCTTCATCTACTTCATCAAACATCGCAACATAAATCATTTCGGCTCCACCATCTATGTAACCTGCCATTTGTTTCCAATAAAAATTCCCTTTGTTACGTGGTATTTGATTGGATGGAGCATCATGTTTCATGTTATGCCAGGAAAATCCGGGAAAAACAGTTGGAGCATACGATTTACAGTTTTGCTTACACCATTTTAAGTCTTCGGCAAAAGTTGTTTCACGTAAATGGTCATAAGTATCTTCATTGTAACGACCAACAAACCAGGGGTGAATCACATCGGCTTGTTTTGCCACTTCAAGAATTCGAGGATCACCATTTGTATCAGAGCCTACTGTTCTCCAATAAGTTGAGAAACCAACATGAACTGAACAACCTCCATAAATCGTGTCAGATTTAAGAAATTTCATTATATCCAAAAATTCAGGAATGTGTCCAGAAGTTCTATCTCTAAGTCCAACTCCCCAAAGTGCCACCAACGGTTTATTATTGTGAAATAAATAGGTTGTTTTTCCTCCCTGATTCGTCAGTTTAAGGTCATTTACCAAATGCTTCCAGTCCTCCTTAACTAATTCATATCTATCATCTTCCATTCCACCTAAATCGTACATGATACAAATGGCAACTCCATATTTATCAGCCGCTTTGATTGCTGACTTCAGTACTTTATCAGCATGATTTAATCGTACAGAATCGGTAAGAACACTGAAAAATCGTTGAACAAAAACGCCATCGATACCGTATTCCTTCATCCATTTGAAATGCAAATCCACCGAACTTTCGTCGTACGAACTGAACACATACAAGGGCGAGCTATCCGGCAGATTGAAATTTGTTTTGTATTTTTTTGAGTATTCGGTAACATCGGGCAAAAAATCAATTTTACAATTGCCGTCTTTAAATATCCCTTTGTTTGCGTAATGAGTCCATCCACGGTCGGCGCCATCACCTTCGCAGTTAAACCATCCCTGATAACCTGCCATAATAAGACCTTTATAACTCATAAATTTACTTTTCGAGGCATGTTTGCTTTGTGCATTTACAGAAATAAGTCCGAGAAAAATAAGTAGTCCGAGAAGAATTATTTTTTTATTCATCATATTTAAATATTAAATTCATTGAGTTTTGTTAATTGAGGCTTAGCGCACCTTCAACCTTTCATTTTTCAGATGGCTCTCACATTCAAATCCCGAATTTGTTCGTTATTTTAGTGTTTGAAAATGAAAGAGTCGATAGCAACGTAGAAGAAATTTATTTAATTTTTCTTCTGATAAAATTAAAGACTTACCACAGCGGAATTAGTTAATTTGAGACCTTCTTTATCAAATTTATCGACGAAAATATTGTAAATTATTTCACCTTTCATATTCTTTATTACAATATTATCAAGGTAAATTGTTGCTTTTCCCAGAGTATTAAATTTAAAAGTGAGCCCAAACTGTCCAGATTTTCTAGGTGCAAAAGCACATAAACCCACTGCTACATGCTTCCAGTTATTATCAAACTTTGTAGGTGATTGAAGTAGTTTGCCATCAAGATTAACGCCAAGACCACCATCAAATATAGGTTTACCATCTTTTAGAGGCGAGAAATAACAATAAGATAACTCTGATTTTGAATCAACTTTTATATCATACTCAATAAAATATTCAGGAAGAATATTAATCGAATGATTAAACAGATGAAGTGTTTGTTTTTTTAAGTCAGCCTCGGTTTTCATATCCAAATCGATGGCAATAACATTTGTCAGCGGATTTGGTGCTGCTGGTTTCAAATACAAAGGAATATGCGAATATGCTGCGCCTATTTTTTTTGCTTCAATATCAATCTGCTGCTTCAACAGTTTTACAACTTCAGGGTTTTCGACAGATACATCTTTGGTTTCTGCAATATCGTTCACCAAATCGTAAAGCACAACTTTATTCCAATACCGGAACAATTTCCATTTGTCAGAGCGAATTACATCATGGTTTCTCCAGGCCCAATAATAATAACGGTCGGTTTGAGGTTTGGAAGTTCCTTTAATTTTATCAACTATACTTATACCATCCAATCCTTTTGGTAACGGTTGTTTTGAATTTGTCAACTCAGCCAGGGTAGGAAACATATCGAGGTATCCGCACATTTCAGGCACGTCTTTTATAGTGTGTGGTAATACTGATTTGGGTATCATTATGCCGGCAGCAGAATGAACTCCTCCTTCGTAAATAGAATGTTTAAAGCCACTGAATGGAAAATTGTTTCCTGCTTCGGGTGTACCACCGTTATCGCAAAAGAACAAAACAATAGTATTATCTAATTGATTCGTCTGCTTAAGATAATCCATGATTTTACCTACATTATCATCCAACGAAATGAGTACAGCCGAGTATAAGTAAGCTATTTCCTCCGGCGAAAGTCCTTCAATATGTTCATTCCACGAATCATCGTTATATACTTTTGCATTATAAGGCATCAATGGTGGAGTTTTTGAATCTGCAGCCTTCCGATAATCTACTAAACTTCTGAATTTTAAAACTTTTTCTCTTATGGCAGCAGGCACTCTTTTCAGCATTTCTTCTTTCACATTGAGAGGCGTATGTACTGCATTGAAAGGCACATAACACAGAAATGGACTATTTGCAACTTTACTTTTGTCCATAAACTCAATAGCATATTTAGAAATCAAATCAGTTGAATAATCCATTTCATCCAATACTTGTTTATCATCATGAAACCAACCAGTTGAGCCTTTAGAAAAATAATCAATACCACCTGCATAAAACCCTACAAAACGATCAAATCCATATTTATTAATACATGTAGCTCTTGGCTCTTTGAAAGGCGATGGACTATTATGCCATTTGCCGAAGAGTCCAGTTTTATATCCTTCTTTCTGGAAATAATTACCTAAATTTACGATGTTGGGATCTAACGTTCCATCTGTTTCAGGTCCTTGTCCAGTCCGCAAAGGGTGCAGACCAGTTAATAATCCTGCTCGGGTTGGACTACTTACCGGACAAGTCATAAAATTGCTGAAGCGAGTGCTTGCAGCCATTATTTTATCAATATTGGGTGTTGGGGTTTTACCTCCTGTATAGCTCAAATCGCCATGGCCCAAGTCATCAGCCAAAATTATGACAATATTTGGTTTGGTTTTTTGCTTTGCAAAGCCTGGTAAACAAACTGAACCAGCTACACCAATTAAAAATAAATTTGAGAATCCTGATTTCTTCATATACTCCTGTTTTTTTAAAGCTTAACAAGTTTTTGAGTGTATCTTTTATTATTCGTTGATATACTTAAAATGTAAATTCCATTGGCATAAGAACTTATATCTAAATCATCTTCCGAGTTGTTGAAATTCTTACTCACTAAAAGTTTTCCTGATATATCAAATACCTGCATGTTATAATTGTCACTTTGCGGCATCTTCAAATGATATTTTCCATTTGATAAACTTTGGGAAGCTACGTTTAAGATGCTCGGGTTTTCTGGAAAATTCACAGCAGTAATATCCGGCAGATCATCAATCTGAAAATCATCAAAATAAGCTGTAAATGTTCCTACACCGGTATGTTCATAGCCAACCACGATTCCCGTAATAGTATCGCCTAACAACACTCCACTGCCAAACTTACAGATAAATTGCTCATAATTACCACCCACCGTTCCTCTTGGTGTTGCCGGACTGATTGAAGCTCCTGATTGATCTAAATATCCATTGTCACGAAGGGTTTTATTATTTTTAGTAATAAAATCAACTGAACAGTACTGACCCAAATCATTTATAGTTTTTTTCCAAAACGAAATTTTCATATTCGGTTTTACTGCAATTTTCAAATCACCAATTTTATAATAATATTTTGCAGCAGAAGTACTTGTAACAGTCCCCGTAAATGCTACTGACGATTGTCCATTTCTAGTGTTAGTTTGCTGAATAACAGTACTTGCATTAGTCACATTGCTGTTCATCAGTAACGTATTATTATAAAAACATGGATCGAGATTAAATGTACCTGTATACGAAACAGACTTATTAATATATGTTGTTGATCTTGATTCAAAGCTATTCCGATAATAAACCGGTCCGTTTGAATAAGGCACTGGTACACTTGTTGTAACAACTCTTGTACCTTTTAGCATCTCAATGGCAGCACCAGCAGTTCTAAGTTGGAAATCAGATGAACACCAAGTTCCATCTATACTAGTGGTTTGAAAATACTGATCTGTAGGGATAGTACTCCAATCGGTAGCATTTTTCATAATAGCCGTACCTTCGTCATACTCGTCGAACATTCCAAAATACATCGAGCTAACACCCAGCTTTTTGATATTCTTTGCTTGTGCCCACATAAATTCACCAGCCGCCCGTGGTGCGCTGTTTGGTGGTCCATCATTCCAGTTCGACCAACCAAAACCGGGAAATATACAGGGCATATATTTAATATTATTTTGGTCGCATTTGACCTTATCAGCCTGTAAGTGAGATAGAAATGTATTAGCTCCTGCAATATTCGTAAACCGACCTGCCATCCAAGGCGAAATCATATTATATTTCAAATATACCGGCATATAATCTTCATTATTTGGTGCTGGATTCGATGGACCTCGTGTGTCATTGCCATAATCACGCCAATAAGCAGGAGTACCACCGATAACAAAACAACCTCGTTTTTGCAAAAAATCGATCAAATCTAATGCTTCCGCCACTGTACAATCGTTATCTTTAAATCCTGGTCCCCAAAGTTGAACAACAGGTTTATTCCCAACTTTTGCATAGGCTGGAGAAGCCGTTAAATTATTGTTTTGTTCCACATTATATACCCAATCAAACTTAATTACATCAGCCCAGGTACCTGCAAAACCGCTGGATGAAGTGTCGTAACAAATATAAAAAATTCGCCCTGTGGCTTCTGCTGCTGCTTTAATTTTTGCTGGATTTCCGCCAGGTGAGTTCAATATATTCCATCCTATATTCCCAATAAACCTCTGAACAGCAGCACCATCAATACCATAGGTTTTCATCCAGTTAAAATGGGTATTTATAACATCGGTGTAACAAGAATGGAAAAACTTTGAAGATGTGCCATTACCTAATTTAGCTAATCCTGTTTGAGTCAATTGTGACTGGTCATAATCTGTCACATCCGGATATACCTCTGTGTGTGCATTTCCGGCAGCTGGTGGTGCTGAACCTTTAGCCCAGTGAACCCAATTTGTAGTAGTATTCCCAGTTTTGAACCAAGCCTGATACCCTGCTACTGATTTTCCTGTTAATTCGGAATATGAACTGGCAGTAACCGTTGGTACAGATTCCAAAGCCGGATTCATTATTAGGGTATCAAGTGTAACTTGTGAAAAATAATTTACACTAGTTCCATTTATTCTGAAATCGCTGCTATTATTTTGAGAACTTGTAAAATTGGCATCATTGACTGCAAATTTTACAGTTAACCATGTATTTGTCCCGGTTTTATAAAAGGATAATGGCTTTACATTATTGCTAATTGCATTATATTGCAATGTTACTTTGTCAAATCCTTCATCATAAAAAGTAATATTAAATACCAAATTCCTTTGTGTAGAAGGAATTACAGTTGCATCTGCATCGAAATACGCATAATTTCCGGTAGGAAGTTTACGACAGGCAATTCCACCATACGTTACAGGTAAAGTATAAGCGGCATTTGTGGTGCTGGTAGTAATATAAAGCGATAAAAGATTTGAAACCGGAGGTTCAGTCAGCACCACCGAGGCAACAGGTGTTCCTGCTTGAGAATTAAGAACAATTCCAAACAGAAAAGCAATTATTACAGTTTTTTTCATAATTTTTATTTTAATTGATAGATAAATAAAATAATGTCCTATTTTTTTGATTTAGTGGGATAAATGCATTAAAGCCCTCATTTGATTAATAATTCCGGCGTATTCGGTCTTTTGAGCAAGATTATTGTATTCAAACTTATCATTTATCTGATCGTACAACTCAATTCCTTTTTTTGCATCATCCCATTCCACATATCTCCATTTCTGGGTTTTTACCATTTTGCCCAAGAAATCACCACGACTCACTACGGCATAAACCACATCGCGAAAAGGCAATTCTGGATTTTGTAAAATTTCTTTAAAACTTTTTCCTTCCAGATAATCTGGTGTGTTTTTCAGTTTAAAAATATCAGCTAAGGTCGGATAAAGGTCTATAAATTCAATCATTGTATTTGTTCTGATATTTTTCTTCCCAACAGAATTTCCTACAATAATAAATGGAGGATTTGTTCCTTTTTCGAAAAGAGTTACTTTGTTCCACCAGTTTTGTTCTCCTAAATGATATCCATTATCGCCCATAAAGATAATGAGTGTATTATCAAGCTGTTTTGTTTCTTTGAGTGCTTTCAACACTTTGCCGAGTTGTGCATCCATATAGGTTGTACAAGCGTAGTACGAACGTAGAAATTCGCGTTTATCCTGATCGCTGAATTTATTAAAAATAGTAGTTTCAGCAGGCAATGTAAATGGATAAGGCGGTTTCCAACCATCTGGTATAATTGGTGGATTACATATATTCAATGGGTACATATCAAAGTATTTCTTCGGTGCAATAAACGGATCGTGGGGCTTTTGAAATCCAAGAGCAAGGAAGAAGGGTTTTGTTTTTTTGCTTTCAATAAATTCAATGGCTTTTTTCGCATTTTGTCCGTCCTGCAAATCTTCGTCTGTTCCATTAGCAGCCATCCAGGTGCACCATTTTAGTACACCGTTGGTAATATTTCGACTTTCACCAGTTTTTCCAATGGCTGTCGGTTCGTACATATGAAATTCGTCCCAGGCTTTTGGATCGTTTTGTTCATTCGAACCATGAAAAACCTTACCTATACTCATAGTACAAAACCCATTCTCTTTAAACAAGTACGGCAGAGTAATTTTATCTCCTAAAACATCTTTTAAATGAGTTGTATTATTCAATACTTTGGTTGATTCAGGATATAAACCAGTAAGAAAGGAAGATCTACTCGGATTACTTACGGGATAATTACAATAAGCATTATTGAATTGAACACCCATCTGCGAAAGTTGGTTGATATTGGGCGTTTTTACTACTTCATTTCCGTAACAAGCCAGAGTGTTGTTTAAATCATCAACGATTATTAATAGAACGTTTTTATCAGTTTTAATTTTATTAGCCGCAGTTGCATGTCCTATCCCCGAGAAAGTAATTGTTGCAGCTAAAATTTTGTGAATTTTCATATTTATTCTTTTAAACGTTTTAGTAAATATTCATATTATTTATCTGGGGAACTTTTTAAAGTTTTGTATTTTCTAACTCGCTTATATATTGCGTTTTAGTTTTTAACATCCAATTTTTTAAAGTCAACCTCAATTCTTCAGCTGTTTTCATAAACTTGGCTTTTTCTGGATTTGTTCCGATTAGATTGTGAATTTCCAAAGGGTCAGTTTTTAAATTATAAAGCGCACTTATATTACCTTGTTTTTTATCATTCATTTGAAGATAAACAATCATTTTCCAATCACCTTTTCTGATCATAAAAGGACCACCATTATTGATTGCTCCCCACACAGAAACGGCATAATCAATAGAATCTTTTTTAGCGTCAATTAATGTCCGAAGACTGCGACCATCGTTTTCAGGTATTTTCATCCCTGTGTAATCTAATATAGTGGAAAAAATATCGTAATGAGAAACCGGTGTACTAATTTTTTCACCTGCAGGAATTACCCCGGGATAGCGAATCATCATCGGTATATGAGCAGATCCTTCATACATTTTCATTTTACTTACTAATCCATGATCACCTAACATTTCACCATGATCGCTGACAAATAGAACGATTGTATTTTTAGTCATTCCTTTTCGATCAAGTTCATCAAGCAATTTACCGACCCATTCATCCACCTGAGTAATCATTGCATAATAAACCCATTTCATTTGCTTCACCATTTCAGGTTTTTGGAAACGAGCATCCATCTCATCATTACTCCTGCGATAAGGTGCATTTATGAGGCTATCAGTTATACTTTCTGGGGCTGACATTTGACTTATTTTATACCTGTCAGCATAGGATTTAGGCACAATAAACGGTGGATGTGGTGGCCCAAATGAACAGGTTAATGAGAATGACTTTCCTGTTTTCATATTTTTAAGAGCTTTCAATCCTTCAGTTCCCTCATAGGCAGCTAAAGAGGAATTTGGAACATCCTGAATTACTCCAATATTGTTTGCTTGTGAATCTCTGGAATCTTTGGTTTTCTTCGGCTTTCCGCTAGTATTTGAAACCACTGGTTCTTGTGATGAGCTAAATCGTCCATCGACTGGTAAAGGTAAGTATGGGCGCATACTCATTTTATCAATTAATTCATTTGCGTTTGGTTGCCTTGCTGGAATTCCTATTTCATCAAGATATTCACGAAATCCATCAACTGAAGTTGGAGCATTGGTGAATTTTGATTTATTAGTTGTCTTGACAATATTATTGTATTTTGATGCAAATTGATAGGGAACGTGCCATTTCCCATAATATTCTGTTCGATAACCATTATCCGATAAGATCTGATCAAATGTTGGTATATTAGGAACATTATCATTTTCAATATCATTATTTCCAAGTACCTTGGTGTTGAATATTGTTCTTCCGGTAAGTATACTTGTTCGCGCCGGCACCGAAACCGGACAGGCAGAATAAGCATTCAGAAATTGTACACCTTCTTTGGCAATACGATCGATATTCGGGGTTTTTATCTCCAAATTTGCAGCGCAACTCATGGCATCCCATCGTTGCTGGTCGGTCATTATTATCAGTACATTTGGCCTTCTATCCTGTGCAATGCCTACATTAGGAAAAAGTGTAGTTAATCCTAATGAGGTGATACCAATTTTTTTAATCTGCATAATAGTATAATTATTTTGAGCTCGAGAGTTTCTGTAATTTTGAATCTGTCATTTTTTCTCTATAGAAAGAAATTTGTTTTATTAAACCTTCAAATTTATAGTTTGAAATATCTTTAGGGTCAACTAATTCTCCAGCATCAACTCCAATCGAAATATCTCCAACTTTTGATATTATGTTTTCAATGGGAAGCAACATTTGCCTTTTTCCAATGAGTACTCCATCAGCATAAAGGCTAATAATATTATTATAATTTTCTATTACAGCAACAAGGTGCGACCATTTTCCAGTAATTTTTGTTTTTGAATCAACAAATTGCAAATGTTTTGAATGTGATACAACAAATCCAGGCATTCCATTTTCAATAAATAAAGACCAACCATCTTTTTCTGAACCAACTGATGCTATGACTCCATTAGGCGATGAGGACTTAATCTCACACTCTATCACAAAGGTTCCAATTGAAGGATCAAAGTTTTTATTGTTTTTTATTATAGCACTTGAACCTAAAGTAATATTCAATACTTTCTTTCCGTTTTCTTCTATTTGATTGACATTATCAAATATTATATTTTGCTGATCATTCAAGTTTTGTTTTCCAAAATCAATTTCTAATATTTTCCCTTCTTGAATTTTACAAACTGGTTCAGGATCTGGCCGTGGTACTTCAACACGATATCCTGATACAATCTTTTCTTTTTCCAACTCTTTTGAAAGCTGAATTTTCAGATCAGTATATTTAGGATTATATGCCAGATTATTCAATTCTGCAGGATCATTTATTTCATCATAAAGCTCATCAATATCTTTTATATCTGGTGTTTGTGAATAAAGGTACCGTTCTGTTCTGATGGCTGTAATACGTGGTATGAAGTAAATCAGATCAGGCCAATATGTAAAAAGAAATGATTTTCGCCAACCTTCATTTTTTCCTTCTAATAGTGGAACTATACTTTTACCCTGCATTTGTTCAGGGACTTTGACCCCTGCTAAATTCAAGAAAGTAGGTGCAATATCTGCATTTAAAACCATTTTAGAAACTGTAGTTCCTGGATTTACAAATTTTGGATAACGCATTACTAATGGAATACGCATCGACTCATTGTAAGCAAGTCGCTTGTCTCCCATTCCATGTTCCCCATGAAAATAGCCATTATCACCAGCGAAAACAATAACTGTTTTATCTAAAATCCCTTTTTTCTTTAGTAATTCATAAATTTCTCCCAGTCCATTATCTACTGCGGAAAGACAACGTAAGTAATTTTTCTGTTCCCCTTTTCCTGTATTTGCCGGCCATGGACCCGGTTTTCGTGTTGTAGAAATTTTTATTTCATTTATATCCTTATCTCTCAACCTTTCGCGTTGCTCCATAGTTGGTTGAAGCCGTTGCCATGCAGGTTTATTTTCCATATTATCACTCCAGCCTGCTGGTTCAGGAACTAAATCATTGGCATATAAATCTCTATCTCGTTCAGGTGGTGTAAATGGTTGATGAACTGCTTTATGTGATAAATATACACAAAAAGGTTTATCTGCATTTTTCTCAATAAAATCAAGTGCATAATTATTCAGTTCATCGGTTATATAATTTTTATTTTCAATTTCTTTTCCATTTATATTGAGAATATTATTATAATAGCGGCCTTGTCCTGAGAAGCTACACCAATAGTCAAATCCTTTTCGTGGACTATTACTCTCAGCCATGTGCCATTTCCCGATAAAAGCCGTTTTGTAGCCATTCTCTTGCAAAATTTGTGGAAACGAAGGAGTAATATCCGGATTAAATTCCCTCCCTTCCTGATTGGTTGATACACCATTTGTTTGCGGGAACATGCCTGTTAACATACTGGCTCTTGAAGGTGCCGAAAGAGAATGAGTGCAAAAAGTGTTTTCAAAATGAACACCTTCTTTTCTCAGCTTATCAATGTTGGGCGTTCTCAAAAATGGATAGCTTCCTGTAAATCCCATGGCATCCCATCTCAAATCATCCACCAGTACATAAATGATATTGGGTCTTTCTGTTTTTTGTTGAGCAAAGCAAACAACTGGTTGCACTATTGGTGTTACAACTAATAATGGACTAAACACTTTACTTAATGCATTTTTCATTCTTATATAAATATTTTGTTACTAAAATCTTCTTTGTTTAATATCTTCTGCATAGGAATATTTTACTTTGACTAAGTAATTATACAATTTTACTTTCAACGATTCCGCCATTTCTTTGTATGTTTCTCTTTTTGAAAAAAGCAAATTATTAAGTTCATAAGGATCATTCTTCAAATCATACAATGCATCCATATTTTTCTGATTGTTGTTTTTTGAAATCATCAATTTCCAATCTTTTGTCCGAATCATTAAATTGGGTGTTTGTTGATTTTCCCAATTCCATTCAGAAACAGCAAAATCTATGGAAGGAGCATCCCCATTGGCTAATTTTCGTAATGAATATCCATCACTTTCAACATTTATTCCTGCATAATCGAGAATTGTTGAAAAAATATCAACTGTTGAAACAGGAATATCAACTTTCCGACTTGAAATTTTAGATGGATAATTCAGAATAAGAGGCACACGAACTGATTCTTCTAGGAACACATTTTTTTCACGCATACCATGTGCACCTAGCATTTCACCATGATCGCTCATAAAAATAATGAGTGTGTTGTCTCTTAATTTGAGGTCGTCTAATTTGGCAATAATTTTACCAACCCACGAATCTAGTTCAGTTACAAGGGCGTAATAGTTTGCTATCATATATCCAATTTTAGCACTATCGGCATATTCAGGCATCAATAGTCTTCCATTTGCATTGATGTACGGGCTTCCAACCATTTTATCTGAAATGCTTTTAGGAATAGGCATTTCAGAAGGTTTGTACATGCTTGCAAAAGGTTCTGTTGGCAAAATAGGCGAGTGTGGACAGTGAAACGAACAAGTGATTACAAATTTTTTGTTTTTTAATTGTTCTATTGCCTCAATAGTCTGCTTCCCTTGAACTGCAGTAATTGAAAATTGGGAATCTAAATTCAGAGTACCATTGTGATCTGGTTGAGAAAGAGGACGGGTTTTTAATTCTGAGTCTGCTATTAGCCCTGTACGTAGCTTTTCGAATCTTCTGTCAATCGGAGAGGGCTTATAAGTAGTTCCATCGAAAAAACTAAAATCGATTAATTCATTGCTATTCGGCTGTCGTTTTTTTGTATTTTCGTTTAAATAAAAATGATATAATTTCTCCCAGCTTTTAATGAGTTCCGGAACTTTGTATCCATATTGAGATGGATTACTATACACATGCGCCATATCCATGGGCGAATGAAATTTTCCAATATATTCAGAAACATAACCGTTCGAAGCAAGTATCTGATCAAATGTTTTGTAATCACACTTCTTTTCATTGTCCGAGTCCATATTGGTTCGAATTCCTGTTGTTTCAATCAATCGTCCGGTAAGTATGCTTGTGCGTGCTGGACCTGAAACCGGACATGGGCTGTTTGCTTGTGAGAAATATGCACCTTCACGAGCTAGTTTATCAAGGTTGGGAGTTTGAATAATATCATTAGCACCTGAATATCTTAATGCATCCCAACGTTGTTGGTCTGTCATTATTATCAGAATATTAGGAGACTTTGATTTTTGGGCGATAGAACTACACCAAGGTAAAGCTAAAAATATTGATGCAATTGTGTAGTTAAGTTTACTTTGTGACATTTCGTATTGAATTTTAAGCCTAATAGTCTTTAGACTTTACAAATATATACGCTACACCTTAATGAAAACTTAATAAAGGATTAATGGGAGGTTAAAACATAATATAAATCGAGGAAAAAAGAATATAATTCCAATTATTAACCTTATTCTTTAATGAATTGCTCAAAAGACGATGATAGTTCTTCACCCATTATGTTTGTGTATTCTTTGTTAAACGAATCGAATACGGTTTTAGAAATTTTGACACGACCTAATTTAATTAGGGTTAAACATTTCAATTTTATGGCCTCTTCGTTTAAAGTATCGAGAATTAATATGGCATCAGCAATTGCAATTTGAATGCGGGGATCTACAACAAAGTTTTTATGATTTTTAAATTCAAGTAGTACATCAATAACATTATTTGAGTACTCAGCCTTAAAATTATCAGCCCAATCAATTTGAATATTAGGTAACAATTCGCCGGAAGAAATCACTTGAAGTAAATATAAAATTTGCTCAACAGTTACATTGGGATTCTTTTGCAATGATTCAAGCAGACTCAGTGATTGGATATAATCACAATAAGCATTTTCACCTAATTCAATAGTCCAATAACTATTATCATTTGAAATTTCAAAGTCAGTTAATGTACTTAACAACAATCTTAGTTTACTTACGTTTACACTTCTGTTATTACGTGCACTTTCTTCAGATTTATCAGGCCAGATTAAGTCTTTAATCTTAGTATTCGAGATTCCTTTTCCATTCTTATAAGTATATAGAATAATAGAAATAAGTAATAATTTCATCACTGGAGTAAATTCACCAGTAATATCAACGCACTCTTTATTAATTACCTGAAATCCACCTAACAAATAGATTCCTTCCTTTTGCATTTTATTTTTTTGGTCAAAAAGATCGGTGAACAAAGGCGCTTCATCCATAGTTAAGTCATTTTCTGAATTGACTCTTTTTCTTTTTCTTTTGTAAACAATCAAAAAAACAATAAATCCTGAAATAAATACAATTAACAGAACTATCTCCCACCAATAATTTCTGATTGTCAAATGTAATGGTTGTGATACATCTGACAATTGAAGTGGTGGATAAGACAATGAAAAGATATTTGCCTCATATTTTCCATCTTGAGCTTTATGAATTGTTATTGTTAACAATTTCGATGTTGATTTACAAAGAATTAAATCAACAAAAGATTCAGTATCCTGAAAGAAAAATGGAATTGAATCTCCAAAAATTTTACTTTCAGTATTAGTTAAACCAAATTCTTTAAGTAAAAGATGAGTTTTGTATTTACTTGGTGTATAACAAAGTGCATAAAAAACTGACTTTTCTTTATTGAAAATTAAATTGCGAGCCGCTACCTCACCATCTTCTTCAACTGGCCTATCCCATATTTTCTTAACCGAATAGTTTTTTAAATCAATCTTATATAAATCGTTATACACACATATACCCTGTTCTTGCTTTCCTGTTTTGTTTCCAACACCCCCATAAACAAATAAAGTGGAATCAACCACGGAAATAGCGCTTAAATATCGTGGTGGAATTTTAGAATCTAATGATTGACTAAACCATTCTTTATTCTTCGAACACTTTAACAACTCTGAGTTGTATAAATGAAAACCATATCCAAAAAGTTGAACTAATGAAGAATCAATAGGTGAAATGAAACTATTGTGATGTTGATATTTAAGTTGCTGTGACTTGTTTATCGGTGTATTCCATTTATTGTTTGCAAAATCGTAATTGGATACAATTTTATTTTCAAAATCATAATATTTGATTACGTTTTGTTTTGCATCAAAAATAAATTGGCATGAAATACTATCTGTTGCTAAGTGCGGTGTAAATGATTTAGCAGAATATGTATTATTCTGAATGGAGTATTTAAACAGAATGGCTTTGCTTATAAAATAAATAGTTTCCTTTCCATCATAAACGGCATAAGCTTTAGAGTCAAAACTAATAGTATTTTCTTTATGCCATTTGGTTCTGCTATCAATAATCCAATTTGGGTTTTTTACGTAGGCAGCTAAACCAGTCTTTTCATCATAAACCTTAGTTTCCTCGTGTTTCTCTAATTTCCATTCATATTTTATTGTTTTCGGTTCTTTATATATTAATACATCTTTAACAACCATTGGAGGAACATCGTGTGTTGTGAATTTTGTATCTTCATTAGCCCCAAAATAAACATCTATCTTACTGCCAAGGTTTAATTTATAAGCAAAGTCCTTCTCTTTTCCATTTAATATAAACTTAATTTTATTAGCTTTAGTCAGGAATTCAATTTTAACGGTATTCCAGTTTTCATTATCAAATGCTTTAGTATTTGGGTTGAAAGAAAAATAGATATCATCTCCTGAAATAAAATACAAGTTTCGATTTGCATTTACAGGGTTATTCAATACCAAATCAAAACTCGTCTTTTTATCCTGAATAATTCTCAATACATATCCAAAAGATTGTTTTTCCTTACTGAACCTTACTTTAAATTCTATAGAAAAATAGTCGTTTTGTTGAAAAGTTTTATCTGAGGTAAGGCATAAAGAGGTTCTTTTTTCTTTTATCTCATTGTAAGAGTTAAAAGACAAACCATAATCAGTACTGTCTGCAAAAGCATATACTGTTACTAAAAAAAGTAGTATTATTGATAACTTTATTTTCATTTATAACTCTCAATTGTACTTATATAAATATTATCCAATAATCGCTGATATATATTTTGAATCTCAAAATTTGAATTATAGTATTAGATAACAAAAGTAGTATTTTATTTTTGATTTTATATACTATTGACAATTCAATGATTGACTATACAAATTAAAGTTGATTTTAAATTACTTTGTTTACAAATAATTTAAGTGAAACAAATCATCCAATTTAACCATATAACAATCGACAATTTCATCAATTCTGAATTTTAATCCATGTAAAACTGGCTGTTTAAAACTTTAACTTTCTGTCACCTGTCAGGAAGTTTACCTTTCGTTTCGTTTAAATTTAAACGACATTTCTCTTAATTTCCTTCAAAACCTGGCGTTAACCTGGCGTTAACAAAAAAACACCTACACAACTGAATGTGTAAGTGTTTGATTTTCATTGTGGTCCAACTGGGCTTGAACCAGTGACCCCCTGATTATGAGTCAATATTTAAACTTTCCACTGGTTTCCCATGGTTTTCATTTTCAGTGTTTTAACCTCATCACATTATCACTGGTTTTCCCTGGTTTTCCTAAAACCTGCCGTAAAACCTGACGTGTTATGAAATTTTACATTATTGGTTTTGTTATCTCGATATGCAAGCCTAGTGCATTTACAATACGGTAGAATGTGCTCACATTTGGACTTGTCAATCCATTTTCTATCCGTGAAATATAACCTTTATTTACACCGATACGGCTTGCTAGTTCAGCCTGTGTAATTTTCACTTCTTTGCGTGCATCGTGCAAAATTTGAGCAGTATAAAAAGCATATGCATTTTCGTCAAACTTTGCTCGTTCTGCTGTACCATGTGCACCAAACTCTTGGTCGAGTTCAGCACTAATATCATAAATTTTGTTTTTGCTCATAATACTCTTTTTTAAGTTTCAATGCTTTTTCAATTTCATTATCAGGGGTTTTCTGTGTCTTTTTTTGAAATCCATTGAATAGGATTACAACATTGCCATCATCAAAAATAAAAAACAATCGGTAAATATTGCTATTGTATTCCATTCTCAATTCATAAACCCCGTCTCGTATGAACTTCATGAATTTAATCGGCATCCTATCACCAGTTTCTAGCAATGACACTACGTATTTCATTTTTAAGCTTTTCTTTTTCTCCAAGAGTCTGCATGAAATTATGATAGTGTTCACCAAAAGCCTTAATTCTTCTTTTCATTCTGCAAAGATAATACAAGTTATATAATTATACAACATTATTTTTAATTATTTAATACAAAAAATGCCCCGATCTTCACAGACCAGAGCACTAACACTACAAAATATTTTATACGTAAATGATTTTT
>CAZTDH010000034.1:0-17475 GCA_964612615.1 uncultured Paludibacter sp. | reverse complement strand
CCTGAGTGCTAGTCGAAGTGTATTTGAAAGCTATATTTACTTTTTTGCCTGCAAATGCTTTCAATGAAATATCACCTGCATTTGACATTGTCCAACCGGTAGAATTTATCATCGGTTCAACAGTGTACAATCTAGTCCATTTGACTTTAGATGGCATTGAATCTACTTTATAATTTGAACTAATCCATATCGAAACATCGTTAGACAAATTCGCAAACCCACGGGTGACGTAATCAAATGAAAAAACAGACGTAACGGTACCACTATCTGGCAAGATAACAGCAGGAGAAATTAACCAGTCTGAATTAGAATTCGGAACATTATCTACATTGCCCGATATAGTTGCATATTGATATTTACTCGATGTCCAAACTTGTTTACCCGAATCATTAAATTGTGTAAACTGGCCCAATCCGTTTTGAAAAGTTTCTGCATATATACTTGCTTCCGTACTCAGTTTTATGGATGGTGCCGGTGGCGTTTCAATGATACTGTTACAAGATGTAATGTAAAACAGCATTACAGTTAAACAGAAGTATATTATTTTATTAGTTTTCATAATCTTTTAATTATTAGAATATTAGTAATATAATTGATGGAAACCCTCAAATCCTTTACCCAAATCTCCCAGTGAACGCAAAGTAAGCTGATGATATATTTTCGAAGGAGCTATAACCGCATCTTTATCGTTATACCAGCCCACGATAGCAGTTATGTTTCCAACCATAGTTGTTGTTGGTAATGGGATTCTTGCAAATTTCGAATATTCACTCGTTGCAATAAAAATAGAACCGGTAGCATCCTTTATCTCACGCGATTGAGGATAACCTATACCGTTGGTTGAAGGTGCAAAAATTGAATCTCCTTTTGTTGTTAGTTTAACCGGTGCTCCATAATCTGCTCCGGCTTGAGTAAAATTGGCATTCTTTATACATACCAATCTATTGTGTAATTCCGGACCTGACGCACGTATTTGCGCTATAGTCATGGTATCTATCAGAGCCGCTGGAGCTACATTTTTTTTATATACTTTTACTCTTGTTAAGAAGGTAGTGTATGGTATCCGACCAATTTCAAAACCAACTTTTCCTGATGTAGTATTGTAATAAGCAATGCCAAGTTGAAGCATTTGAGCATATTTTCCAATTGCCAAACCACTACAATTAAGGGTTATCAATGTTCCAACCGGAAAAATTGCACTTAAGTTACCGGCATCTACCGATATTTTCAATGCTCTTTTTGATTTAATATCGTAGATTTCAATGTTTTTATAAATATTTCCCTCATTATCATCCGAAATCACAATGCCACTGATTGTTACATCTTTATTTGAAGGAATGGTATCCACCGAAAACAAGGATGGGATACGGGTTGGTAAATCGCCTATATCAGTTGAATAATCCGATATTAGTTTTTTTATAGACGACGAAGTTATTACGGAATCTACTAATACATCCGATTGGTCAATCGGTTTAAAATTGTCATTACAACTACTGAATAGAAAAGTGGCAGTTGTTATTATAATTGTTATAATGCTATATGGTTTCATATTTTATGTTTTTGAAATTGTAGTTTGATTAAAATTTATATGAAATAGTTGCAAAGAAATTAATTCCTAAAGCATAATAATACTTTGGCGGGAATTTATAAACATTTCCGGTTAACACTCCATGGTCAATATCTACACGAGCTTGCTGAAAACCACCTGTTTTAATTTTCGAATCCAGTAAATTATTGGCACTTAAATTGAAATTCAACGATTGACGATTTTTCAGGTAAATAACTTTTCCTACTGATGCATCCAACATAAATCCACCTTTCAATTTTTCCTGAGCTCCCAATACTTCATTCTGTATTTGAGACTGATACATTGTATAGTACTTCTTAGTAAAACGTAAAGGTGCAATATCAAGGTAATTATTATCAAAATAATTAAGAGTCAGCGTTGCAAACCACATTTTTGGGTGAAAATAATCCAACGCTATACTTCCTGCAGTTTGTGGACCGCTGGCGAGTTTAACTCCTTTCAGAAAAACAATATCTCTTTCATCAGCAAATGCACCATTTTCAGGACTTAAAACACCTGTTACACTATCGGTATAATGATGATCTGAAATTGTTCCGGCAAGAGTCAGTTTAAAACTGCTGTTCAATTTCACTTCCAATCCAAGTTCAATACCACTATAAAGCTTATTTACTCCCGATAAAGAATGATTGATAAATGTTTGATAGCTATCATCATAGTAAGATGACAGTTCTATTCCATCTTGTGAATAGGTTTCAAATCCGGTAATTCGACCTCTTATACCCGGATAAGAAAATGAGTAGGTTAAATCATAAGATAAAATCTTTTCCTGATCAATTCCGGGAACAAATCCATCTTTTATACGAGGTGAAACATACGCATTATTTGGAATTGGTGCTTTATATTCGGCTAACCCATTTAATTCTATTCTGTTTCTGCTGTTTATTTTATAGGTAAGTCCGGCTTTTAGAGATGGTGTAACTTTCGACCATGTTGTACCCCGACCATAGGATTGAGCACTGTCAGCTTTTGCTCTACCATTTTCCATACGACCGAATCTACTGAATTCGGTATAAGTAACTTTCGCTGCATAATATAAATCTACGCTTGATAAAGTCCATTGATTTTGCACAAACGCATTTGCCATAAGTATATCAATGTCGTAATCATAACCAAATTTATCACCATTTTTAATAATTCTATTAGGATTTCGTAAATCATTCTGTGAAATACTTGGATCTTTTCCCAATAACAAACCTGTTAAATCACGTTCAGCAAATTGGTCAATATCAATCCATTGATTAGCTCCCATCAGATCATCCATCGTTTTATAATGGATTCCTTTCGAAGATTTAGCTTCAACGCCGGCAGTGATTTTTAATTTCTTATTTAACTGATTAGTGTAAGTAGAATTAAAAGTTGTTTCCATCAAATCGTTATGGCGACGTTCCAATGCGTATTTTGCATTAGCTGTTGGATTCTTTTCATTGTTTCTGTAATTAGCCTGATATAGGGTATTCCAGTCAATTTGTGTTATCTGAGGATTTCTATCACTCCAGTTTTTTATTTCTTCATTTGCTATATCGTTGTTTGGAAACCCATTAACACTTCCATCCAGGGCAACCTGACCATCGTATTTATAACTTGGTAAATTACGATAATAATCTGGTCGTGGATCAGGAGCATTGAAAAAATTAAGAGCCGAGTTGCTGTATAAGCTATAATGAAATGCAACACCAGTTCTTAACATTTGTTTGTCATCAATTTTAAACTCATGAGATAGAATGACAGTTGGATCGAAACTCTTAACTATACGAGAATTTCTTTTCTGACCATTCTGAAATCCCCAATATGAATTATAATAGGTTGAATTTGCTAAAGAATAGACCTCATCGGTGGCTGATGAACTTTGACCACGTTCAGTTGGTGATCCAAAAGTAACAAGAGATAAACTGTGTTGCTTATTAAAAATCTTTTCTGCTGATAGAAAGTAACCAAAAGATTTGTAGAAAGTGCCTTCAGTCACTCCTTCGTCAGCCCATCGAACAGCAGCTGAACCTGTAAATGCCCAACCATTAGATAGCAATCCGGTAGAATGCAAAAACGATCCGCGTACTTTATACGATCTGTTCGAAAATGCTACACCTCCCTTTGAACCTGCAGCATAGCTCGATGCTTTCGTATTAATATTGGTTGCACCACCTAAATTTCCGAAACTAAATGAATTAGCACTTAAACCATCCACATTATCCTGGTTTCTCATGGCATCATTTAAACCACCAAAAGCTGAATAATTAAATCCTCCTCTTTCCATACCATTAAAATGGATACCATTAATATAGGTTGATTCATAATCGTTATCATAACCACGTACATTAAAACGCATCGGGCTAAAAGAATAACTTGCCTGAGAATTATATATATCTCCTTTTGAAGATAAGGCCGTTGAAGTATTCTGAGAAACACGTCCCTCCTCTTCGGTCAATTCTTTTTCGCTTAATTGAAGGGTCGTTTCTTGTTTGACTTCTTCCTGAGCATCTGCTTTAAGCTCTATAACACCAAAATCGTTATCTGTATTGGGTTTCAGGTTCACTAACTTAATCTGAGTAAAGTACCCTACCATTGTGATACTTAATTCCTCATCCCCCGCCTGAAGATAGCTCAAAACAAATTCTCCTTTGGCATTGGTTTGTGTTGAAATGTTTTGTTGTAATAAGGTGACAGTTACCCCGGCAAGCGGACTTCCTGTACCGGCAACTTTTATCACTCCTTTGGCTTTTGTTTGAGCCATAAGCGTTAAAGATGTCAGTAACGATACTAAAAGTATCAACGATAGTTTTCTCATACGATTGATTCTAAATTGTTTATGAAATTCAATTCTTAATTATTGTTACTAGAACCCTTGATTTTGGGCGAAAAGGTTCGCAATTTACAACAAATTTTCAATATATCACATAAATATACAAGAAAAATTTCGGTTCAACTTTGGCATCAACAAGTAAATATATCAATTTATATATCAATAATAATTATTTTATCATCTTCTATACCTTGATTATCATTAGTTTATAAAACAGTAAGCATTTCTTGAATCGAAAATGTTTAACCATTTCAAACCGCTTACAGATTGTAAGTAACAACTTCAAAATTGTTATTTTTATCCTTCATTTTTTTGTTTCACTTTTTTTTCTCACTTTTGTCATCTGTTTATATATATTCAATTTTACAACAATTTTTATTATGAGAAAATTAATTTTTGCTCCGTTCTTATTAGGCTCTATTCTTATTTTTAGTGCATTCACTCCTGACAAAAATACTACTCAATCCACAACAAAAGAGAAAGTTAGCGTACAGGTTAGTTGTGTGGCATTTTATAACAACGAGAACTTTTTCGATACTATTCACCAGGATAATGTGAATGACTATGAATATACTCCTACCGGCGCTATGAAATGGGGTACGCAGAAATATAAAGCCAAACTGGAACACATGTCGTATGCTATTTCACAAATCGGATTGGATTATTCATCTCAGGGAGTGGCCATGATTGGACTCTCAGAAATTGAAAATCGCGGGGTACTTAATGATTTAATAAAACAACCTGCTTTAGCCAAACGCTCACTCGGGATTGTACATTACGAAGGAATTGACCGACGGGGCGTGGATGTGGCTTTGCTTTACAATCCAAGACAATTTACGGTGTCTAACAGCAAATCCTATCGTCTACACTTACCAAATGACACATCTTTCCGTACACGCGATCAGTTAATGGTGAGTGGTTATTTACAAGGCGAAAAAGTGCATGTAATTGTCAATCACTGGCCATCACGTTTGGGAGGTGAAGAAGCATCACGTCCGAAACGTAATGCTGCAGCTGCTCTTACCCGATCAATTGTTGATTCACTTTTAAAGATTGACCCGAAAGCTAAAGTTATTGTAATGGGTGACTTAAATGATGATCCATACAACGAAAGTTGTGTTAAAGTAATGAAAGCAAAAAAAGAAATAACCGACGTGAAAGCTGATTACATGTACAATACGCTGTGGAAAACCCTTGAAATGGGTGTTGGTTCGCTTGCTTATAATGACCAGTGGAATATGTTCGACCAAATTATGATTTCGTCTGAATTGGCTCATGCCGACCGCAGCAAACTGAAATTTTGGAAAGCAGAAGTATTCAACCGCAGTTTCCTTACTCAGCAGGAAGGACGGTATAAGGGAACACCTATGCGTACACATGCAGGCGGTGTATGGTTGAACGGTTACAGCGACCACTACCCCACTATGATTTATCTGGTGAAAGAAGTGAAGTAGTTTCTAGTCGTTAGTTTTTAGTCGGCAGTAAGCAAATAAACCAATCAACTTAATCAACCAAGCTATAATCTACCGAACCAAAATACCAATAAAAATCACTACTTTTGTATTTTAAAATTCATCCTAAGCAAAAACATGGAATATACGACTTTAGAGGGAAAATTGATAATGCCAGAATATGGGCGAAACATACAACAAATGGTTTCGTATGCCCTTACCATAGAAGACCGCGAAGAACGCACCCGCTGCGTAAAAACGATAATAAATATAATGGGCAATTTATTCCCATACCTGCGCGACGTGAATGATTTCAAACACAAACTGTGGGATCATGTGGCCATTATGTCTGATTTTAAACTCGATATTGATTTCCCTTATGAAATTCTGCAACAGGAAAATCTATACACCAAACCGGAATCAATCCCATACAAAAATTCAAGAATACGCTATATGCACTATGGTCGAACGCTTGAAGAAATGATTGAAAAAGTGGCTGAATATCCTGAAGGTGAAGAAAAAAATGAACTTATTCGACTGATTGCCAATCAGATGAAAAAATGCTTCCTTACCTGGAATAAGGAAGTAGTTGATGATAGAAAGATTTTTGATGATTTACGGTTACTTTCAAAAGGGAAACTCGACATTTCAGAAGATTTCTTCAAACTTGTTGAATCGAAAGACGTTCTCTTCAATAAAAAGAACAAACCACGCAAGAAAAAATAGTTTATAATTCTTGGCAAGCCAAGCGGCATAGCCGAGCGGATAGTTGATAGCAGTTGATAACTATTAACTATAAACTGTCAACAAAAAATTATGGCATCATTTAAAATCGAAGGTGGACACCGACTTTCAGGCTCTATTACTCCCCAAGGAGCCAAAAACGAAGCATTGCAGGTTATTTGTGCTGTTCTGCTAACTTCTGAAACCATTACCATTTCTAACATTCCTGATATTTTAGATGTCAATAACCTGATTGGTTTATTGAGCGATATGGGCGTGGAAGTTAACCGGATTGATACAGACACCTACAGCTTTAAGGCCGACAAAGTAAATCTTGATTATCTACAATCGGAAGATTTCTATACAAAAAGTGCTGCCCTACGTGGTTCTGTCATGATTGTAGGGCCAATGGTTGCTCGTTTTGGCAAAGCCATTATTCCTAAACCGGGTGGTGACAAAATTGGTCGTCGACGTTTGGATACTCACTTTTTGGGAATTCAGAAACTTGGTGCCGATTTCCATTATGACCCCGATGCGAAGCGTTACGAAATTCATGCTGAGAAATTAAGAGGTTGTTATATGTTGCTGGACGAAGCTTCAGTTACAGGAACAGCCAATATTCTTATGGCAGCCGTATTGGCCGAAGGTGTTACAACCATTTATAATGCTGCCTGCGAACCCTATTTGCAACAACTTTGTAAAATGTTGAATTCAATGGGTGCTGATATTTCAGGTGTCGGCTCAAATTTACTCAGCATTAAAGGTGTAAAATCGCTGAAAGGATGTTCACACCGCATTTTACCCGATATGATTGAAGTGGGCAGTTTCATAGGTATGGCAGCCATGACAGCTTCTGAAATCACAATTAAAAATGTGGCTTACCACGAATTGGGAATTATCCCTGATAGTTTTCGCCGTTTGGGAATCCAATTGGAACAAATTGGCGATGATATTTATATTCCGCGTCAGGAAAGTTACACGATTGAATCATTTATAGATGGTTCTATTATGACCATTGCCGATGCACCCTGGCCGGGACTTACGCCGGACTTATTAAGCGTTTTTCTGGTAATAGCTGCCAAAGCCACAGGAAGCGTTTTGATTCACCAGAAAATGTTCGAAAGTCGCCTGTTTTTCGTTGATAAACTGATAGATATGGGTGCTCAGATTATTCTTTGTGATCCTCACCGTGCCACCGTTATTGGTCAGGGAAATCAACTCCATTTGCGGGCATCCACCATGAGTTCACCTGATATTCGTGCAGGAATTGCGCTGCTAATAGCAGCACTCTCTGCCGAAGGAACCAGTATTATCCATAATATTGATCAGATTGACCGTGGTTATCAGGATATTGACAAACGATTAAACGCTCTTGGAGCAAATATTCAACGAATCTAAATTCATAAAATTTACTAAAAGGCACAAAAGGCTTCCGAATCGGAAGCCTTTTGTAACTTTTATTTGCTTAGTTTTGTGTTTGGCAACTAAATTGTCAGTTTTTTTATTAAATTTTCGACAAAATTATCAACTTCAATAGAAACAAACATTAAAAAATAATTACTTTTGCAATATCATATATTTTAGATTTTTCAAATAGCATTTTAATGATGAAACCAATCATCCCACCCATTGACAGGGAGATTCTAAAAAGAGAACTTACCGAGGATAAATTTCTCCGCCCGACCAATAAAGCCCATAATGATATTTATGTTATTACGGCTCATAATTCGCCAAATATAATGCGCGAAATAGGTAGACTCAGAGAATTATCTTTTCGTACAAGTGGTGGTGGCACAGGTGAAGAGATTGATCTGGATGAATATGATTTTATGGATAAACCCTATTATCAACTGATTGTATGGGATCCAACCGGTGAGGAAATTGTTGGGGGATATCGTTATTTGGCAGGTTCAGATGTTGATTTTGATGAAGAAGGACAACCTAAATTTGTAATGTCCCATTTGTTTACTTTTAACGCCAGATTTATTAAAGAATATCTACCTTATACTATTGAACTGGGACGTGCATTTGTTCAGCCAGATTATCAAACATCCAAAATGGGAATGAAAAGCCTGTTTGCCCTGGATAATTTGTGGGATGGCCTTGGAGCTTTAACACACACCATTAATAATGCCCGTTATTTTATTGGTAAAGTAACAATCTACGAGCATTATCCGGTTGTGGCGAGGGAGTTAATTTATGAGTATATGTATCGGTATTTTCCTGACCCCGATAAAATGATAATTCCAAAAGACATAATACATGTCAGCAAAAAATCGAATCAGATTGCGTTGGAAATTTTCACCGGTGACGACAGTTCATCTGATTACAAGGCACTTCAGAAAGCTATACGTTCAGAAGGTGAAATTATTCCACCTTTGTTCAACGCGTATATTGGATTGAGTCATACCATGCGGTTTTTTGGTTCCATTTTCGATCCTGATTTTGGTTCGGTATTTGAAACCGGAATAATGATAACAATTGCAGATTTGCTCGAAACCAAACGAAAAAGATATATAGAACCATACAGAGAATATCTAAAAAAAGTACTTGAAGAACGTCGTATAGCAAAAAAAATGCTCAAAGAAAAAAAAATGGCTGAGAAAACGGCTAAAAAAACTGCAAAGAAATTGAAAAAGACTGAGCAAAAAAAGAAAGAATAAAGTACCAAATTAAATACTCCGGCTGAAATTGATCAACCGGAGTATTTTGTAATAATAAAAATCTATTCTAAAATATTTCTTAAATGTTTGCAGTTTTAAATTTCTTGTTTTTGAGAAAGATATAGATACAATATGACATTGCAAACAATGCCAAACAACTCCAACCTTCAGGAATTGGAACAGGTTCACCAACAGGATCACCAATTCCAGGATCAATAAATTCTGTCGTTTTTCTGGCAGAATAGTTACTAGCCAAAAGAGTTGTTGAATCCATGGCTGACAAATTTGAGCTTAACCCTGTTACTCCTGAGTTTTGTGAATATGAAGTATTATTAGAATTTTTGTTTGAACCTACTGTTGTTGTTTCGCCAGATACCCCATTACCTGCTCCTTTATTATTTGCATAATTAGCATTATTTGAATTCGACGTTTCAGAATTGGTAGTTGAAGCTTCTGATTTTATAACTTGTGTTGAAACTGCACTTCCATTCTGAGTTTTCGAATCTGGAGAACCTGAAGTTTTATAATTACTTCGTTTCTTTCGATTTTCATTTGGAACATTTAATTCAGTATCCTGATTTGAGTTATTGCCTTTTCCTTTAGGGGAATTCTTTACAGTACTAAGCGAACCTACATTACTTTTTATTGAACTTACTTTTGAGTTTATTGAGCTAACATCTTTAGAGCCATGAGAAATAGGTGTCACATTGAAGTTGACACATTGATTTTCTAAAAAGTATTTCCGGGGATGATATAAATCGGGACTGCCTAGGGGAGAATACAACACAGCCAAAAGAAGACCGGCTATTGATAGTACCCAAATAAGTAATGTATTCTCGCTATTTGTCATTTTGTGCAGATATGTTTATTATCTGCACAAATGTAATTAATTATCGTAATCCATTGATAATAAGCATTTTGTGGTATATAGTATTATTAGCAAAGAATTTTTACTACAACAAATCAAGTATAACCATAGCTTAATATTTGTTTATTTGAAACTAAATAGAATTTACATATAAGTTTAGAGCTATAATTCTGAATTACAATAACTTAAATGCAATATTAATTTATATTTATTTTCTAAATATATTTTTTGTAGTATTATTTACCACTTTGTCGAAGCAATAAATTTCAATTCTTCAGAAAGTTATTACTACCTAAAAATTAAACATGTTATATTTTGCTTAGCTTTGTGAGATTGATCTTATTTTCTATTTTGTTTTTTTAATCACTACAGACAAAACGTAAACATTTATTAAACATGTAAATTGTACTAATGGTGAGTTATTATGCGTTTAATAACGTTTTTAAGATGTTGTGCTACATACTCTATTATCCATTCCAATAGGTTATCTGTCCAACGTTGCGGGTGAGTTGTGATCATTAAAGCATTTGCAGTATTTCCTTTAGCAAGCCAATTAATAAAATCAAATGTAGAGTGAATAATAACCTCTTCACCAACCTTTTTCTCTGAAACTGAAATTGTTGCTTTATCACGAATATTGTACTTATCACCATCCCACATTCTACCTGTGTCAGTAAGATACAAAGCAGGCTCTATTTTTAAGTCTTCAGTTGAAGATTTAGTAGTCAAAAAATCAAAATAGGGTTCTCCAATTATTTCATAATCACGATAATCATTATTTTTCCAAAGATCACGATTATCCCATTTGGAAGTAGGACTTCCATGCATACAAATTGTTCTTACAGGATAGAATTGTCGGAAGTGAGCCAATTGTTTTTGAAAATGCACGATTGACTCTTCTAAATTTCCATTGCATATAGCTAAGTCTTCGTAATGATAGCCAATTTCATGTCCCAATAAAGCTATAGCCTTTATTATTTTCGGTTGATTACTTTGTGGAACAACTCTAAAATAATAGGATGCTACGATTCCAAGTTTTGCCTCTATCTGAGCCGTTGCAAAGGAATGTCCGGCCTTTAGATCTACATCATGACGTAAAATCACGTACTTCCCACTGGCTTTGCTATCACACCATTGCTCAAATGTATAGAACGAATAACCTGAATCAAGTAATGCCTGAAGCAGTTTTCGGTATATTGTCAATGTAAAATCGTTCATAATTTCTCAATCATTTTCACTATACGTTCGGCTGTGTGGCCATCCCAGTATTTAGGATTACTTCCATGTTTTCCTTTACCATCAACAATTAGTTGAACTTCAGAAACTATTTCATCTAGTTTTATCAGTTTATTACTTCCCTCCCATACTGTAACGGGGCGTTCGGTATTAGGTCTCACAGTCAAACAGGGAATATTCAGATAAGTGGTTTCTTCTTGTATACCTCCCGAATCCGTTAAAGCAAATGCAGATCGGCTAACCAAGTGTATAAACTGAAGATAACCAAGTGGTTCTATAAAAAATAAATTAGTATAGCTGTCGATAAGCTGTTGCAAACCGAATTGCAAGATATTTTTATATGTACGTGGGTGAACAGGAAAGACCAATGGAATTGAATTCGAAATTTCGCCCCATAACTGAACTAGTTTTGTGAGACTTTGCTTATCATCTACATTTCCCGGACGGTGAAAAGTCAGGACTCCATAGTTGCCCTCACAAAATTCCTTTCCGAGTTGAATATCCGTTTCATTGTTAAGTAGCTTAAATGTCAAATTAGTCAATCTGGCTTTTGGCAACTGCTCAACGAGCGAATCAATCATTAGATTGCCAAGCATATATATCTTCTCGGCCGGAATTCCTTCATGTATCAAATTTTCATCAGCATCAATACTCGTAGTAATAAAATAATCGCTAATGGCATCAGTAACCAATCGGTTTATTTCCTCCGGCATAGTACGGTCATTACTTCGCAATCCTGCTTCGTAATGTATCGTTTTTATTCCCATTTTCGAAGCTACTAATGTACATGCTGCAGTACTGTTCACATCGCCAACAACTAGGACATAATCGGGTTGTTCTTTCAAACAAACCTGTTCAAAGCCTTCCATAATCCGAGCAGTTTGTACTGCATGACTTGCCGAACCTACTTCCAGATTCATATCCGGTGCAGGAATATTTAATTCTTCGAAGAACTGACCCGACATTTTTACATCATAATGTTGACCAGTATGAACCAGTATGGGTTTTATACTTGAATTCCCTTTTAATGCATGCATCAAAGGAGCAATTTTCATAAAATTAGGACGAGCTCCAGCTACTAAAATCAGTTTTTTCATATTTTAGTTTTCATTTAAATCTGAATTGATACTCTGGATTTTCTTTCATAACATTCACACTTTGTGGATAATTTTCAATGAACCAAGTTAAAAATTTAGCATAATCTATTTTATCAGCAAAAAGCTTCTGCTGCCTTTCTTTACAAATTTCCTTTCTCTCAGGAGTTGTAATCCATTTTTGAATTGATTTGTAAAAACCGTCAACGTCATTAGTTTTATGTCCGTATCCTAAATGATAATAGTTTTCAATTTCATTCAGATAAGATAATTCACCAACAAAATCATTGAAACGCACAAATGGAGTTCCTAATACTCCTGCCTCTGCAGCCATAGTTTGACTATCACCTATATACATGCTTGCAAATGCCATAACATGATGCATATCGAGGGGATTAATCCTTATTCTGAATTTTTCAAACTGAGATTCCAACTCACGTTCAGAAGTAATATATATTCTTCCATGGTTGGAAAGTATTTTTATAACTTCTTCTGCAATTTCAGTAGTCATGCCCTGAATTCCAACATCATGATGAGCTGTAAGTTTTGCAAAACGAATAATAAAATAGGGTTCAGTAGATCGAAAGTATTTTTCTACAACTGATCTATCAGGGGTAAACTGATTAGGATGCAGGTAACCTAGTTCATGGTAGCTTTTGTAACTTGTTTTCTTGTAATTCCAATGCCATGCATCACAAACATCTGGAGCTATAAGATGAGTAAATATTGGGAAAAACATGTATGAATATAATTTAATGGCTTGTGCATCATCCTCAAAACATTCGAAAGCCGGAAGTCCCTTAAGCTTACCAATAATTGCTAAAACTCCATCTGAACCTATTAACAAATCGGGCTTTGACTTGTTGACTATTCTCAATACCTCTAAAGTCTTACCAATCAACGAAAGTCCTAAACCAAACATTCCCCATTTTTTTGGACGATCTTTGGTTTTATAAAAATCAAGACCATAATCAATACATAACTGTTCCAAAACATCTTTCGGTCTAATCACGGCTACAATCTCATGACCATCTTTTTGTAAATTATTCATTGTGTGTTTAAACATATGAAAATGTGCTGGATGGCTTATCATAAAAAGATATTTACTCATAATGTATTTACTATTAATTGTTTTATTAATTTAATATGTTTTTGTTTCAATTTGTAATGGCTGGGGCAGACTACCATATGCATACATAATTTTTCTGCATTACTACAGTACCCATGAGTATATCCAAACTTTGTTGCCCATTGAATTGATTTAGAAAAATGACTCCCTAATTCTATGTGATTTTTCTGAAATATCGTGATATATTGCGATCTGTTTTGAACTAGAAAAGGAACCATAAATCCATTTGGCTCATAAAAGCCTGATTCAGAGAGTTTATTTATTATATTAGTTGAATTTAAGGCTGCAATTATAATTTCTCTATTTTGTTTCTGTTTATACAAATAAAACTGAAAATTCTTTTTCCGTGCAAAAAACAAACCTAAACTGGATTTAAGAATAAGACTTTCATAATTATCATATTTAATTTCATCATCCACATCATTGTTTCTTTCCTTTAAGACCGGTTTACTGAAAAACTTATAAACTATTGAGTTATGTAAAATTCCAAGCATTAAACTCTTTAATATATTCGTCAATTCACGTTTCAATGAAGGTCTCTCAAGATTTTCAACCTGTTTAAAGACTTCATCTTGATACATTAAATTATTGACTACCAAAAAACCACCTGGTCCAATAGAAGGAAACTTTCCTAATCCCATTGAAAAAATAGCCATGTCGCTAGTACTTCCTGATTCAATTCCATTTATTGTAGATAAAAAAGCGTGTGCACAATCTTCTATGATTGGTAAGTCCGGACAAATTGCTTTAATAATGTCAATATTGTTTGGTATTCCAAATAAATGAGTTACAATAATTGCACTAATATTGTTTTTTTTCTTCCTTAAATCTTGAATATCTAAACTGAAATCATTATTTACATCTATAAATTCAATTTCTAAACCAGCAGTTCTAACTGCATTCATAACAGTATAACAATTATAAACCATCACACCAACTTTTGATCCTTTTGGTAAGTTTAATGATGACAAAGCAATGCGTAAGCCTGTTCGGGCATGGTTTAGATAGAAATAATTTGATTCTGATTTAGGTAATTTTGTAACAATAGATTTGAGTGCAATAAATGCATCAAAAAACCCGTAATTGATGTTCAATCTAGGCACTAATCCTATCATATCATTTTTCGTTTATATAATTCGTATGCATTTTTCCCAATAGCCATTAACAAAGGTTTATGTGTAATCTCATACCTACCATATCCAACCAATTCACCACCAAACTTCAGTTTATAGTCTCTCACCCCAAAAGGAATATCAGGTTTACCTGCTCCACCAAAATCAAAAGTTTTATAATTGTTTTGTTTTGACCAAAGCAAAACATTCCATAACAAAAAATCATTTGGCTTTTTGCTAAAATAATCAGAATCGCTTCCCGAATACCATGCATATACTGTATCTTTATAACATAGGCGGACTTGTCCGGCAATCATTTTCCCATCGTAGTATGCACCAAAGAAATTCACTTTATTGCCTAAAATATTCTTTGATTGTATAAATAACTCTTCGTATGACATTGGAACTTTAACACGATCATATGTTTTTTTTAACAACAAAACAACATCATTGATCTCTTCTTTTTCAGTAAGTTGTCTAAAAACAAGCCCCTCCTTTTCAGCTTTAGCTATATTACGTTTTCTTTCTTTATGTAATTTATGTTCAAGTTCATCCACACTAACAGTTAGATCTAACAAAATATCAAGATGTTCATCAAAATGATAACCATTCTTAGTAAAAATGTTTGCAAGTTGAGTAGTATCAAATAAATTTCTAAATTGAGAATAAATAGCCTTGGATTTTACAATTTCATTATATTTTTTAAGTAATACATCTGTAATTACTGTTGAATTATTTTCGGTTAAAGGACCACCAAATATAATTGATCGGGTTGTAAACTCTCCTATTAATCCTTTGTATTCCCGTTGAATTACAGACATTAAGCATCCAACAATATTATCATTTTTATCAAGTGCAATTAATACTAAAGGACTGAATTTGGGCGTATTCAGATAAACAACATACATTTCAGGTGTGTGAAAAACATTTCCATTTGGGTGATTGTCAATAAATTCAACCCAAGCTTGTTTATCTATTTTGAGAGGATTAGTTTCAATTGAATAACTGTAATCAGGTTTGGGTTTATTTGTCATTTTTCTAAACCCATTTTTATATAAGTCAACCCCTTTCTTTCCTATCTTAAATAATATTGAATTATAAACAAAAATGAATCTACCATTCTCAACTAATTCGCCTCCAAATTTTGATTTGAATTCTCTCACACCATAATCATCTCCGGGCTTACCTGCACCCATCATGTCAAATCGATTTATTCCATTTTGGGCAGCATATTGGATGGCTGCCCAAGTAGCAACAGTAGATGGAAATATATTTTTAAATCTACCATCTTGACCACAAACAAACCATTCGTAAACAATTCGTCCGGCTAATATTACACATACACTTCCTCCTATTACTTTACCTTCATATTTTACTACAAAAAGCTTACCATTAGGAAGTTGTATGAGTTTCTCAAAAAACTCAATTGGATATAAAGGGGTTTTGACCTTGATTTTATATAAATGTTCCAACAATGTATAATAATCAACCAAATCTCTTTGACTTTTGGTTTCAAACCAGTCTGCACCCGATTTCCTTGTTAACCTTACATCTCTTCGTTTAGTTGTGTTTAGCTGCATCAATGCGAAATCTTCATTGGGTGTAGCAACGTGAAAATTAAGATGTTCATAATACTCAAAACCAACTTCTTTAAAAACCGATTTATAAGTAGAATAATCATTATAATTCCTGAACTCTAAATATATTGCTCTGTTATTTAGTCCTGCTTTAGTAGCACATAACAACGCACTTAAAGCCTTGCTTGATATTTCTGGATGAAGCATTGGCCCACCACAAATAATGGCTCTTCTGCTTAAAAATTGTTTTAATAAATTCCCGTCAGAAATAATATAACCACAAATGACACCTACCAGCATATCCTTCTCTGAAACACCATATACAAAAGGTTTCATAAATGATAAAGAATCAAAGAAATCATAACATTCAGGAGTTTGAAAAAAAGATGCAGTTGGAGAACTGACCACTAATTCGTCCCAATCTACTTGTTTAATTTCTGAAACTCCGGTATAAATCTTCATTTTAAATACTTTTTGGGGTATAAGAACCCTGTGAATTAGAATTAGAATTAGAATTAGGATTAATAATTATTATTTTTGCAAAACTACTAAAAAAACCTATTTGTTATTCAAAACGAATTTAAACAAACCAACAATCAACGACTAAAAGAAGAATTACTTAAAATTCCCCACTCAGAACTATTAACAGTCAATTCTCAACTATTTTCTGTACTTTATAATTCTTGCTGGATTTCCACCAACTATTGCATAATCAGGTACATCTTTAGTCACAACTGAGCCAGCACCGATTATTGCTCCCTTACCAATCCGCTTGCACCCGGGGAGTATTATGGCTCTTGCTCCAATCCAGACATCATCGTCAATTGTGAGTGGAGTTTTAGGTAAATCGTATTGATGACCCATAGGGATATCTATTCTGCTAAAATCATGTCCGCCTCCAATAAATAGAACATCTTCTGCCATCATCAGATAATTTCCTATCTTTACAATACGGTTTAATGACTTAAAATTATAACCGATACCCCCCTCATTACCGACTGTGAAATCCTTTCCATTACCAAAATATGCTTTTTTTTCAACAACTAATCTATCACCACACGATGAAAAAATATTTTTACACAAAAATCGTCTAATCTGCATTGATAGCTTACCTAATGTACGGTTAGATTTAGGCAAATACTGCGCAATGCCATAATAAAGAATAAGGTATATTTTTTTCATATAATAGAGTTTATCTAAAATAGATTATTAAGTGTTTGATATCAAATATTTGACA
>CAZTDH010000033.1:0-17795 GCA_964612615.1 uncultured Paludibacter sp. | reverse complement strand
TTATTCCAAATTCGGATAAAGTGCAAATATACAAAAAAGTAAGGAAAATGAGAAACGGTGAGAAATTACAAAGAATCTAATGTAATCTTACTCCAATTAATCACCGCATGAATAATGCACCGCAGTCGTACAGTATATGAAAATACAGTATATATATCCTATATATATCATATATCAACCGTATATATACAGTATATTTATTAAAATAAACGATATCTAATAGATATAAATAGGAATCAAAATAAATTTATAATTTCTAGATGAAGTTAAGGTATAATGAGGTTTATTTATAGATACTATAAAAAACTACTCCAAATCTGACCAAATATCCGGACAGCTATTCGGGACTGGATAAATGGTGGAGACTTTTGCTATTCTAAAATGCTGAGATAGTTCCACTTCACGGACTTTGATTGCCTGTCATGCATCTAACTGTGCTAAGTTGAACGGGGTTATGGCAAATAAAATCCTCCATTCCACTTTCCAATTCACTATTTCTGCTTAAATCTAACCGCAAGTTTCTCAATTTTAATTATCTTTGTAATCCTTGATTTTTACAAATTACAATTTACTGTATGAAAACACTACAACCCAAAGCCGTATGGCATTTTTTCCACGAGATAACTCAAATACCCCGTCCTTCGAAAAAAGAAGAACAGATAATAGCCTATTTAAAATCGTTTGGAGAAAAGAACAAACTAATTACTAAATCTGACAAGGCAGGAAATGTGCTGATTTGCAAAGCTGCCACTAAAGGCTTTGAGAACAAAAGAACCACCATCCTGCAGGCTCATATCGACATGGTGTGTGAGAAAAATAGCGATACTATTTTTAATTTCGATACAGATTCGATTCAAACTTATATTGAGGACGATTGGGTAAAAGCGCGTGGAACTACACTTGGAGGTGATAACGGAATAGGAATGGCCATGATGCTGGCAGTATTGGCTTCGGATGAATTGAAACATCCGGCACTGGAATGCCTTTTTACGGTGGATGAAGAAACCGGACTGACAGGTGCCTTTGCCCTGGAACAAAATTTTCTGAGTGGCGAAGTGCTTATCAACCTCGATTCGGAAGACGATGGCGAGGTGTTTGTAGGATGCGCCGGTGGCATTGATACAACAGCAACAATGACTTACCAACCCGAAAAAACGCCTGATAATTATTTTGCATTTAGCATTTCGGTAAAAGGGCTGACGGGTGGTCATTCGGGCGATGATATTGAGAAAGGTCGCGGTAATGCCAATAAAATCCTGAATCGTTTTTTGTGGATACTAAATAAACAAACTGATTTACGTTTAGCAAGTTTCGACGGAGGGAATCTGCGAAATGCCATAGCACGCGAAGCAGTGGCAGTGGCTTGTGTGCCGTGGGCTGAAAAAGAAAATGTGCGCGTGCTTTTCAATCATTTTATTAATGATTTGGAAATTGAATTAAGCGATGTGGAACCCAAAATGGCGCTTTCGCTGGAATCGGAAACGGTACCTGAAACTGTAATTGACAAAAAAACCTCAAATGCATTGTTGAATGCGCTTTATGCTTGTGCTCACGGCGTTATTGCCATGAGTCACGACATGAAAGATTTGGTGGAGACTTCCACTAACCTGGCTTCGGTAAAGATGAAAGAAGGAAACACCATCCTGATTACCACCAGTCAACGCAGTTCGGTAGAATCGTCGAAATACGACATTATGCAGCAGGTTGAAGCAGTATTTGCTTTAGCGGGAGCAAATGTAACGCATGGTGATGGCTATCCCGGATGGAAACCAAACCTGAAATCGGACGTTTTGAAAACTGCACAAGCAAGTTATCATAAATTGTTTGGCGAAGAGCCAAAAATCCGTGCCATTCATGCCGGACTTGAATGCGGCTTATTTTTGGAAAAATATCCATATCTCGACATGATTTCGATTGGACCTCAAATGTACGGTGTTCATTCACCTGATGAGCGACTAAGCATTAGCTCAACTGAAAAGTGCTGGAAGTGGCTTGTAGAAATTTTAAAGAACTAACTTTAGAAAAAGAAGTGAAAAAAATCAACAAGCGCAAAATAATCAACGACCCGGTTTTTGGATTTATCAATATCCCGAATGATTTTTTGTACGATATAATTCAGCATCCATACTTTCAGCGGTTGAATCGAATCAAACAATTGGGGTTGGCATCGTTTGTTTATCCCGGTGCTCAACATACCCGCATGCAACATTCGTTGGGTGCAATGCATCTTATGGGTGAAGCCATCACTCAATTGCGTGATGCCGGGCAGGAAATCACTTCAGCAGAGGCCGAAGCGGTTCGTGCCTGCATCTTGTTGCACGATATAGGGCATGGTCCATTTTCACATACGTTGGAACACAGTTTGGTAAGCGGAGTAAGCCACGAAGAGATTTCGTTGTTGATGATGCAAACAATCAACCACGAAATGGATGGAAAACTGGATATGGCATTGGAAATTTTCAGCAATGTGTATTCTAAAAAGTTTCTGCATCAGTTGGTTTCAAGTCAGTTGGATATGGACAGGCTCGATTATCTGAGCCGCGACAGTTTTTATTCAGGTGTTAGCGAAGGAATTATCGGAGCAGCCCGTATTATCAAAATGTTGAACATTCATGATGATCAATTAGTGGTTGAAGCCAAGGGAATTTACTCTATCGAGAAATTTCTGGTGGCACGCCGACTTATGTACTGGCAGGTTTATTTGCACAAAACTTCAGTTGCGGCAGAAAAAATGTTGATGAATATCCTCAAAAGAGCAAAAGAACTGGCAAGTCGTGGAGAAGTGCTTTTTGCATCGCCCGCATTACATTATTTTCTTTATAATGAGATAAATAAATCGAATTTTACAGATTCGGAACTAGGTCTTGAGAATTTTGCACTGCTCGACGATTCGGATATTATTTGTGCCATTAAAGTATGGTCGTCGCACCCGGATGTGGTTTTATCAACTTTGTCCCGGGCTTTTACCAACAGACGGCTGTTTAAAGTAGAAATTAGTACCGAACCAATTGATAACGAGAGAAAGGAAAATCAACTCAAACAATATATTGATGTTTTTGGAGTTAACTTAAAGGATGCTGGTTATTTCATGGGCGAAGAAATTGTAAGTACCGACACATACAGTTCAGAAGACGACAATATCAATATTTTATATAAAGACGGTACTGTGAAAGATATAGCCGATGCTTCGGACATGTTGAATATCACGGTTTTGACAAAAAAAGTCGAAAAATACTATTATTGTTATTTCAGGGTTTAAAAACTGTCTGTTTTACGTTATACTTTCGCATGCTTTATGGTTAATTGAAAATAGTTTAGTACTTTTGCAACCAAATTTTTTTCTATGGAGTTTACAGCTCAACAAATTGCGGATTTTTTAGGAGGTGAGATTCAAGGTAATCCTTCGGTGAAGGTGAGTGATTTCTCCAAAATTGAGGAAGGAAAACCGGGTACACTGAGTTTTTTGTCTAATCCTAAATATACACAATATATATATGAAAGTCAGGCAAGTATCATTCTTGTCAACAAAGATTTTCAACCTGAAAGAGAGGTTTTAGCAACCCTGATTCGGGTGAACGATGCCTATCAGTCATTGGCCATGTTATTGTCGATGGTGGATCAGGCCAAACCGAAAAAAACCGGAATTTCGCCGTTGGCATTTATCTCCGAAACAGCTGAAATTGCTGAAAATGTATATATAGCTCCATTTGTTTTCATTGGCGAAAATGTAAAAATAGAGCAAAAAAGCAGTATTCATGCCAGTTGCAGTATTGAAGATGGAGCAAAAATTGGCGAAAATTCGACACTTTATTCAGGCGTAAAAGTCTATTATAATTGTGTGGTTGGCAACAATTGCATTTTGCATTCGGGTGTGGTGATTGGTTCAGATGGTTTTGGTTTTGCACCAAAAGAAGATGGATCGTACCAAAAAATTCCACAAATGGGGAATGCTGTATTGGAAGATGATGTGGAAATAGGGTCAAACTCAATAGTTGATCGCGCTACATTGGGAAGCACCATTATTCGAAAAGGAGTTAAAATTGATAATTTAGTTCAGGTTGCTCACAACGTGGAAATTGGTGAAAATACCGTTATCGCAGCACAAACAGGCATTTCCGGTTCAACCAAACTCGGTAAACGATGTATTCTTGGCGGACAAGTTGGCTTAGCTGGACACATTCAAATAGCCGATGGCACCATTTTTGGTGCACAAGCGGGGCAGGCTAATTCAATTACTAAACCAAATCAAATGTTTATGGGTTCGCCCGCTTTCGATTTGAGAACTTTTCAGCGGTCATCAATTGCTTTCAAGAATTTATCTGAAATGCAAAAATTGATTTATACCCTGCAAAGAAGAATAGACGAACTGGAGAAAAAGATTAATTAGTATCATATAAATCAAAACAAATTACCTGTATCTTTTTACCTGTGATTTGTAACTTTTAAAGAATGTCGAAACAAAGCACTATTAAACAAGCCTTTACACTTTCAGGGAAAGGTTTACACTCAGGGCTGGAAATCAATTTAACTTTCCTTCCCGCTCCCGAAAACCATGGTATAAAAATCAAGCGAATTGATTTGGAAGGACAACCTCAAATGGATGCAGTTGCCGAATATGTGACTGAAACTACCCGTGGAACAGTTTTACAAAAAGGTGAGATACAGGTAAGTACCATTGAACATGTACTTTCGGCACTTTATGCACTTGGAGTTGATAATTGCATGTTGGAAGTAGATGCTCCCGAGTTTCCGATTCTTGATGGTAGCGCCAAATTCATTGTTGAAGGCATTCAACAATCTGGAATTGAGGAACAGGATGCTGAAAAAGATTATTATATTGTTCGCAAAAAATTAGAATACAACATACCCGAAACTGGTGCTAAAATTATCCTGTTACCCGATGACACATTCAGCGTTGATGTTCATATTGGTTTCAATTCCAGCGTATTACCTAATCAGTAC
The DNA here is from genome assembly GCA_964612615.1 of uncultured Paludibacter sp. Lineage (GTDB taxonomy): Bacteria > Bacteroidota > Bacteroidia > Bacteroidales > Paludibacteraceae > Paludibacter. Next base: position 12,833 of record CAZTDH010000033.1, on the reverse strand, counting down.
GCCAGTCTTTCGTCACTTGATAATTATGTAGAGCAAATTTCGAGCGCACGTACTTTTGTGTTTGTTCGCGAAATTGAGCCCTTGATAAAAATGAATCTCATAAAAGGTGGCGATTTGAAAAATGCCATTGTTATTTATGACAAACTGGTTTCGCAGGATGTATTCGATGATCTGGCAGACTTACTTCACCAACCACATCAGGATGCCAATAAATTAGGCTATCTGAATGGTGGAATTCACTTTGCAAACGAGCCTGCCTCCCATAAATTACTTGATGTGATTGGCGATTTGGCATTGATAGGCAAACCATTACGTGGAAAAGTAATAGCTACTTATCCGGGACATAAAATCAATACTGATGTTGCCAAAATTATTCGCAAAGAAATAAAAACGCAACAGTTACAAGCACCCATTTACGACGATACCATTGCACCTGTATTGGATGTAAATGCAATCAAAAAATTACTTCCACACCGCTGGCCATTCTTGATGGTTGATAAAATCATTGAAATGCGCAACAAAGTAATTGTCGGTGTAAAAAATGTGACCGTAAACGAAACGTTTTTTATGGGTCATTTCCCGGATGAACCTGTTATGCCGGGCGTTTTATTAGTTGAGGCTATGGCTCAAACAGGCGGTTTACTGGTGTTGAATTCGGTAGATGAACCGGAACGATACTCCACTTATTTTCTGAAAATTGATAACGTGAAATTCCGTCAAAAAGTAGTTCCGGGCGATACCGTTATTTTTCATCTTGAAATGACAGAGCCAATGCGCCGTGGTTGCGCAGTTATGAAAGGTACCGCTTTTGTAGGTGGAAAAATAGTTACTGAAGCAGAATTTATGGCGCAAATTGTAAAGAATAAATAAACCCATAATCCCCTGAGAGGGACTTAATAAGAAAACAATGAAACAACCATTAGCATATATTCACCCTGACGCTAAAATTGCTGCAACCGTAGTAATAGAGCCATTTGTAACTATTGATAAAAATGTGGTTATTGGCGAAGGAACTCAGATTGGCTCAAATGTCACCATTATGGAAGGAGTTCGGATTGGTAAGAACTGTCGGATTTTTCCGGGAGCGGTTATCGGAGCTATTCCACAGGATTTGAAGTTTAAAGGTGAAGATACATTGGCAATCATTGGCGACAACACAACCATTCGTGAATTTGTAACCGTCAACCGGGGTACCGCATCCAAAGGAAAAACGGTTGTAGGCGATAACTGCCTGATTATGGCTTATTGTCATGTGGCTCACGACTGTGTTTTGGGTAATAATATTATAATGGGAAATGCCACTCAGCTTGCCGGTGAAGTGGAAATTGATGATTTTGCCATTTTAAGCGGAGCTTGTTTAGTTCACCAATTTACCAGAATCGGTTCTCACGTAATGATTCAGGGTGGGGCAAAAATAGGAAAAGATATTCCACCATTCGTTACTGCTGGACGTGAACCCCTTTCGTATGCAGGAATTAATTCTATCGGACTTCGCCGCCGCGGTTTCACTAACGAACAAATACGTGATATTCAGGATGTTTATCGTTATATTTTCCAATCGGGAATGAACACTTCGCATGCTATTGAACGTATTCAGGCTGAACTTCCGGCTACAAAAGAGCGTGATGAAATTCTACTGTTTATCAAAAACTCACCACGCGGAATTATCAAAGGATATTTTGAATAAGAAATAGCAGCAGACAGCAAGCGGTAAGCAGTAAGAGTTGAAGAAATCAGTTTTTTTTACTTGCTGCTTACCGCTTACTGTTTACCGCTAAAAAAATAAAACTTATGGAAACAATAAACGAGGAAGCACCAAAGAAAAGTCTGAATTTTATTGAGGCTTTTGTGGAACAGGATTTGAAAGATGGTAAAAACGATGGTCGGATTCAAACACGTTTTCCGCCCGAACCAAACGGCTATCTGCATATTGGTCACGCCAAGGCTATTTGTCTTGACTTTGGCATTGCACGCAATTATGGTGGCGTTTGTAATCTTCGCTTCGATGACACCAATCCGGTAAAAGAAGATGTTGAATATGTTGATTCTATTCAGGAAGACATTCAATGGCTCGGTTACAAATGGAAAGATATTTATTATGCTTCCGATTATTTTCAGCAACTGTGGGATTTGGCTATTGAGCTGATTAAACAGGGAAAAGCCTATATCGACGAGCAATCAGCCGAAACTATTGCCAAACAAAAAGGCTCACCAACCGTTCCCGGCACCGAAAGCCCATATCGCAATCGTCCTATTGAGGAAAATCTGGAGTTGTTCCATAAAATGAACACCGGTGAAGTTCCCGAAGGGGCTATGGTTTTGCGTGCTAAAATTGATATGGCTTCTTCTAACATGCATTTCCGCGATCCGTTGATGTACCGCGTTATCAATTCGCACCCGCATCATCGCACCGGCTGGACATGGAAAGCTTACCCGATGTACGATTATGCTCACGGACAATCCGATTATTTCGAAGGTGTAACTCACTCGCTTTGTACATTGGAATTTGAGGTTCATCGCCCGCTATACGACTGGTTTATTGACCAGTTCAAAGATTCGGATTACCGTCCGCGACAAATTGAATTCAACCGTCTGAATCTGACCTACACTGTAATGAGCAAACGCAAAATGCTTCAATTGGTTCAGGAAGGACTGGTAAGCGGTTGGGACGATCCACGTATGCCGACAATCTGCGGATTGCGCCGCCGTGGTTATTCACCCGAGGCAATTCACAGTTTTATTGATAAAATTGGTTATACCAAATTCGAAGCACAAAATGATATCGGATTGCTGGAATACTCGGTTCGTGAGAGCCTGAATAAGACTGCCACTCGCGTAAATGCGGTTCTTGATCCGGTGAAACTCATTATTACCAACTATCCAGAAGGTCAGATGGAAATGATGGAAACGGTGAATAATCCGGAAGATGAATCGGCAGGAACACGAGAGATTGCCTTCACCCACGAACTTTATATGGAACGCGACGACTTTATGGAAGAAGCTCCAAAGAAATTTTTCCGCATGACTCCAGGTCAGGAAGTGCGCCTGAAAAGTGCTTATATCGTGAAATGTACCGGTTGCAAAAAAGATGCGGATGGAAATATTGTGGAAGTTTATGCAGAATACGATTCGCAAACTAAAAGTGGTATGCCTGAATCGAGCCGCAAGGTAAAAGGAACGCTTCACTGGGTATCGGCAGAACACTGTCTGAATGCTGAAGTACGACTGTACGACCGACTTTTCAGCGTTGAAAATCCATCGGCTGACGAACGTGACTTCCGCGATTTACTCAATCCTGATTCATTGAAAGTGTTGACTAACTGCAAAGTGGAAACTTCGTTGAAAGAGGCTAAATCACTGACTCACTTCCAGTTCCAACGTATCGGATACTTCAACGTTGATCCGGATTCAAGTGCTGAAAAACTAGTTTTCAATCGCACGGTTTCATTAAAAGATAGCTGGGCAAAGGAACAAAGCAGATAATTACTCAATTCCCAATTGATTAATTTCCAATAAAAATGAAAACCGTTATAGAAAAAATTCTACAACGGTTTTTTTATTTTAAGTCGGGGCAAGATTCTTTAATCATTAATTATTTCTTCAAAGCTTCTTCTACTCTGTTGGTCAAATCAACAAATGCTGCTACATCCAGGCGTTCAGGACGCAAATCGAAAAGCGGATCGGCAAACATGGGATTTCCTTTCTCCACCAACGGAAGAAGCGAATTCCGAAGTGTTTTACGACGCTGATTAAAAGCTGTTTTTACCACCGATTTGAAAAGTTGTTCATTGCAATCTATTTTTGAAACATCATTCCGGGTAAAGCGAATCACAGCCGATTTCACCTTTGGAGGCGGGTCGAACACATGTTCGTGAACAGTGAAGAGGTATTCAATTTTATAGTAAGCCTGCATCAACACGCTTAAAATTCCGTAGGTTTTGCTTCCGGCCGGAGCTGCAATTCGTTCAGCTACTTCTTTTTGAATCATACCTGCCAAACAGGGAATAGAGTCCTTATTATCAAGCATTTTAAAAAAAATCTGACTTGAAATATTGTAAGGAAAATTACCGATAACGAAAAACTTGCCTTCAAAAATCGTTTTTAAATCCAGTTTCAGAAAATCACCTTCAATCACATCTAGTTGTGGAAAATGCTGGTGCAGGTATTCCACCGATTCGCTGTCCACTTCCACCGCTTTTAAATCAATTAATGGATTTTGGAGCAGAAACTGAGTCAGCACACCCATACCCGGCCCAATTTCGAGCACCGAAGTTTGTTCATCAATGGGCAGACTTTCGGCGATGCGGCGGGCTACATCCATATCTTTCAGGAAATGCTGACCGAGGTATTTTTTGGCTCTTACTTGTGACATAAGTTGGTTTTTGTATCTTTGTGAGCTAAATTTATCAAACAGACAAAAGTAACAAAAATAGTTCGATTGCTATACTTAAATGGGCAGTTTGTCCGTTTAAGTGAAACACAAAAGAATAAAATGAAGAGATTGTTTGAAATCATCGGAAACTGGATTGGGAACTGTATCGATTTCTTTTACCCACCGTTTCAGAAATACCTGAGCATTCAGTTTTTCCGTTATGGCGTTTCAGGCGTTACCAATATGATGTTCGACTGGGTTTTATACTTTGTTATCTATCACTTTGTATTGCGTCAGCAAATGTTGCATCTTGGTTTTGTGACATTTGGCTCACACATTGCTGCTTTGTTTCTCACTTTTCCTGTTACGTTGGTGTCAGGTTTTTTACTTCAGAAATACGTTACCTTCACCTCTTCGGAAATGCGTGGGCGAACTCAGTTGCTCCGCTATTCATTGGTCGTGCTGGCAAATCTATTGCTCAACTATCTGGGATTGAAAATTCTAGTAGAACTCCTGGGTTTTTTCCCCACTCCATCCAAAATGATTGTAACTATTTTCACTACCATGTTCAGCTATTTTTCTCAGAAAAAGTTTACTTTCAAAAATGGAAAAGTCTGATTCCCTGCCTAAAAACAAATCTGTTTGGACTTCAGGGCTGAAATGGTTAGTTCTTGTTCTCTGTTACTCTTTCCTTGCTTACAAACTTCTGACTTTCAATCAATATCCTGAGTTGCTGGCACAATGGAAACTAATGCCGGTTTCGAGGTTTTGGTGGCTGGTAGCCGTGCTTTTATTACTTCCAATCAACTGGTTATTTGAATCTGTAAAATGGCAACTGATAACCATTCACGTTCAAAAAATCACACTAAAAGTTTCTGTAAAAGCTGTTTTAGCGGGTATTTCTACGGGCTTTTTCACACCAAACCGGGTTGGCGAATTAGTTGGACGCATCCTGTATCTTGACCATAAAAACCACAAAGCCGGAGTAACTTTAAGTCTCGTAAATAGTCTGACACAGAATCTGATAATGACATTGTGCGGTATTCCGGCCTGTATTATTTTCTTTGCCTCGACAAGCTACAAAATACAGATAAACCACATTTACTACCTGGTTCTGTTGGCTGTTTGTCTGATTGGTTTCGGGTTGCTGTATTTCTTTTTGCCTCAGATAAGCAACCGGTTTAAACAAAGTCCGTATTCGCTAAAAATCAAAGAATTTACGGATTGTCTTTCCGATTTCAGGGAAAAAGATTTGATTCGAATCATGCTTGTTTCGTTGGTTCGATATGCGGTTTTTTGTGTGCAGTTTTTTCTGATGTTGCGATTTTTTGGCATTGAATTAAGCATATGGCAAGCGCTGATAGCCATTCCCACCAACTATCTGTTCGTTACGTTTACGCCTTCGCTGGCATTCTCCGAAGCTGCCATTCGAAGCTCATTTGCAGTACTGACCATTGGTGCTTTTTCAGGTCAGACAGTCAATATCGCCCTGGCCGGAATGTGTATCTGGATGATAAATTTTGTAATTCCAATGTTGGCAGGGACGGTGCTGATGGTGAGAAAAAAATAATTTTATTTATTTGCCAGATTCCATATTAATGTCAGCACAAACTGAACCCGCCTTTTAAGCTCCGGATAGCATATTTTATCAGCCGTATCGGTAGTTTGATGGTAATCGTCGTGAAAACCACTAAAAAACCATATTGAAGGGATTCCTTTTTTCATAAACGGATAATGATCGGATCGGGTTATCAAACTATAGGGAACAGTACTTACCGCTTCATTTTCATACCGCTCATCCAGCATTAATTGCGTGGATTTGTCATTCAGATTATTCAGATATGAATCATTAAGCACTTGATTTGTAGTATCTTTATAAATACAATAAATGTAATTATTCAGATTTTTAGAAACCAAATGAGTGCTGTCAATCCGCCCAATCATATCAAAATTTACATTGCAATAGGTTTTAGAAATTGGCAATACCGGGTTATTTACATAATATTCAGATCCTACAAGTTTTTTTTCTTCAGCATCGGTCGATACAAAAACAATGGTTCGCTTTGGGCGGATTCCCTGTTTTGCAGCCTCACATAATATCCGACTAACTTCAATGAGAGCAGAAATACCGCTTCCATTATCGTCGGCACCATAGAGAATTCCATCTTCGCTGCGCCCCATGTGGTCATGATGAGCCGTTATAACTAAATGAGTTTCTCCCGCATTTCTACCTCGTAGAATTCCTATAATATTTTGTGCTGCAAAATTGTGTTCAGATACATTATTCAGGCTGTTTGATATTTTTTCATCGTTTATTGCCTGAGTAGTATGCAATAGTTTTGGGATATTTGAAATAATCTGAGCGTAGGATTGTCCGAATGGTGCTTTCAATCCATTTGACCTAAACTTATCGGAAATGTACTCCGAGGTGAGTAATCCTTTATTAGTGTGCGTTTTGCGACCACCAAAAAGCTCACTTGCAAGTGTGTATTCGTATTTTTTGAGTGAATCTTCAGAAACCCGGTTAATAAGATTGAGATTGGTTTTATTTTGACTGTATGCTGAAAAACAAAAAAAGAAAATTAAAATACGACAATATTTATTAGACATAAAAAAGGAAACAATTAAGATTCGGGGTATAAATTTTGTGTTGAATTGAAAATTTTAGCAATTGATTCATTAAGCTTCTGTGGCTCAATTGGTTTAGTCAGAAAATCATCCATTCCGGCACTAAAACATTTCTCCTTTTCTTCAATCAGAGCTCCGGCAGTTAATGCTATGATTGGGGTATGTTGATTTTCGTCTTCCTTTTCCCTAATCATTATCGTAGCTTCAATACCACTCATTTCAGGCATTTGCATGTCCATTAGAATCAAATCCGGCTGTTCCAAAACCCACAACATCACAGCTTCTTTACCATTTTTTGCTTCAATGATGTTGGCTGTAGGAATTGCTTTCGTTAAGATTGTTTTTATCAACAACATATTGAATTCGTTGTCTTCAGCAACAAGAATTGAAACAGGTCCGACGATTTCATGTTTCATGGTTGACGCTTTTCCAACCACATTTTCTTCGGATTTTGGCTGTGGAACCGGCGTATTTACGCTACATAAATATGAATAGAGCTCGTCCGATTTTACCGGTTTAGTCAATCTGAAACGTATACCGAGGTCATCACATTTTTTGTGTAAATCAGCACTGTCCGACGATGAATGCAAAAGGATAATGGGCTGTTTATCGGGCATTAGCTTTAGCCTTTCACTTATCAGTTTTATTGTTTCCAATCCATCAATTTGCGGCATGTGATAATCGCAAATGATAACATCAAAAGGGTTGGAAGATTCGATAATTTCCACAGCTGTATATCCATTATCACAACTGACACATTCGATTCCCCAGTTTGCCATAATATGTTCAAGAATCATTCGGTTATCGGCATTGTCATCAATCACAAAACAGCGCTTAATAAACTCTATTGCCGTTTTATCAACTTTTTCGCCCTGTTCGGTTTTGGCAATAATATCAAAATAGAAAGTTGTTCCCTGATCTAACCTACTCTCTATTTCAATTTTTCCACCCATTTGTCGGGCTAACATTTCCGAAATTATCAAACCAAGCCCGGTACCTCCAAATTTACGGGTAGTGGAACTGTCAGCCTGACTGAAAGCTTTAAATAATTTATCTTTCTGTTCGGGACTAATACCAATTCCGGTATCCCTTACAAAGAATTTTAACCTGCCTGTATTTTCGTCTAATTTTTCATATTGCAGTTTGAGCTCCACTTCGCCTTTTTCGGTAAACTTAACGGCATTTCCCAACAGATTTGCCAGTATTTGTTTCAGTCGTACAGTATCAACTTCGGCAAAACGAGGCATTTCGGGATCAATATCAAGAAGAATTTCAAGGTCTTTTTTGGTGGCAACATATTTTATCAAGTCTACACTACGGCCTAATAATTCAATCATATCTGTTTTGCTGATTTCCAGATTCATCATTCCGGCTTCAATCTTCGAGAAATCGAGAATATCGTTAATTATTCCCAATAACGTATGACCCGATGCATTTGCATTTTTCACATATTGCTCCTGTTCTGATGACAACGGTGTATTTTTAAGTAAATCGGTAAATCCAATTACGCCGTTAAGCGGAGTCCGAATTTCATGACTCATATTAGCCAAAAACTCTGATTTGGCTTTGTTCGCGGCATTAGCAGCATCTACAGCCATGAGAAGTTCCTGTTCGGCTTTCTTCTTTTCAGTAATATCCGCCCAAGTGGCAAATAATACCGGTTCATTGTTGAGATTCATCTTACTGAGTGAAACCGTAGCCCAAAACTCTGTTCCATCTTTTCGTTTCAGAATCCAGTCAAATACATTTTTTCCTGAAATCAGGGTATCCATTCTTCTTTGAACTGCAAGCTCTTTAGAAAGATTGCCTTCGGTCTGAAATTCCGGAAAAAAATTGTAAGGTATTGCTCCGATTAATTCTTCTTTTGAGCAACCAAGACTTTTCTCAGCGGCATTATTACAATCAATAATTACTCCGTTGCTCATAATCAAATAAGAATCGGGAGAATAATTAAACATAACATGATATTTTTCTTCACTCTCCTTGAGTAATTTACCTCTTTGTATCGATCTTAAAACAGATATCACCCCGAGGGATAAAAAAATTATCAAACCTACCGGAAAAGCAGCTCGTGAAGCGATATTCCAGTACCAATCGTTAGCATTAAAATCTATGGCAAATATTGCAACCGGCTTACCTGTTGCCTCGTCGATAACCGGAGCACAACCACTTGTATAATTACCCCAACTATCGGCAGAAGGGCCTTCAATAGTTGGATTGGAGGTTTTCATAACCTGTACAAATTCTTTGGGTGCTTCGTCGTAAGAGCTTCCGGGAGGAGAACATTCTTTAGAGCCATCAAGTCTGTCGTCAACATAAAAGAATACTTTTCCATCAGGTTTTACACCCATTAAATAAATAAAATGAAAATCTTTATCAGATTTCATCATACTGGCAAATTGATGTTTGATCAGTTTATATTCAGGCGAAGTCAAATCGGCAGCAGTGCCACTAAGCCTCTTGACCAAGTTAACGTCTATTGAATTAGCTCCAAACACAGTTTGAGTAAGCAAATCATTACGCATGTCCCGTTCAGTTTGTTTGGCTACCAACCACGAAAGTATAATCATCAATGAGATGACCACTGAAATTACAGCTATATTCTTAAAATAATTCCTATTTTTCATTATCAAAACAGCTTTACGGCGTAAAAATAATCAATTTCTTTCGTTTTTCACTTCATCTGCAACTCTAAATCGACCCTTCCCAAATACAATCCACTTTTACCCATTTGTGCAATTACTATCGGTTTTCCTATTGCATTTTTTTCGGTGGTATTCGTAATCATGCTGTGTGAGTGTCCGCCAATAATTACATCAATATATCGGGTTTTATGAGCAATTTCAAAGTCGTTGACTTCCAGTTTAGTGGTATCAGCCCCCAGATGTGAAAGACAAATAACCACATCGCATTTTTCCTTCTTTTTCAGCAAAGTGGAAATCTCGTTCGCCTTCACAATCGGATCTTCATATTCCATTCCTTTGTAATTTTTCTCAAAAATCAGACTTTTCGGATTGACATTCAATCCCATAACCCCAATGCGTAAACCATTTTTAATCAGAACTATATAAGGTTTAATCATGCCTTTCAATGCTGTGTTTTCAAGTTTGTAATTTGAACTTATCTCCGGATATTGAACGTTTTTAAGAATAACTGCCAGGGTATCAATTCCATTATCAAACTCGTGGTTTCCAAGCGTTCCGGCATCATATTTCATGCGGTTCATGGCATCAACTTCCACACGTCCGTTGAAAAAATTAAAATAGGGCGTTCCCTGCGAAAAATCACCGGCATCCACCAGTAGCACATTTTTTTCCTGTTCACGAATTTGATTGATAACCCCCATTCGGCGTGCATATCCACCCATTTCTGACGTTTTCAAACCTGATTTATCGGTTGGCTCAACCTGACTGTGTGTATCGTTGGTATGCAGTATCACCAGCTTTATTTTTTGCTGAGCAAAAACGGAAACCGTTGAAATTATTAGCAGAAAAATCGCAATATCAATATGTTTTGTTTTCATTTTCATTTTCCAATTGTAAATCGTAAATTTAAAATCGTCAATCAACCTTAGTTCTTCCATCCAGTTTTGTCTGAATTTTATTCCCTTTGGCTGTTTCCGATTTGATATAATTCAGCAAAATATCACGCAGTTTGATGCCTGTGTTTTGTCGTTTTTCATATTGTGCCAACTGAACCATTTTGTCATTTCCACCGGCAAGGTAGTCGCTGGTGGCAATGCTATACATCTTTTCAGGTACAATCGCATTTCCATTTATGGTTACGTTCACCGCATTTCCATTGTTTATTTCCATCCGAATACCCGAAATTCCTTCGCCACCTACCCTGGCAAAAAACTGAATCAATTCCTGTAACTTCTCTCCTTTCAACCAAAGGATTACCAATTCATTTTCGAAAGGCATCAGTTCAAAAACTTTACCCACGGTAATATTTCCTTCCGGAATAACCGTCCGCAATCCACCCAGATTTACGATTGAAATATCAACCGGTTGACTCAGAAAGTCTGTTCCCGCCTGACGATACACATCGGCACTAAAATTGGATAATAAACTTTCCGGTGCATGACCTTTCATGGTTTCAGCAGCCTGACCAATAACCACATTCATTTTCACTCCAAGTTGTTGCTTAAGTGGTTGCAGGTGGTTTATATAATCCCGATCTGCAAGTGCATCAGTAGTATTATCAATTGGAATCTTTACCGAAGTTGCATGTGTAACAGTCCAGGTTTTAGTGCTGCACGAAGCCAGTAAAACGGGTATAAAAGCGATTAAAAAGAGTTTTTTGAAATTCATTTTCTGATATTTTAGAAGACCTGAATAAAAGCGAAAGTACAGAAATAAATCTAACCTTCCAATTTTTTAAACGATAATACGCTCCAAAAGTTTTGTTCTTGTTCCAAAGGCTAAAAAGTAGTATCTTTGCATACCAAAATTAGTAGGTAGTAAGTAGTTGGCAGTTAACATTGAACAGAAGCAATTGAACAGGCAACACAGACCCCAGAATCAAAAAAAAAGAATATATAAATGGATTTTATAGAAGAATTGCAATGGCGTGGCATGATTCACAGTGTGATGCCCGGAACAGAAGACCAGTTGAAAAAAGAAATGACCACAGCTTATATCGGATTTGACCCTACTTCCGATTCGTTGCATGTGGGTAGTTTTGCACAAATCATGTTGCTGAAACGGTTCCAGTTAGATGGTCATAAACCCATTGTACTGGTTGGTGGAGCTACCGGCATGATTGGCGATCCATCGGGGAAATCGCAGGAACGCAATTTGCTGGACGAAGAAACATTGCAAAAAAATTTGAACGGAATTAAATCTCAACTTTCGCGTTTTCTGGATTTCGACTCGGATATACCAAACCGTGCCGAAATGGTGAATAACTACGACTGGATGAAAAATTTCTCGTTTCTGGAGTTTATCCGCGATATTGGCAAGCACATCACCGTGAACTATATGATGTCAAAGGACAGCGTGAAAAAACGCCTGGGCGAAGAATCAAAACAAGGGATGTCATTCACCGAATTTACCTATCAATTGGTGCAAGGTTATGATTTCCTGTACTTAAATCAGAACCAGAACTGTAAATTACAAATGGGCGGTTCGGACCAATGGGGAAACATTACTACCGGCACAGAACTTATTCGCCGCAAAACCAATAATGATGCTTTTGCACTCACTATCAATCTGATAACCAAAGCCGACGGAGGTAAATTTGGCAAAACTGAAAGCGGTAACGTGTGGCTCGACCGTCGATACACATCGCCCTATAAATTCTACCAGTTTTGGTTGAATATTAGCGATGCCGATGCCGAGAAATATATTAAAGTATTTACTATGGTTGGTAAAGAAGAAGCCGACATGCTGATTGCCGAACATGCACAAGCACCGCATTTACGCTTGTTGCAAAAACGATTGGCACAGGATGTTACCGTGATGGTGCATTCCGAAGAAGATTATCAGGCAGCTGTTGAAGCATCGAATATTCTGTTTGGAAATGCTACTTCCGAAGCCTTGAAAAAGCTTGACGAGGACACACTACTGGCAGTTTTTGATGGCGTACCGCAATTCAGCATTTCCAGAGCCGCACTCGAAGCCGGCATAAAAGCCATTGATTTACTGACCGATTCGGCAACTGTTTTCCCATCGAAAGGCGAAATGCGCAAATTGGTGCAATCGGGAGGAGTTGCCATCAATAAAGAAAAGTTGGAAAATCAGGACGAAATTATTACAAGCTCGAAACTGCTTAACAACAAATACCTGTTGGTTCAGAAAGGAAAGAAGAATTACTTTTTACTGACGGCAGA
>CAZTDH010000032.1:0-17797 GCA_964612615.1 uncultured Paludibacter sp. | reverse complement strand
TAAGTAGTGTCTAAAATATAATGTCGTATTTTTCTCCGAAATTGGACAACACATACGACAAGCGTTCTTTGAGATTCTGAAAACAGATATAAGCATCAAAAGGTATCCATTGATACTTGATTCTACGCCAAAGAATTTCAATTAAATTCAGTTCTGGTGAATATGGAGGTAAAAAGAAAATCAACACATCTTTTTCTTTCCATTCTTCTATTTTAGCCAAGAACTTCTTTGATTTATGGATTGGAGAATTATCAAGTATTACCACTGTCTTTTTTACAGTTAGTGCCACAAAACGATCCATATAACTGATAACTTTATCAGTGTTATAGGTAGTTTCAAGCACTTCAAAGAAAAGTTTATTTTTGCGGGTCATTAACCCTATAACATTTAGAAACTTTCCTTTTGCAGCAGGTAATAATATCGGATTTTCTTTTGTTTGCCAGGCGTAAGGCACATTGGGTGTCAATCCAAAATGACTTTCATCTCCAAAATAAAGGTCAAGATATCCGCTATCTTCCAATCTTTTAAGGCTTTCTATTTGCTCTTTCTTAAGTTCAAATTCAACCTTATTACGTTTGCGTTTTAAAGAAAGTCGAGCTCTTTTCCAACTATAGCTGAGCATCTTTTAAAAAATTCTGCAAAGTCTTTTTGCAGATCGTTATATTATGTTGCTCTTTGAAGTAGGAAATCACGTTCTTTAGATTTCGGCTGTGAAGCTCGACTTGTTCGGAAACATCTTTCTCATAGCCTTTTAGACGAGTTTTTACTCCTCTGCCAGACTCGATGGATAGTGATTCGACACCTTTTAAAACCCAACTATCAAACCACCGTTCGATAGTTCTACGACTTACACCAAAAACCGCTGAAAGGTCTATTATCGTTCGTTTTTGGTGTGATAAAAGAAGGCATTGACTACGTTTTCGTATAGTATTATTACTGCTCGTTTTTAAGAGTAGTTCCAATGCTTCTATTTCTTCTGTTTTCAGTATTATATATCTCATTATGAGACAAATATACTATTAATTTATGACATTACCAAATAATACGACATTATATTATTCTTATTACTTAAATATGCGAATGTTCAACTTCCTCCAGGTATACTTTATCGGGTGCCTGACTGCTGGCGGGTAGCCTTTCGAACATAACAGGTTCAAAAAAGCTGCTCATCAAAGCATCAGTCTGCAAATACAAAAATATACGCTCCCGTTCTTTTGAAAATTCTCCCTGTACACTACTGATAAAAACTTTTAATTTGGGCATAGTATTTCATTGATTTATGAATGTAACTTTCATTATTTGTAACCTTCGGTTAAGTATTTTTCGATAGCTGCTTCAAGCGCTTGTTCGTTGGTTTGGGTGGTCATAAAATTCTATTTATCAATAAAATTAAACTCGTAATTTTTAGGTGTGAGAGTAAATTTATTCGTTTTAATCTCTTTAATTTTTTCTTCAACTGCTTTTATTGGATTTTCAAGGAAATATATACTACTTGGAGTAACCCGTATTATTTCATACTCATCTTTTCCCATAGCAGCATTCACCTCTGCCATAGATAAAAAGAATCTATTATTACCCTCAGAGTAAGTAGTTTTAACTTCTACTAATGTTGGCTTTCCTTGTTTATAAACTGCTATATCAAAAAAAGCAAATTTAAAGTGCATTGTAATGTAATAAAAGGGAATTAATGCCTTTTGAAGTTCTAAATCATTATCAATATTCTCTAAACACTTATTCCTATATACCTCGTATTCATTTCTATCTTCGCCACCTGGCAATTTTGGAACGACAAGTTTATAAACTTCTTCAATTCCTTTAGTTCGGTATAAAATATCAGAATGATTAATAAAATCTTTAATGTAGTAATTTAAAACTTCAATTTCACCTGAAGCACCCATAACTCCAAAATCAACTTCTGTACCATTCCCATCGGAATCAAATTTTATTATTTTCCTTTTAGGTCGATGTGATATACTTTCTAATGTTGAAGATTCAATTTGATGTATAGATGTTTTTATTTCTTTATCTGCACATTTCAGCATTATATCGTATATCTCCTTTACTTTGTCTTCAATATTCAACCTTTTTTTTTGGGTTTGAGATTTTAATGGTTTGTTGAAATCTTCAAAATCACTAAAATGATTTTGAGTTTTATTTTCTATTTCTTGTATTTCTTCTTCTATTCCCAATTTATACTGAATTTTTTCTACTTCAGCCAACAACCATTTTGCTTCTTCTGAATCTTTTGATTTCAAAAAATCACTCAACTTCTCAATTCTTTCAGTATTCAGATCATAATCAATTTCTAATTTAAATGAATCAAAATAACCCTCATATTGACCCTTAATTAGATTTAAACGTTCCTCGAAATTTAGTAATCCTTCTTTTCTTTCAATTGAAATCAATACTTTGCTTTTGATAGAATGGTTATAATAATACCAATTCTGTTCAAAATCAATTTCGTATTGGCCAATTAATTTGTTCTGAAATTCTATCCATTTTTTATTGTAATCGGGCTTCCACCATTTATTAATTGTTTCTAAATCAGTTTTGTCAAATTCGTTGTTTAAGATATCAATAGTTTTATATAAAATAATCTCAATAGCTTCTGCAATTATAGAGCTACCAAATAAATAATTATTCATTGCTTCAGCAATATCTTTATTTGAAGCAGTATCATCAATATAAATCAAATTATCCTGTATCGTAAATTTTTTATTCTCATTAAGATCTAATTTTTTCCTATTTCCAATTAACTCTATAATTTGTGTTAGACCAGAACCACAAACAAATTTTAGTGTTGAGACTTTATTTTGAAAATCTTCATATTTATTTCCACTATATATAAAGTCATATTCTGAATTTTTTTCATTACTTATTCGTGCTAAAATATACGGAATTTTTATTTCAAGATCTTTTTTCAATGAATTACCTTTTTCCTCATCAATTGCTTGAATTTCAATTTTGCCAGATTTAATTATTGCCTGTTGTTCTATTAGTATATTTGATAAATCTCTGTTTAAATAGTAACAAGATATATTTTCGTTGTTTGATTTTGAAAATCGGTCAAAATACTGTTTATTTGGCATTATAATAAAGTCAGTTGTTTTCGTCCAACTAATTTCTCCATTTGAAATAATTAAATAGTCTCCATTTTTGTGGAAATCGTGAAATACACGTTGGTAGAATTTTATAATCTCCTCTTTTTTAAATGCACGCGAAGTTATTGTTTTTGAGATTTGAAACTTTAATTTATCAGTAAAGACATTTGCAAATGATTCATATCTATTAACCAATATATTTTTAGCTTCTTCATTCTTACTGATATTTCTAATTTTAGTCAAAAAGGAATAGTCTTCGTTAATTAATGCTGGGTGGGTTGCCTTACCATTATAGACCAAAGCCAAATTACTTAAAACTTTCTCATATACCAAGTCATCTTCTGACCCACTTCTACGCCATAATGTAGGAATGTAATCTAACCCATTTTTAAGTTGCTCAGTATTTATTGCACCATCAACGTATAAATACTTTGAATCATTTCCATCTTCAAATGAAACTCCTAAATAATGTAAAATATTGTCCGGTATACCAACTATAAAATCAGGATCCAACTCGCTTCTGGTACATAATTGAGCAGGTTTATAGAGCGTTTTTTCTTCAGGTGATTTATAAATAGTTTTTAAAAATAAAGTTGAAACTGCGAAATCTGCCAGATTTTTTACAGTGTTTAAGTTTTGTTTTCTATTAATATAATCTGTATATCGTTGTGTTGAACAAAATTCCTTATCACCTATCATTTGAGAAATACTAATTAGGAGGTCCTTCTGCTGTTTCTCAGAAAGAAATTCGATATTTACATCTCCATTGACAGAGACCTGCCTGTAAACTTTTAGAATTTCATTAAATTGCGTGAAGTCAGTTACTCCAAGCTCTTTTTTAATACAATTATCTGTAATTTCAAATTCAGTTATAATTATGCCTAGGAAATCAGGTAAATTAATGGTTGAGTCAGATGTTTTTCGATATAGTAACTCCGTGTTTTCATTGAGTTTGATACTTGGAATAACGTTAGCACCAATGGCTTTTATTTTTTTTGCGAACTTCTTTTTATGGTCATCAATCTTATAATATGCTGGGTGAAAATTTGAAGTTTGAATTGAAGAAAAGTTATCAATAAAGGAAATAACATTTTTAAAAAATATATTATGATGTTTACTTTCAATATCAAAATATTTTCGAGCAATTTTGGAAAAAAGATTAACTGACTTTTCATAGTTGTAGTCACTAATTCCAATGACCTTTTGAATTATTTCAAATATAAGATTGTAATTTTCATTGTCGAAGTGAGTTTCTAAAATTTCCCACTTAAAATTCGATAATCTCGAACTGAACAAATCATTTTCAATATATTCCAACCGTAAATCAACCCTGTCATCTTCTTCTAAGTAACTATTAATTACTTTAAAATACAACTCAAAACAAGCATTTAATAACGCTCTATTATATGCACCAACTTTATCTCCTTCAAAATTTATTGATTTTCTATCAACGGTTGTATGAAAATCAGCATGAAAATCTACATACTTAAATGGCGATAAATATTTTGTTGGAAGATAATTATATAAATAGCCTGAAGAATTGGCTTTAATCTTTAAAGCAACTTTCGGATATTCAATGCCAATTCCGGCATTTTGTGCTAAAACTTTTATTTTTTCGCTTTTTACAGACGCAGTAAACAATAATCCAGAGTTTTTGGATATTATTTTTTTATATGTTGTTTCATCAAACTGAAAGGTTATTTCTATTTCTTTTGGATACTTAATAGATACAAACTGAAAATGTACAGCATATATCTCATTAAACAATTTTTCAACTTCAACTTTATTTGTAAATGGCACTTCAATTATTGTTACAAATCCTTGTTCAAATAATTCTTTTACAAATAATTCATCTTCATTTTCAATGTGTAATGGATAATAATAACCGGGTATGCCTCTGTTTTTTAAATTATCTTCTTTTTGAATAGCTAAAATACTTTCACGTATTCTATTTTTAATTGTATCATGAAACTCAGTCGGAATATCATCTATATCTTTAAATGAATTATAAAGTCGAAAACTTACCGTTCCTTCATATATACTATTTGAATTGATTATTTTTCCTTTGGTATAAATATTTGCATAGTTTGCAATAGAATAAACAGATTTAAAACCAACACCTTTATTTCCAATACTCTCACTTGCATTTTTCGTTGAAGTTGACATTGAGCATATTGATTGAAAATCATAGCGTTTAAAAACCCCTGAAGCTGCTAATCCATTGGTGTAGTCATGGTTAGCATTATAAGTGAATTTACTTCCATCATTGGCAACATATAAAGAATTGTCTTTAACTTTGACAAGAATATTCTTGTCTGCCTTATCAAACGCATTTTGTAATAACTCGTATAAAACTCTTCCTTGATAATCATCACTAACCTGATCAATTTGACCTGAATTAATTTTAATAGTTTCAATTCCTACACTTTTATAATAATTGTAGTGATTATCAAAGACTTGTTTTTCCAATAATTCTTCCGTGATTTCTTCCATAGTTTAATTTACCTTTATCTTCTCTCTCACTGCCTCATTTATCAGCACACTTTTATACTTTTTCAGCTTTTCATTCTGGTTCTTTTTTCAAGCGAATACGTTTATCATCTGCTATATCTCCAGAAATCTCCTCCAGCTTTTTAATTGGAAATGACAAAAGCTTTTCTCCAATGCCTTTTCTATGTTTAAATGCTTCATGTATGTATTTACCGGGACCATTATAAACAACTTTAAAGTCTCCACTTTCATAAAGTTTGATTCCGATGTAGTAATCCGGGTTATGATTATAAGTCAGGCTTTCTTTGAAAGAGGCCTTTATTTGAATTTTTTCTTCGGGTTTATATAGCGTAACCGCATCATAATGATGTTCTAGTTTTTCATAAAGTTGTATTTGAAACAACTCTTCAGCTATTACCTCTCCTATATCGCCTACTAATCTTCCATCAAGGGTAAACCCCTCTTTTTTTGATTCGAATAACTCTTTTAAAATCGAAACTGAATGATGAAGATTCTTAATTTCCGCCTTCAATTTGTTTAATTTATCTTCTTCCATCTTTACACTATCTTTATCTTCCCACTCACAGCCTCATTTATCAGCACACTTTTATATTCCTTCAGCTTTTCTATCTCCTTTTCCTTGAGGGAAATGGCGGTGGAGATTTTTTGATTTATGATTTTATCTAAATAGATTACTATATCAACCATCTCTGATTCTGGAATTTTGAAGAATATCAGATTTCTAATATCTCCTAAGGATAAGAACCCTTGAGCACCACCTCTTGATTTTAATTCAATTTGTTTATTTAATAAACCACTTTCGAAATAATATCGAAGATATTTAGCTAAATATAATTTATCTCTTGTGATAAATAGAGCAACATTCTTCACCGAGAAATCATCATTTTTATCAATTATTACTGATTTTCCAATATTACCACCAATCATTGACATTAATACATCTCCACTTTTAACTCCTGAACGTTTAGCAATATTCAAGTGATCTCTTTTTGATATCCTTTTTGTATTTGTGAAATTTATAATGTCACCTTCAAAATCTTTTGACGTTACCAGAGGGTAAGTATCATATACATTATCAACATATAATGGAGTGTCATGTGTTCCATCTCTGACATCAATCAATCTCCTAATTGGAACATTATCCCAATGCACCGGTATCTCCCCAATCCATTCCACGCCACTGTCTTTTAGTTTTACGTCGGGGTTTAGTCCACGGGTAACAGCCCGATGTATCAATATCAGTCGGCGTTCTTTGAGTAGTTCTATTTGTTTTTCTTTTAGGGCTATCGCTTTGTCAATTAAAGCTGTTTTGTTATCCAGAAAGTTGGCAATGGCGGTTTGTTCGGCTATTGGTGGGAATGCTAAAATGCTATCTGCAATATGGTTGAAGTTAATCGTTTGTCTAACACCAGAGCCTAACAATTTCATATAAGCAACATCATACCTGTGCAGTAACCATTTGAAGTAGGATTTGTCAATCTCTTTCTGGTTGTTCAGTACAATATATCCCGAACTTACCACAACATCGATTTCAGAAAGAGCTATTCTTAAGCTGATAAGGTCAAAATTGAGGTTTAATGGATTAATAAGAAAATCTCCTTTTAGCACTTCCTGATAGGAGGCTTTCGTTGCTTCAGGTATTTTTTCGTCTGGCTTAGTTACAACTTTACCAAAACTTATTGATCCACAATTTAAAGTAGGGTTTGTTTTCTTCTTTTTCTCAACGAAAATATGTTTGAGTTTCAATGATTCCCAATGCTCCGGAATCTCCCCCAGCCATTCCACACCCGAATCCTTGTAAGCAGGATATTTGCTAATTGTCTGCACCATAATTTTCAGGATTTAATGATTTCAGGATTAAGTACAGAATCAGAATTACTGCCCACCAGAACCTTATTGTTATAGATTCGTTTAAATTCCAGACTTTTAGCTCCAAAGTTTATCAACAATCCGGTTTCCATGTGGTAAGCCTCGCAATAGTTTTTGGCTTGTGCCAAATGTACATCTTCCAGTAAAATAACTGCTTTCAGCTCTAGCATTATCATTCCTTCTACAAAGAAGTCAACCCGTCGTGTACCTATTTTTTCATTCCGGTAATAAATATCCATCTCCATTTCCCGTTCGAAAGTCAGCCCTTCCAGCCTCATTTCTATAGCCAACGCACGCTGATAAATCACCTCCTGAAAACCATTACCCATTGTTCGGTGTACCTGCATAGCACATCCAATTATCCTTTTTGTTATATCTTCGTACTTCATCATAAAATCCATAGTTAAAATATTCCTGTCAATCCTCTAATCCTTTAATCCTGGTTAAGACATTTTTTCTGGTTAAGACAGTTGGAGTATTTCTGCTATTAGTCCATCGCTTTCACCTTCCAACGCCAGTATATCTGCCGATACTTCTTCCAGTGTGCGCAGGGGCGTATGGCGGTAGAAATATTTATTAAAGCTGATTTCGTAACCAATCTTTGTGGCGTCCAAATTTATCCATGCTTCGGCTACATGTGGTTTTACTTCCCGTAGGAAATAAGTGTATATTTCTTCTTTCAGCGGTACATTCTCCGTATCGCGCAGGTCACTTTCGGTTTCGTATTCGGTATATTCACCTTTTTTAGAAGTTGGATAATAGCCATAATCAGCCAATTGGTTTTCGGTACATCCGAGGTGTTGGAGGAGTTTTTCCAGCTTATCTCCACTGAGTTTGGTTGTCCCTTTTACTACTTTTTCGGCTTGTACGTCGTATTCGCTTACTGCATTGAGTATGGCGTTTTTCTCGGTTGCCGATAGTTTTATTTTCAGGGTCTTTAAAGCGTTATCCACTTTTTCACGGAAGATATTGAAATCCATATACTCGTCTTTACCAACGGCTTGCATCACTTGATTAGCAGCGGTTAGTAGTTCCAGTTGTTTTTGCCAGAGCGCAGGGCTTACCAGCGTTTTACTTTGTTTGGCGTTCAGGTTTAACTCTTGTTTTTCCGTCCAGTCTGTAATGGCTTTTTCGTGTATAGCCAGATTGGTGTATACTTCTTCGCCAAAAGTTTCGTAAGCCCACACCATCGGTTCACGCAGACTTTTATCAAAACGCAGTTCGGCAATTCGCTCTTTGGTAAATTGTGCTTTCAGGCGTTTGGGGTGTTCAATGGTTACTTTGTAATAGCCAAAGTCGCTGTTATTGAAAACCTGCGACGAAATAGTACCTGTTCCGTTTTCGGTGCTTACTTCCTTGCGGTCGGCAGTTTCCATAGCTGCATACACCCGCAGAATTTCGGTTATATGCTCGGGAGCAAACTCGCAGTTTTTATTGCCTAAGTTTTTGCGCAGTTTACGGTAAAGCTGTCCGGCATCAATGAGTTGCACTTTGCCTTTGCGTTCTGGTGATTTGTTGTTGCTGAGTATCCAGATATAAGTAGTAATGCCTGTGTTGTAAAACAGGTTATTGGGCATCTGAATAATACAATCCAGCCAGTCGTTTTCAATAATATAGCGGCGGATATTGCTTTCGCCACCTCCGGCATCGCCCGTAAACAGACTGGAACCATTGTGTACCGAAGCTATACGCGAGCCCAGCGGGCTTTGAGCAGTGGATTTCATTTTCGAAACCATCTCCATCAGGAACAGCAATTGCCCGTCGGACGAACGGGGCGTAGCGTCTGCCAGTTCTTTGTTTCCCCAATAATCGGATAGCATTATCTGAAAGCGGGGGTCGATAATATCTTTGCCGTCTTTGATATATTTCTGTTCGCTAGCCCACGATTTTCCGTAAGGCGGGTTGGAAAGCATAAAGTCGAAAGTTGTTCCGGCAAACTCGTCGGTGCTAAGCGTTGAACCTACACGGATATTCTCAGGGTTATTGCCCTTAATCATCATATCCGACTTACAGATAGCGTAAGTTTCGTCGTTTATTTCTTTACCGTACAGATAGACATCACCCGTAGCGCGTATTTCGCCTTCTTCGTCTTTGATAAAATTCTGACTTTCAGTAAGCATTCCACCGCTTCCGCAAGCAGGGTCATAAATAGTCATTACCGGAGGCAATATATCTTTCACCGGCTCAAACACAATATGTGTCATCAGGTCGATAACCTCACGGGGTGTAAAGTGCTCTCCTGCTTCCTCGTTGTTTTCTTCGTTGAATTTGCGAATCAGTTCTTCAAACACATAGCCCATACCCAGATTGCTTAGCACAGGCAACTTGCGTCCTTCTGGGTCGTTTTTCTCAAAAGGCGTGAGGTTGATATAAGGCGAAGTAAATTTCTCAATTACATCCAGCAGCACATTTTTTTGTGCCAAGTGGCGTATCTGGCTTTTAAGCTTGAATTTGTCGATTATCTCTTTTACATTCGCGCTAAAGCCATTCAGGTAATCCTCAAAATTTGCTTCCAGTATTTGCTGACTGTTGGTTGCCGTATCGTGCAGGCGTTGCAATGTCCATTCACTGATGTTGTAAAACACATAGCCCGACACCTCACGCAATCCGTTTTCATCCCATTCGGTAAAACCTGCCTCGTCGCGCTGGAAAGCCAGTTCTTCCATTACCGCATCTTTCGTGTGTTCCAGCAAGGCATCCAACCGTCGTAAAACCACCATCGGCAATATCACATCACGATATTTTCCCCTTACATACACATCCCGTAAGCAATCATCCGCAATAGACCAAATAAAGGAAACTATCTTGTTGTGTGAAGCTGTATTCATTCTTTGTTATTAGTTTTAATAATTATACTATTCGTAAACTTTTGCTTAAATGCCACTGTTCACCATCCCACATTATTACATCATGTAATTGCTGCCCTTCATGTGTCATACGTTTTCGAAGTTCACCATTAGGCTTGCACCATCTGTTAATAGCAATACAGGTTTCTTTGGGTGGATATATTCTCTTTTTTTCATTTAACGGTGAATCCCAGAAATAAATCAACAAACTTTCTACCAACTCCAAATCTTTCCTTTTTAATTTATAATCGGCGTCTATTTCACCAAACCAAAATAATCTATCTTTTGTTACGTAATTTTTTTTGTGATGATTTTTTAATCTTTGAGCAAAATCCTTCTCTGTAATTCCAATATATTGAATATCCCTGATTCTGTCGTAGCGTTTGAAGCCAGTTATCAGATATAACCCTCCTTTATTCAAAGGATAATTATCGTCGGTATATGGACCAGACCACCTAATCACATAGCTTTTCATAAGTTCTTTTACTAATTTGAAGGTGAATTAACCCACAGACAATAAACCTGAATGTTACCCACTTTAGTTATTGCCTGAATAGTTTCCTTTTCAGCACTCACACCATAAGCTTGCAAAAAATTTTGATAGTCACTAAAATGATTTTTTTTATCATCCGACTGAAATGATTGAATAATCATCAATGCATTCTTAGCGTGGAATTTCTTAGCCATAATGATTGCAGAAGCTAATCTGTGGAATAGTTGATACCTCAGGTTACCTGATTCAATTGCAGGAAAGTTTATTTTATTTATCAAATAATCCAAACGAACTTTCCAGTTAGTTGTTTTTGCAATCCATTCATTGACAGTTTTATCAAAACCTTCATCTACTTTTGCCTCTACGGTGATAATACTCAATCCTTTTTCATTACTTGTAACCACTAACAAATCGTTTTGAGAGGGTCTGCTCCCACCGGGAAGTGGAACTTTAAACTCAGGAATAGCCAGCAGCATTTCAGAGTTTTTGAAACCCTCGTCTTGATTAAAGGCTTTAATTATTTCTTTAGGTAAGCCTTTTACATTTTCCCACGATTCTGCTGCACTTTGCGCGGAATATCCTGGTTTCCAATGAATTTCACTGGCAAGAAAAATCTTCCATGACTCCGCATTAGTTGTTGGGATTAATATCTTCTTCTGTTCCATAATACTCAATTTTAGGGTTAATTTAATAACATACAAAACTAATCATTCTATTTTAATAAATTGCTGTTTGGTTAAACCTTTTTATCAGCTAAACTATTTTATCCTTTATTTTAGTTGAATTGATAGATTAATTATTATTCAGACCAAATGCATTAGTTCCAAGTTTCTTTTTATAAAGACTTTCTGCCTTAATAGCTTCTTCCATTGCAATAATCCTGGGGAGGAGTTTCATTATAGTATATCTGAAATTCTTTGCATAATTAGAGTCATTCTTCACTAACTCAATTAATGATTTATCATTTCCATGTCCTTCTTTTGCGTATTGTAACCAACGACCCCAAACACCATCTTTTCCATAAGTTGAACCAACATATTGTTTTCCGGTTTTGGCATCAGAAATTACATATATACAATTCACCGCTGAAAGCATTCTTTTCCATTCAGGATAACCCTTGTCATAAATCTCTTTCAATTGATGATAATCAAGTACAAAATCAGTATAATCTGTAAATTGCACATGATTTAACCCGGGTGTTATTTCAATTACTTCTTTTGAATTATTTATCCATTGATGCCATGCTAAAGTTGATTTACCCCAATCAATAATAACCCTTTCTTTAAGTGCTTCAAAACCAGAAACCTCTTCCATTGGATAGAAATACTTGGCATTTTCTTTTTCTATTGATATGACTTCAGATACTTTATAAACACCAATAAATCTGGCTGTTGTTCCATCCTCACCAATAAAAGCAACAATGTAATCTGCATTTTTAAAAACTTCATTTTGTTGTTCGCTTTGATAAGTCATAAAAACAGTTTTATTGTATCTATACAAATCATACAAACTATCTTTGTACTCAACACCATCGATGATTTTAATCTCTCTCAGGTCTTTATGACGGACTAATTTGACTCTATCATTAATTTTTAATCCTCTGTTGAATAACAGTTCCTGAATGGTAATAAATTTATTTTCCATATAATTTTTATTTACAGTTCATTATTCCACCGCTTCCAGTGCATCCAATACTTTGACCATAGCTAAGGTGTCCAGTCCGCAGTAGGTAAGTAAATGTTGACGGGTATCATCCACATATTCTTTATCTTCGCAATAATACAGTTCCAGAAAAGCATTGCTTGCATCCCCACCATTGCCTATTTCCAATTCGTCATACGAGAGTTCGGGGCTCACAGCGGGTAATACTTTTTTAATGGAATAACTGCCTTCCATACTTTCAGTGCGGTAGTGTTTGGAGCGGAAAGGGGGCATTAAATCTACTAATCTGTCGCGTATGGATTGAAGTTGTTCTGCATATTCAGGAAAATCCCGCTGCATTTCTTTGAGTCTTGTGTTTTCAAAAGCAATATTATAAACCAGAATTGTTTGGGCAGCAGCTGTGTCAGCTATCATTTGTACAATCAAACCTTTGCGCGGGTCAATGCTCAGGTCGCTGGGAGCAAGATATTCGGAGTGTTGTAATTCAGCGCCTTTTTCTGCACTGAAATGAATAGAATACTGAAATGGTATTTGCTGGTAAGGGCGTGATTCGTCAAACAAAGGCACTGCCGGCATAATTGTTTCAAAATCCAGGTGACAAAGTGGATAGTTTACCGTATTCAAAAACCGCTTTACTTCAGTACTGATTACAACCGGCTCATTACTCAGGCTCTTTTTTTCTTCTTCTACTACCGGTGGTAGTAACGACCGGCAATAATCTTTGAATTCACATTCGTAGGGATTATCACATTGTTTACCCATCTCAATGCAGGGTTCTCCGGCCTTTACGATTTCCAGAAACCCGGCGATATTCTGTCCGATTTCTTCCTGCAGGGGTAGTATGTTGTTCAGAACACTTTTGTAGGTGAAAAGCTGTTGTACATTAATATCGCCTCGCTTTACATACGATCTATCGAAATACATAATCGAAGCATCGGCCAGCTCCATTCCACAGCCTTTCAGCACATAGTATTGCACTGCTATATCCAGTGTATGAATATCTTTCGTGTTATTCACACTCTTAACTTCGTACAAATGCCAGCCGTCTTCTTCCTTGTGAAGCAGGTCAACTGCCACAATGGTATTGTCGTAAATAAAGGTGGCTTCGTAGATTGTCTCCACACCCTGCTGAATATATTCCTGCGTGAGCCGGGCAGTATCGAAGGTCGGCCATTCGCCGGGCTGTACGGCAAACTTACCATCCGGAAAATAAGCCTGAGCCAGTTCACCTACACTTGTACCGCGATTAAATACCCTTATATTCTCTTCTGAGTAATGTTGCTCTTCTTTTTTGTTGGTGTACAACCAAAGGTTTTTGATACACTTAACTCCCCGTAAATACTTTGATTTTGATAACATAATTCTCTGATTTAAAATTTATACGGGCAAAAGTAGATTAGAGCTGTGCCATTTCGTTGCACAAGTGCCTTAAAGTTGCATACTATGTTTAAAATTTATTTTTCCTGTTCGGATGGTTGCCATCGTTCTAGCGATTTTATAAATCGCTGGGTTAAACTATCTTCCCTTTGGCTTATTGAGTCAATAACCTCTTTAAAAGTAATGATATCAAGGCCTATGTCTGTTTTATCATTGAATGAAGGTTTGATATATACCACCTTTATTGTATAATCTTGCTTTGACACTATTTTTCCTTCTTTATCCAGCCACCCCATTTCGGTAAGCTTATTAATCAAAGCCTCATATTTAATTGATTTAGATGCTTTGCTGATTTTGAGAACGCTATCGGTCAGGATGCTTATGTCAAACTTGCCAATCTTTTCCATTGTTTCCTTTTGATCTTTACGTATGGATAAGTTGTCGGTTTTTAATTCAATCAGGAAGACAGTTTTAGATGATTCGCTTACAGCCAAATAATCAATTTTGAAAGAGAGATTATCACTACTTACCTCAGGTTCAGCTAAATGACCTTTGCGTACCGGAAATTCGGGAATAATGTATTCAACTTCGTTTTCAAACTTGTGTTTGATAATATCTTTGAGGTATATTGCAAAGAATATATCTGCCCGGCGTTCCAGTTGATAAGCGGGTAAACTGCGCCAATCATCAAGCAAATCAAACAAATTATTTATCAGTGTATCTGTTGTCATAGTGTGTTATGGATTCAGGTTAGTTTTTAAAACTCCAAAGTTAATGAATCTCTTTTGAAAAACATCTGTTTAGTTAAATAATTTATGAACAGCTCCCACTATTTCGCATGCACACCCAGCGAAATCCAATCCCACAGAAAATGACACAGAATCAGTACTTTGATATTGCGGTATGTGTAGTAATGCCACGAAAAGTAAAGTCCAAGTGCCAGTGGAAAAAGCAGATTAGCCAACGTGCCATAGGCAATATGTAACAGAGTAAAAATGACTGATGAAATAATCATGGGTATCACCGGATTTTTAAAAAGTCTTAGCAACCTGCCAAACAAAAATCCACGTATCAGTAGTTCTTCAGTGACACCAGCCGTAAGAGCCAAAACAGGTATCAGGTAGGTATGATTATGTGTCAGTGAATTTAATTTAATCAGATTTACACTATTCATCCGTACACCCTGCAGTTTTACCAGCAGGAAAATAACCCAAGAGAAGGCAATAAGAATAAGGTATTGTTTGAAAAGCGTCCTCATAAACCACCGTGTGGTGTATACTTCTTCTTTTGCAAACAGAAATGGCTGTCGCTCTACGGCGTAGGAATAGATAAACATACAGCCGAGTATTATCCAGGAATACGATTCAAATATCAGCAGGTGCTTCACATCGATAGGCGAAAAAATGTTTATTCCGGTCCAATTGAATACATAAGGTATCATGTAAAAAACCAACAACAGCGATATCCCTGAAATGGTATTTGATTTCTGAGTGTCCGTAAAATGCTGTTCCATTCGTATATTTTATGCCTCAAAAGTATTAATCCCCAAAGTTAATTAAATTGTTTAATAAATTACATTGTGAAGAAATATTTTTCTTTTTCTATGTTCAACCCACTCCGGGGTTGGTTTCTTTGGTACTTATCAACCCCCGGTTGCACTTCGCTTACCGGGGGTTATGCACATTTAACCCCTTCGGGGTAAAGAAACATACCACCCCTAACCCCTATAGGGGGATATGTATTTACTTTGGTATCGTATTTCTTAATTCTTTATTTACATATAAAACATTTCGCATATGATTCTTATTTCCCCTTTCGGGGTTATGGGTTATACTTCTTACTCCATTCTGTAGTCCTCACATACCGCTCATACATTTCTTTCCCATCACAGGCATCAATCAGCTTATCATCATCCCAGTCGGCTATCCGTACTGTATGTTCAAATTCATCATAGCGCAGTTTCACTTCGTCTATAAACAAAGCAATCAGATCCTCTTCGGTCATTTCCTGCAGCACAAATTCAATAAAGTGCAGGTATTCCCCGAAGCGCATATAGATGATATATTGCCTGAAAGTCTGCGGTATAGCCTCCGTGATATTCTCCTCCCGGTCAAGCTTATAGTTGCGGACAGACTGCTGTAAATCAAAGCCCTTTGTAACCAGAAAACCCAGGTCGGCAAGCTTTTCCTCCATAGCTAAGCTTTTGGATCGGCTACTTAGCCAGTCGTAATAATAACGGGAATGATGCGGTAAATCCAGCTTGCCTTCAAATCCGTAATACTTTTGTTGCGTGCGATAAATAGCAGCCCGTTTTTTATTGTATTCTTCCTGCCAGTCCATAAATAGTTTACAGTTAGTAGTTGGTAGTATGCAGTAAATTCAAATTCACACTGCAAAAGTAAAATCAACCTGCGCCATATCTCTGCACAGCTGTATTAAATCTGCAACTTTCTGGCACTACTCTATAAAAATCTCCCCGATAACTTTTGTTAGTGGGGGAATATAGCTTGGGGATGTGTAATTTCCACAGTCTCGGTAAAACAATTATAACTGAAGTCGGTTTGACTTTTATAATGTCGCTCCACTGGAGCTT
Source organism: uncultured Paludibacter sp. (assembly GCA_964612615.1). GTDB lineage: Bacteria > Bacteroidota > Bacteroidia > Bacteroidales > Paludibacteraceae > Paludibacter. Next base: position 1,345 of record CAZTDH010000032.1, on the reverse strand, counting down.
TTTTAATGGAAAAATTGATAATTACGACCATAAGTAGTTGGAATTATTTAATGTCGTAAATTAAAGCCAATTCTATTTGCTAAACGCAAAGGAGCAAAGTAGCTATGACGCAAAGTTAATATTATCTTTGCGGCTTCGTGTCTTAGCAACTTAGCGTTCAAAATACGACATTGTATTGTTCTCATTACTTAATTGTGCTCCTGAAGGAGCTTTTCTTGAGCTTCTGAGAAGCGATATTATGGTAGTAAAATAGCAAAACATTATTTCTTATAGCTCCATAGGAGCGAAATTATTTTTTAAAATTCAAGACAACTACAATATCAAATCACATCTTATATCAGTCTTAATACCCATTCTTGCTACCCTCTCCTCTTGGAGAGGGGCTGGGGGTGAGGTCCGGGTTTGGGGTGGTTGGTTGTTCCTGAATTTCCAGCAAAACCGGTTCATTGATAAGTTCATAATTTTCGCTCAAAATAGCAGCATTCACAAAAGTTGTATATTCTGATTTCTCAATTCCGTAAGCGTCGTGAATATGTCCAAAAAGCTGATACTTCGGCTTAATTCTCAGAACAGTTTGCAATAAATTGCGGTCGCCATAGTTGATATTTGCCGAATAATCCAATACAGAGTAGGGTGGTTGGTGCGTGATGAGAATATCCGTATCATCAGGTATTTGCTGAATGTTTTTATCATACTCTCCTGACATCGCATCCTCCATAAACATAGGAACTCCATAAAATTTCACAGCTTCAATGCTCACTCCCGAATTGCACAGATAAAAGCAGTTTTCCGGCAGTCCATCTATAGTTGCACCAAACAAACAATCATCGTGATTGCCTGCAATAAATATTTTGTATTTGTAGGGCAATGCAGCAAACCATTCCATAAAATCCATCACTTCGTTTTTAGACCCTGCAAAAGTTATGTCGCCCGAGTGAATAATTATATCAGCGGGTGGTAGCTTGCCTAATTCGTGGTGCTTACCGTGCGTATCAGAAAGGTGGAGAATGAGCATAAATTTTATCAGTCTTAGATTAGTCTTTACTTAATCAAAAGTCTTTTAGAGCGAAGTCAAGCTGCAAGTAAAACTATCAGGCAATACCTCACCTTTGATTCAAATGACTTTGCATTGCTACACTAATCAAAAGAATGTTAGTATATTACAAGGTTTAAATTCTTTTTGAATCCTTTTTAAACTCAATCACAAATTTTATTGCTGAAAAAGTGCCAATACTTAATAACACTGACAATATCCCTATAAAATTCGCCTGCTGAAAATTAATATAAGTTCCAATAACCATACTCAACCCATAAACAAGAAAAACATAGCCATAAAACTGAAACA
>CAZTDH010000031.1:0-17945 GCA_964612615.1 uncultured Paludibacter sp. | reverse complement strand
TTAATCTCAAAAAGACCATAAACAACATTAGCTTGAAAAATCAAAGAATAATTATATCAGACCTGAGATTTTATTCATATAATGCTCACAAACAATTAATTATTGCTACATTTGCTCGATTGTTTCTGATCGGGATATTATATTAATCTTTTAAAAAATAGTGTTATGAAAAAGAAGAACTTAAAAAACAAAACAGAAGAAGCTTTTAAAGTAGTTGAAGCTTTCAAAACAAATGCAGAAGTCTTACAGAAAACAGAGCAGGATAAGGAGTTTGCAAAAACTCTTGGTATTGCTGTTCGCAAAATGGAAAAACTCGAAAAGGAAATAACAGTATTGAAAGAAAAACTGAAAAACAAGAAATCGGTTTTTGAACAAGAAAGAGAACTGACACTGGAATATGTGAAAACAGCCAAAAAAATACTGAATAAGGAGTTGGACCAGAAACTGAACCCCCTCAGGAAGCAGAAAAAACAAAAACCTCCAAAGGCTGTGAAAGTCGAAGAACCAACATGATAGTATTTGGTATTTATAATATCAAAGGCGGTGTCGGAAAAACTGCAGCATCAGTTAATCTGTCTTATCTGTCGAGCCTTGATGGAAATAAAACCCTTTTATGGGATTTGGATCCACAAGGCTCTTCTTCGTTTTACTATGATAAAAAACTGCGAAATGATGCCAGTTTGAAAAAGATTATCACAGGTAAAATTGAACTTCGTGATATGATTATAGATACTGATTACCGAAAGCTTCATATTATTCCATCCGATTTTTCGTACCGCCATATTGATACGATTCTCGATCAGGTTAAGAAATCAAAGAAAAGAATCAAAGAAGCACTGAAGGACTTAAAGAATGACTATGATGTGGTTTTTCTGGATTGTCCGCCCGGAATATCCATCTTAGCGGAAAATATATTTCATGCCTGCGATTACATTCTTGTTCCTACTGTGCCAACTCCTCTTTGTCTGCGAACCTATGAACAGATTATCTCATTTCTTGAAGATGAGGAGTTGAATACATCGGCAGTGATTCCTTTTTTCTCCATGGTGGAAGTTCGGAAATCAGTTCATCAGAATATGATGAAAGAACTTATTCGCAAAATGCCCAATCTATGCACTTCAGCTATTCCTTTTATTGCAGAGATAGAGAAAATGGGCATTTATAGAAAACCTGTGGTTGAGTTTAGTCCAAATTCAAAAGCAGCAGCTTCGTTCAAGGCACTTTGGAAAGAAATAAAGAAGAAAACGATGTAAAGTTTAGACATGAATTGTGTCAAAGAAGCAGAAAATGGAGAGTTTAAACACTTTCCATTTTCTGCTTCTTTAGTTTAGGAATAATACTGAAAATCTGAAAAATTCAGGAATCAAACCATGAAGAAATTAAGTGTAACACGAATGACACACTACAGCAACTTAAATGCATTTTTTTATTAATTCCTTATTAATGTCCCTTTAATCATTTTGGAAATACTATATGATATTTTTGTCGTATAAATTTTCAATTAGACTATTGTGATTAAAAAACTTTTAATTTCTTTATTATTAGTCGTTTGCGTTGTAAAGGCATTTGGACAAAATTCAATACAGGGTGTTGTGACTGATTCTGAAACGGGTGAAAGTATTATTGGTTGTAATATATCGATTCAAGGTACTTCATTTGGTACTATTACCGATAAGAAAGGCGAATATACAATAAAGAATATTCCAAATGGCACGTATAATGTAATTTTCTCATTTATTTCATACGAAAAGAAAATTCAAAAGGTCGCTCTTTCAAAAGTAAATACAATCTATACAAATAATATAGTATTAAAACCTACCTCCACTCAAATTAAAGATGTAGTGGTTACTGCTACCCGCAGGACTGATACAGAGCTTTCACTCCTTATGAGTAATAAAGCAAGTGCTCTGACAGTAAATGGTATCTCTTCTCAACAAATTTCAAAATCGCAAGACAAAGATGCTTCGGAAGTTATTCGACGCGTTCCGGGCGTAAGTATTCGCGATGGAAAATTTGTAATTGTGCGTGGTTTGACCGAAAGATACAATTCCGTTTGGCTCAACGGTTCCACAACACCAAGTAGCGAAAGCGATGTACGCGCATTCTCCTTTGATGTTATCCCCAGCGGACAAATTGATAATATATTGATTTACAAATCTGCTGCACCGGAACTTCCTGCCGATTTTGCAGGAGCTATGATTAATATTAAAACCAAAAGTTTGATAGATAAAAACAGTATCACTTTTTCCTATTCGTATGGTAATCACCAAGGTACTACCGGAAAGGAATTTTTTACCTACCAAGGAGGCAAGACTGATTGGCTGGGATATGATGATGGAACACGCAGCTTACCTTCCGGAATACCTGCTACTGAAGATTTCAGAGCACTTTTTAATCAAACTGATGCTGCTAAAATTGCGCAAATAAATACGATAAGCAAATCATTTAATACAATACTTACACCAATAAGAAATACAGCAGTCCCTGATGCAGATTTTCAGTTAGGGATAAACAAACGGTTTACCGTTGGTGATTTCTCAATTGGTTCAATCACAACCCTAGGTTATAACTCAACAAATACAAGCACGAATAGCTCCAGACCCACTTTCGAAGCATTTGGATATCAATCGTCGAGTAATGATCAATTCAGTTATTCAGCAAAAATCCGTGCAAATATATTGTCAAATTGGGTATTTTTATTTGGGAACAATCAGAAAATAGAATTCCGTAATTTATTCAATAATTATGGAGATACGAAAACGGTAACAAATAACATTGAAGATTTTGTAAACAACGGACGAGTTCAATCGTATGAACTTGGATATGAATCCAGAATGACCTACTCCGGTCAACTAGCCGGAAATCATACATTTAATAACGACAACAGTAAATTAGATTGGACAGTTGCCTATTCTTATGCTAATAAAAACCAACCAGATTTACGAAGAATGTCAAGTTCATTGCGATTAGAAGATAGTGAACCAGGTACAAAATATGAATTGGATATACCAAATTTAAGTAGATTATATCTTAATAATGAGGAATTCCAAAAAAACGGTAGTGTGAATTTTAGTCAAAAATTAAAATTTGGGAATTTCAAACCTGAATTAAAAGCCGGTATTTATATAGAAAGCAAAAGCCGCAATTTCACATCAAGAAGATTCACTTACAGCAAACAATCGGGCTACAGTGTTTATCTGGACAAATCACTATTAAGTTACAGAGACAGTGGCCTTTTTACAAATTCAATGATGAATTCTATTCAGAATTTTTTCAGCACTAAAATGGATTACAAAAAGGGTATTATAATGAATGAGATGACTGACAAAGCTGATTCATACAGTGCGAGTAATGACTTAATTGCCGGTTATATTAGTGCAAACCTTCCCGTTACAAGTTGGGCTAATATTTATGCCGGAGCAAGAATCGAAAAGAATAATCAGCAATTGAATAGTTTCAAAAGAGATGGTTCGAGCACGACACCCATTAGCATTAAAAGAGATACGATGAATATATTTCCATCCATCAATGCAACTATCAATTTATCGAAAAATATGCTTATTCGTTTAGCGGGTGGAGAAACAGTTAACCGTCCGGAATTTAGGGAAATCTCCACCTTTGCCTTTTATAGCTTTGAAGAAAAAACATTTATGTTTGGGAATGAAAACCTGAAAAATAGTTACATTACCAATTATGATGCCCGAATTGAATGGTATCCAACAACCGAAGAAATTGTATCTGTAGGTGCTTTTTATAAAGATTTTCAGAATCCAATTGAACAACACATAATTCATGATGGTACTGCCGGTTGGAGTTATACATACGACAATGCCAAAAATGCTAAATCGTATGGACTTGAAGTAGATATACGTAAGAGACTTCACGAATTGGAGAATACAGGCGTATTTTCATTTTTAAGTAATCTGACTTTCGTTGCTAATGCATCGCTTATCAAATCCGAAATTACAGTTGATACGCTGACTCAACGGTCAGGAAAAAGAGAATTACAAGGACAATCGCCCTATATAATCAATTTAGGAGCTTATTATCAGGATACTAAATCGAAATTCATGGCAAGTGTGATGTACAACAAAGTGGGACAACGTATTTCGTTTGTTGGGGATAAATATACACCCCATGTGTATGAAATGCCATTTAATTCTTTGGATGTAACTCTTGAAAAAGGAATTACGAAATGGGCAAGTATAAAGTTTGGTATTAAGAATCTATTGGACAACGATGTAGTTTTTCAACAAACGGATGAATATACCGATCCGGTTTCTAAGCTTCAACAGTCGAAAGTTGAAATCAGACAAAAATACAAGCCCGGTATGCAAATTAAGTTAGGAGTAAATTTAGTTTTTTAAATATAGGTTTTATTAATAATTAGTTTAAATCAAAAAAAAGAAAAATGAAAAAAAATTTCTTGTTTGGCGGTCTTATGCTGTTAGCTTCATCTGTGATGGCGCAAAACACGATTGACAATGCCTTTTTCGACAAAGTTAGCTTCCGTGGCGCATTTGGTGCAACGGATTGGACCTCTGGTTGGGCCAATTTTGACCCACAAAACAAAGTGTATCCTGCAACGAGCTTGAATGTTCCGGCAGGTAACATTGCTACTAACACTACGTTAGGTTCTCCATTGAGAAATGCTGCTTCTTTTGCTGATGCTTCATTGGCTGATCCATTTTTTACTCCGGTAGATTATGTTGGAGCATTTGGAGCAATTGACTGGACTAAAGGATGGTCAAATTTTGATCCACAAAACACAACGTATCCTGCAACTACAGTTTCAATTGCTGCAGGAAACATTTCAAGCAACACAACCTGGACAAAAAACAATGTGTATTTGTTGAATGGAATGATATTCGTCAACTCTGGAGTTACACTGACTATTGAGCCGGGTACTGTTATCCGTGGTGACAAAGCCAGTAAAGCAACACTTATTGTTAGTATGGGTGGAAAGCTTATTGCTAACGGTACACTTGCCGAACCTATCGTCTTTACTTCAAATCAAGCTGCCGGTAGCCGTGCTTCTGGTGACTGGGGTGGTGTTATCCTGTTGGGTAAAGCTCATATCAACCCGGGAACTGCAACAATCGAAGGTGGTGTTGGTCAAGGTCTATCTGCTCAATATGGTGGAACTGACGATACCGACAATTCAGGAAGTTTGAAGTATGTTCGTATCGAATTTCCGGGTGTAGCTTATGCTCAGGATAATGAAATCAACGGGTTGACCTTTGGTGGAGTTGGTTCAGGTACAACTATTGACAACATTCAGGTTTCTTATTCGGGTGATGACTCTTATGAATGGTTCGGTGGAAAAGTGAATTGTAAACACCTTATTGCGTTGGCAGGTGTTGATGATGATTTTGATACCGACTTTGGGTTCTCTGGAAAAGTTCAGTTTGCAGTAGGTCTTCGTCACCCTTTGATTGATGACCAATCAGCTCCTGGAACTTCAAATGGGTTTGAATCTGATAATAATGCTGCCGGAGATGCAGTTAGTCCCTATACAAATGCAGTATTTTGCAATGTAAGTTTGTTTGGACCTTTAGCTACTCCATCAACAACTATTTCTAACCACTATGGACGTGCAATGCATATTCGCAGAAACTCAAAACTTCAGGTTTTCAACTCGTTATTTGCCGGTTGGAAAACAGGTTTATATATCGATGGAAACACTACTCAAGCAAATGCTGTAGCTGGTGATTTAAAAATCAAAAATTGTATTTTCTCAGGTATGACTGTTGCCAACTTCGGAGTTCCAGCAAGTCAAACTTGGGATGTGGCAGCTGAAACAGCTTGGTTTAACACTCCTGCTTTTGCTAATACAACATTTACTAACAATACTGATTTATTAGTAAACAATCCATTTACATTAACTGCTCCTGATTTTACAGTAACTCCTTCGTATTTGTTGACTGGAATGACATTTATTAATGATGGTGTTACTTTGACAATTCAACCGGGCACAATTATCCGTGGTGACAAAGATAGCAAAGCAACTTTAATTGCCAGCAAGGGTGGAAAACTTATTGCTAACGGAACAGTTACTGACCCTATTATTTTTACTTCAAATCAAGCTGTTGGCGCACGTGCTGCAGGTGACTGGGGTGGTGTAATTCTGTTAGGTAAAGCACCGATTAATCCTGTTACTGCTACTATTGAAGGTGGTGTAGGTCAAGGTCTTTCTGCTCAATATGGTGGTAGCGATGCAAATGACAATTCAGGTAGTTTGAAGTATGTTCGTATTGAATATCCTGGTATTGCTTATGCTCAAGATAATGAAATCAATGGGTTGACCTTTGGTGGAGTTGGTGCCGGAACAACTATTGATAACATTCAGGTTTCATACTCTGGTGACGATTCTTATGAATGGTTTGGTGGTACAGTAAATTGTAAACACCTTATTGCTATTGGTGGTGTTGACGATGATTATGATACTGACTTTGGTTACTCTGGTATGATACAATATGCAGTAGCACTTCGTCACCCTATGATTGACGACCAATCTGCAACCGGAACTTCAAATGGCTTTGAATCAGACAACAACGCTGCTGGTGATGCTGTTGCACCTTACACATCTGCTTTATTTAGTAACTTTAGTTTGTTTGGTCCTTTGGCTACTCCATCAACCACAATTTCAAATCACTTCGGACGTGCCATGCACATTCGTAGAAACAGTAAATTACAGGTTTACAACTCAATTTTTGCAGGTTATAAAACAGGGCTTTATATCGATGGAAATACAACCCAAGCTAATGCAACAAATGGAGATTTGAAAGTTAGAAACTGCGTAATGGCTGGCATGACAGTAGCAAACTTCGCTGTACCAAGTGGTCAAACATGGACTGCTGCTACTGAACGTACGTGGTATAATAATATCACTTTCAAAAATGATACATTGGCTAATAATACTGATTTAAAAGTTGTTGATCCGTTTAATATCACTGCTCCTAACTTCACCCTTAAAGCAGATTCTAAGTTAAATGCTCAATCAAAATGGTATTTTGACTCAGCAATAGGTCTTCAATATGCTGCTCCTATGGTATTTACAGCTTATGCTAATGGAAGTCAGGTAACTGCTCCAGGTTCTATGATTTTGGTATATAAAGACACTGTTTGTCTTGGAAGTCAGGCTATTCGCTCAGGAACAAACGATTTCAGAATCACTGTTGGTTCTGATTTAGCAACTGATTCTAATTTGGCAATTAAATTGTATGATGCATCTACAAGAAAACTATATCATTTACCAACTGTAGTTGATTTTGATTCTGAAGGTTCATTTGGTACACCTACAAGCCCAATACGTTTGGATGCAACCGGTTCTTTATCTATCACATTAAATAAAAACAGTAACTGGATCTCATTCAATGTACTTCCAGAAAATAATAGTTTGGCTAATGTGCTTAATTATACTGCTGCTGACGGTGACTATATTTCAAGCCAGACAGAAACAGCATTTTATTTTGGAGGTGTATGGTATGGTATGGAAACATCAGGTTTGTCGAAAAATAAAATGTATGTATTGACTTGTAAAGCTACTACTCCGGGAAGTATTTCTATTGCAAATCAACCATTGGCTAAAAACGATGCTATTTCATTTATAGCAGGTTACAACTGGTTTGGTTATCCATTGTTGAATTCTTATGATATCAATACTGTACTTGCAGGTGTTACTGCTTCTACAAATGATTTCGTAGTTACTCAGGCAAGTAAAGGTGGAACTTCTTGGTATGCTTCTCCATCATTTGATACATATCAAATGAATCCTGGAACAGGTTACATTTTCAAAGCGGCTTCTGCTAGTACATTTAGCTTCCCAATAAATAATGCATCAACTTCAGTTAAAGTTAAGTCATTATTAAATACAAATTCTACTTCAACAAAATGGTCTCCAGAAGTTGGACAAAGATATGTTATGCCGGTATTAGCTCAGGTTTATAAAAACGGAGCATTGTATCAACCAACCGGATTACAATTAGGTATCTTTAAAGATGGTATTTGTTATGGTTCAGGTTCTGTTTCAAATAACAGAATTAATCTTACTGTTGGTTCAGATGTTGAAACTTTAAGCGGATTGAATTGTAAAGTTTATGATCCTAAAACTTCAACTGAATATACTGTAGAAGAATCAGTTAATTTTGAGAGTTTAAATACAGTAGGAAATGTAAGTGCTCCAGCAGCATTTCATATCAAAGCTGTTTCAACAGAAATGAATCAGGTTAACGAACCATTTAGTGTTTATCCAAGTCAAATTCATTCTTCATTTAATGTAACTATTAGTTCTAATGCTACATCTACAGCATCGGTTGTTATGTATGATATGCAAGGAAAATTTGTAAAATCATTATTTGATGGTGAACTTAACGGAAACAAAACAATTTCAGTTCAAAGAGAAAATCTGAACAATGGTCTTTATATGATTAAAGCCACAGTAGGAGATAAACAATTTACACAAAAAGTTGTATTGCAATAGTGAATTATTTATTTATCCGAAAATTATGAGAGTGTCCGGGGTGCAATTTTGCATCCCGGAATTCTCTTTTTAATTGGTAGTATTTACAAATCGAATTTTAAATAATATTTTAATTATTTGTTTATGAAAAAGTATATAGTTGTTTTTCTGGTTTTATTGAATCCATTATTTTTTCTCCATGCTGAAAATAATACTGTAAATGAAACTTTTTCCAGTTCTCAGAATCAAACAGATCCATGGATAAAAGAGGTTGGATTAAGGTATAATATGGCTATTTTAGCGAAACTTTATAAGGATGGTGTTTTATTTCAGCCGACAGGAATTCAGTTAGGAGTTTTCAAGGATAATAAATGTTGGGGATTTGGTGGATTAGGCAATAGTCCGGTAGGGCCATTATTTAATGTTACTATTGGTTATAATTCCGCTTCAGCAACAGGTTTTACTTATAATGTTTATGATCCTAATACTTATAAATACTATCTGGTGACTGAGACAGTGAATTTTACGAACGGTGTGCCTGTTGGAGCAATAAATGCACCAATCACATTAAATATTAAGAACGAAATTCTGACTGCATTTAATCCCATTCTTACTAAGGAATTTTGTCTTTCTCCTAATCCAATTGAATCGCATTATCAAATTTCTCTCGATATACAATCTGAAAATCATGTTTTAATATCAATTTATAATTTACAAGGATTATTGGTTAAAACAATTTTTGAAGGTTCTTTCGGTGGAGAAAAAGTATTGTCGTTTCAAAGAGATAGTCAGATAACTAATGGATTCTATTTATTAAGGGTTACTATAGGTGATAAACACCAAACTCAAAAAATAGTATTCAAATAAAGTGCTTTTATCATAGGGTATGAAATTCCTTTTTCTGATAATTTATCGAAGATTTTGGTCTGTAATGAATGAAATATAATAATTTAAATAAATAATAATTTTTAATATGAAAAAAATAGTCTTGGTTTTTTTAGTGCTTTTAAGTCTTATTTTGGACACTAAAGCGGAAAATAAGTCTGTAAAAGACACACTTGCTATTTCTATGAGTCAAACTGATCCATGGGTAAAAGAAGCTGGATTAAGATATAATATGGCAATATTGGCAAGAGTTTATAAAGATAATGTGTTATTCCAACCTACAGGTGCTTTGTTAGGTATATTTAAAGATGGTAAATGCTGGGGGTATCAAGGAATAGGTAATAGTCCTGTAGGTCCGATTTTCAATGTAACTATGGGTTTTAATAGTGTAACAGCAACAGGGTTCAAGTATAAGATTTATGACGCAACGACAAAACTAACTTATGATATTGTTGAAACTGTAGACTTTCAGGATAATACACCTGTTGGATTAATTAATGCACCAATTTCATTACATGTGTCAGGACTTTCCGGCTTAATTGACGTTAATAATTCTCAGTTTAGTGTTTATCCTAACCCTGTAGAGTCAGAGTTTAAAATTACATTAGGATATGATACACAAAAAAACACCTTAATTCAACTCTATAATATTTCAGGTCAATTAGAGAGTGTACTTTATAATGCTGAAACCACTAATAATCAAGAAATTGTTATTAGAAGAGAATCAAGATTAATGAAAGGTATTTATTTTATTAAAGTAAATAATGGCTTAAAATTCAATACACAGAAAATCATTCTAAAATAAGAATGTATCTTACTCGTTAGATTAAACCTTTAAATATAAAGTGTCCAAACAATTATCTGAAATTTCAGCATAATTGTTTGGATTTTTTTTCATAACAAATGGGATTTAATATGTCGTTTTATTTAATTGAGTAATTAAAATGACATATATCTTCAATTGTTTTGTATTATTTTTTTAATTATCATATCACTATAAAGTAACTATTTCGTAAAAACATTCGGGTAATTTTACAACAAAAAGAATGCTAGGTCACATCTATACACACGATGAAATTCTATGTGAGAAACACCGATACTCTCACTAAATTGAAATCCACACAAAGACACTTGAACGAATAAAACGAGACTACATAACTAAATTTAAACTCAATAAGAAAATGGAGATTGAAATTGAAAAAGAATTACAAATGCTTGATAGTGAGAATAATGTAAAGATGATTATATCTGACTCGCTAAACCTATATGTTGCTGAATCTAAAGCCTTCACTCTTATAAATATTCAGGCACTCCAAATAATGGTTAGAACTCGATTCCACCAAATAAAACAAAACTACGGAAAGGTATTCACAGCCACTTTAAACGGGAATATGATAACTGTAACACGATATGAAGATGAAGTGGTAAGATAGCTCTAAAAAGGTATGTGTATTTTTTAAGTGTCAGTATAATAGACATATAAATACGTATATCTATCAAATAATTGAAAAAATAAATTATAAATAATTGAAATTATACATTAAAAAAACATCAAAATGAAAAAGAATTTCTTTTTAGCTGGTTTTCTTGTTGTACTTGCAAGTTCATTATTTGCAAATACATCATTAAGTAATGATTCAGTTCCAAACGAGCCACAGTTTGTTCAACGTGTTGTCTCAAACAGTATGGCCGATCCATGGACAAAAGAAGTCGGACTTCGCTATAATATGGCGATTTTAGCTAAAATATATAAAAATGCTACATTATTTCAACCCACAGGAGTTTTATTAGGTGTATTTAAGGATAGTAAATGTTGGGGATATGGTGGTATTGGTAGTAGTCCGGTTGGACCATTAATGAATATAACAATAGGATATAATTCAGCTTCTGCTACAGGTTTCACATATAAAGTTTACGATGCCACTACAGGCAAAATATACGATGTGGTTGAAACAGTAAATTTTGCTAACGGAGTACCTGTTGGAGCAATCAATGCACCAATATCTCTAAATGTAAAATTTGCAATAACCTCAACATCGGCAGATATAAATAAAGGTACTGTAAGTGGCTCTGTGGGTACATTTACATCAGGTCAATCGGTACATGTAATAGCTGCACCAACAAGTGGTTATCGTTTTGTAAGTTGGACAGATGGAGTTGGAGGAACAGTTATGTCGACTAATGCTGACTATACGTTTTCTGCAAACGAAAGCAGAGCTTTAATAGCTAACTTTGATGTTGCATCAATAACAATAAGTTCGTCAACAAATGCTTCTTCTCTTACAAGTTGTCCTACTTGCGATCTAACAATAGAGAATAATGGTCATTTAGTTATTGACGCTAATAGCACGTATAACAATATAATTATTCAGGGAGGTGCTAAACTTACTATTAATAACGGTTCAACATTATCAGCTTCAACCTTAAATATTAACAGCGGGGTTTTGAATGGAACAGGTACACTTGTAGATAATAATGCGTCAGGAGGTCTAACTGTATCAGGTTCAACTAATGTTCAGCAATATCTGACTGCCGGACGTAACTGGTATGTTTCAAGTCCGGTTTCAAATGCAAGCAGTTCGGTATTTAATGCAACATCCAATATTCTTTATTACTACGATGAAGCATTGGCTTCATGGCCACAAATAATCAATAATTCTACTGCACTGATAGTTGCTAAAGGATATGTGGCCAATATGACTTCAAGTGCTGCCGTAACTTTCAATGGAACTTTAAATACAGGGATACAACAAATAAGCATTTCACGTCATCCGGGTGTTGCAAAAGAAGGTTTTAACCTGGTTGGAAATCCATATCCATCATTCCTTAATTTCGAATCTGCTTTACAACATGTAAATACATCCAATCTAGGTAGTTCATTCTGGTTTAGAACTCAAAATGAGGGCAAAACTTCGTATGTCTTCGACTCTTATAGTACATTGAATCATATAGGCACAAGCAATAACAATAACTCACTTGTTGGGATTACAGCCGATATACCTCCAATGCAAGCATTTTGGGTTCGGGTAGCTGATGGAAAGACAACTGCAAATCTTGCATTTACTAATTCAATGCGCTCACACAAAGATCAAAGTGTTGTTCCAAATCGTTTTAAAGCACCAACCGAAAATGCGATAACCGAACAGCTTGTACGTTTGCAAGTTTCGAATGGTATGGTAAGTGATGAGGCTATATTAATTACAAATCCTTCAGCCTCTAATGCTTACGATGCTTATGATACTCAAAAAATGTCGAATAACTCGGTGAGTATTCCTGAAATTTACACCTTGGCTGACAACGAACAAGTTGTGATAAATGGTTTGAATTCAATTCTATACGATACCGAAATAGTACTTGGATTTACAACCGGACAATCGAATACTTTTACGATTAAGGCTTCTCAGATAAGTAATTTTGTAGCCGGTACTCAGGTTATTCTTCTTGATAAATTATTAAACAAAGAACAAGATTTGTCAGTTTCCGACTACAGTTTTACTTCGGATGTAACTTCAACAGCAAGTAGATTTTCACTTGTATTCAAAGCACCTTCTGTTGCAACAAGTATCAATTCTACTGATTTAAAAAATGTAAGTATCTCAACGGATTCAAACAGTAAGATAGTTATTGCCGGAGCAGTTGCTAACGAAAGTTCGGTGGTAATTTGCAATACATTAGGTCAACGAATCTATAGTTCAGTACTTACTTCCGTAAAATCAACACTGAATACGGAACTTAAATCCGGTGTTTATTTTGTTACTGTTAAGACTAACGGTAAGAATGTTTCGGCAAAAGTTATTCTAAACTAATAAGTATTTCTCCACCTAATAATAAAAAAATGTTATGAAAACAACTAATAATGGAAAACAAGCATATACTTCTCCTTGTGTTGAACGTATTGAACTTGATAATGAAATAGCACTGCAATTGGAGTCAACTCCTCCTAAAGCACCGGGCGAAGCTAATCTTAATACTCCCGAGTATTTCAATAATGATCCATTCAAAGGAAATCAGGCATAAAGCTGATTAACTATTTAAAATAATAAAGCCCTGAACTAATTAATTAGTTCAGGGCTTTATTATTTTTCTAACAATTCGATTATGGTCTACCGCAGAAGACATGCGTTACATATAGGGTTTTGCGACTTTTTAAAAGGACTTATTGGATACTTACCCGATATAACATTCATTCCCTTGAGAAATTCTATTATTTCGATGGAGAGAACAGTTAGGTTGTTATTATATCAAACATTTGATTGATTATAGTTTCTTGAATTAAAAGGAACATGCCGATAAATGCCTCAAATGAATATCCATATCCAGGTCTGGTAATAATATTTTTCTCATATTGTCTTATTTTCTTTCGTAAACGTGTAATATTTACATCAATGGTTCTATCCAACACAAAAGTATCAGAAGACCACACACATCTAAGAATATCATCTCGGGTAAGTAAACTATTTTTATTCTCCAAGAAATATTTTAAAATTTCGAATTCTTTTTTAGTTAGGCAAATTTCTTGTCTGTCAATAAATACTTTTTTGCTTATTAAATGTATTTCAAGATCTTGATAAGCAATTATCTCTTCATTCTTGACTTTTTGATTGTTTATTTTACGGAAAACAACTTTTACACGTGCCAAAAACTCCTGAATAGAAAATGGCTTATTTATATAGTCGTATGCTCCTAACCGGAATCCAGTCAATCTGTCATTCTCACTATCTTTTGCTGTTAAGAAAATAATCGGAATTGATGATGTATCAGGCTTATCTTGTAATATTCTTGCCAATCTAAATCCCGAAATTGTCCCCATCATAACATCGAGAATTATTAAATTGTAAATGCTTATTTCCATTCTTAAAGCATCTTCAGCAGAATACGCCACATCGGCAATATAACCTTCGGACTCAAGATTATACTTCAAAATAGTACAGATATCTTCTTCATCATCTACTATCAGAATTCTATAAGTGTTCATACTGAATTTTTATTAATTATAATGCAAAGAAACAAAATTCTTGTTTCATTCGTATGATGAATATATTACATTATCATATTGATTTTCTGTGTATTAATAAATATAAAATCGGGACAAATCTTAATGACTTGTCCCGACTTTAAATCTTTATTGATTTATTGATTACCGCTGAATTAATTTTATTTCCAAAGTTTGACTATTATGCAAATCTAATTCGATTGATTGATCCTTATAAGAAATCATACTGATATTTATCAAACATTTACCATCACATAAGTTAGAAAGTGTGAAATTGCCATCCAAATCGGTGTATATTTTTTGGTTATTTGCAGTAATTACTGCACCTGCCAATGTTTCATTGGTAAGATTATCGGATACCATTCCATTTACAATAGTTTTTGTCTGTACTTGTACTTCAGCTTTTGCTTCAGGGCTGGCTTTTTCAACCGCAAATGCGCTTGATGAAATAACTGATGCCACAACTATTAATATTAATAACTTTCTCATTTTTTCGGTTTTAAATATACACTGCAAAGTAATAAATTAATTATTTCAAATCGATTACGATTAACATACAATCCTGTGAAGATTCTATTAAAATCAATACTTTTTCTCGGAAATTAGTCTTCCTTTTTCATCCCACATATACCATGTTCCGATTTTTTTTCCATTATTATAATGCATTTCGTACCGCATAATACCTGAATCATCCCAAACATGCCAAGTACCACATTTTTTATTATTGCAATATTCAGCTTCAGCTATCAGCATTCCACCAACGTTATATGTTCTCCAAACACCATGAAACTCGCCATTACGGTATGCTCTAATTTCGTTGGGTTTACCATTTTCAAAGTATAAAATATAAGCACCTTCGGGTTTGCCATTTTGAATATTAATTTCAACTTTTAAAAAACCGTTTGAAAACTTCTCTTTGTAAACACCACTGTATAATGTAGTTTGATTTGCATCAGTAAAAAATAATCCATCAGCCTGAACTACTTTATCGTTTTGTGCAAATACTGAAAGCTGAAAGAAAAGAGACAGAATAAATAGAGATACTTTGTTCATTTTAAATGAGATTTATATGTTTTTTAATTTGCAAATCTACAATAATGTTGTTACAGAAATATTCCGAACATGTTATTGTTTTGTTTAATTATTGCGAACATCTGTATTTTTGATAAATTATAATACAAAGAAATGACATTATGGATTTGATTGTGCAAAACTTATCTTATTGTATTGAAAAACAACTAAATATTACTATTTTTGTTGACTGTAATTGAATTCAAAAAGGAGTTAGTTATAAAGTATTCGTTAAGAATTACTTTATAAATTAAATAATAAGAATTATGGATAGATTAGAGTTAGCACGAAAAGAGATTGATGAAATGCTTTTGAATCAACCGGATGTTGAGTTGCGCCGTAGAGGTTATGTTCATTTGTATGGTGTGGCTCAGTATTGCAGTATGTTGGCCATTAAACGAGGGTTGGATGTCGAATTGTGTGCAATAATGGGCATGCTGCACGATATTTATACCTACAAATACGGGTATGTCAAAGATCATGCTTTACTTGGTGTGCCTGAAGCTGAAAAGATTTTGCGACAGTTGAATCTGTTCACAGAGGAAGAAATGAGTATTGTAAAACAGGCCATAGCCTATCACAGCGATAAAAAATTAATACATGATGATTACAGTGAATTACTGAAAGATGCCGACGTACTTCAAAATTCGCTTTACAACACTTCGTTTGAAATTAAACACGTCAAAAGATTGAAGAAAGCCCTTAAAAGCTTCGGAATTAAGATGAAGATAAAAAAAGTGAAGGATAAAAAGCTAAAAGAATAGCAAAATATCAGTATTTCTGTAATACAAACTAAAGGTTGACACCGATGAAATCAATTATTGAGAACTACAACTTGCTTGTCAGTAAATTTCAGGAAATGGAGAAAGTCACTACTCCCGATGAAATTCATGATAAAAGAGTAATTCTACGACGGATTTTTCCTATCCTGACAGCTTTCGATATTAATCCTTCGAAGATAAAAAATGGAGAAAAAGCATTTAAATTGTTTGGCAAGCTCCGTGATATTCAGGTACAGATTGAGAGATTAGATAACTCGGAACAGTATCCGCAACTAATTGAATATCTTGAATTTTTGAAAGAAAAGGAAGTGAAATTGAAAGAGAAAGTACGTAAATTCTCGAAAAAGAATGAGCTGAAATTCCCTAAAATAAAGAAAAAGAAGAAAGTTGATGCTAAGAAAATCAAAATTAAAGCAATTCAGCAACTGAACATGCTTTCTGAAAAAATAATGTCATTGCAAAATTTTGATGTAGTTGAATTTCATACAATCCGAATTGATTTTAAGAAATATCGTTATCTGGTCGAAGTCCTGAGGTATATTGAAAGTATTGATGAAGAAAATCTTGAAGAAATGAAACAGTATCAGAATGTTTTGGGTGAAATTCATGATTATGAGGTGCTGATTAGCGGGATTAAGAAGTATTACAAAAAAAAGAAATTAGACGATCCGGTAGATGTTGATGTGCTTGAAAAAGAACAAAATACATTGGAAGAAAAATTTGAAAATGAAGCAGAACAGTTTATTTTAATTTGTCGGACAGCGGTTTCATTCAATAATACTAATCCAGCTTCTGAAAAAGAGTATAGCAACAATTAGACTGAAAAACAAAATGGATATAGATAAGTTTAAAATTATTGATGGAAAAAAATTCTCTTTGACCGATTACCCTACAGAAATAAATAAAAAAGGGCTGGAAAAAGCAGAAGGCGAATTACTTATTCAGAAAGACATTATAGAATTAGCTGCTTTGCAGGACGTGTTATATGCCGAAAACCGTCATGCAGTTTTAATCGTAATTCAAGCCATGGATGCTGCCGGAAAGGATGGCACTATCAAACACATCATGTCGGGTGTAAATCCGGCAGGTGTAAAAGTGAGCAGTTTTAAATCGCCTTCAACTAATGAATTAAATCACGATTATTTCTGGCGGCATTATCTGGCATTACCCGGAAAAGGTGAGATTGGCATTTTCAACCGTTCGCATTACGAAAATGTACTGGTAACTAAAGTTCATCCCGAATTTATTTTGAATGAAAAGCACAGCAATATCAAATCGCAGAAAGATATAGACAAGTCATTCTGGCAGGACCGTTACAAACAAATTTGTCGCTTTGAAAAGAATCTCACTGAAAACGACACCATCATTCTAAAATTCTTTCTGCATGTATCAAAAGACGTTCAAAAGAAGCGATTTCTCGACCGAATCGATGATCCCAAAAAGAACTGGAAGTTCTCTTCAGCCGATTTAAAGGAAAGGGCTTTTTGGGATGAGTATCAGTCGGCTTATGAAGATGCTATAAAAAATACTGCTACAAAATCAGCACCCTGGTTTGTCATTCCAGCCGATGAAAAATGGTACACCCACTATTTGATTGGTAATATTATCTGCTCCGAATTAAAAAAACTCGACTTATCATATCCCGTAATTTCGGATACTGAACGGACAGCATTACTCACTGCAAAAGCGGTTTTGCTGAGTGAATAAAAAAAGAGACTAACTAGGAAAACCTAAGTTCAGTCTCTTTATAATT
>CAZTDH010000030.1:10613-18080 GCA_964612615.1 uncultured Paludibacter sp. | reverse complement strand
ATTCATACAAATCCATGCTGTAAAAGCATTATTCTTCGCTATTTCAATCCGATTGGTGCTCATGCTTCGGCAGAGATTGGTGAATTGCCAAACGGTGTGCCTAATAACCTTTTACCTTTTGTAACGCAGACAGCTATTGGTTTGCGCAAGCAACTTCAGGTATTTGGCAACGATTATAATACCCCTGATGGTTCGTGTATTCGCGATTATATCCATGTGGTGGATTTGGCTAAAGCACATGTTATTGCAGTTCAACGCATGTTGAATGAAAAATCCAATTCGAATGTTGAGACATTCAATCTGGGAACCGGTCGTGGTTTGTCAGTGCTTGAAATTATAGATACCTTCGAAAAAGTAAACGAAATAAAAGTTCCCTATCGTATTGTCGATCGTCGTGAAGGTGATATTGAAAAAGTATGGGCTGACCCCACTTTTGCAAATGATGTATTGGGATGGAAAGCCAACGAAACAGTAGAAGAAACACTGCGCAGCGCATGGGCATGGGAACAGAATCTGGCTCAGCGAGCAAAACCTGAATAACAGAAACAATTTAAAAACTAGTAATGAACAATTAATAATTCTCCAGATTGTGGATTATTAGTTGTTCATTTTTTTATCAACAACTTTAAACTATCAATAAAAATGCTTTATCCATTAAAATTCGAACCCATTCTGAAAGATAAAATTTGGGGTGGAACAAAACTATCAACTCTGTTTGGAAAATCTTCTAAAACTGATAAATTAGGCGAAAGCTGGGAATTATCTGGCTACGAAGGAGATGAATCAGTAGTAGCAAACGGATTACTAGCCGGAAATAATCTGACCGAGCTGATTGAAATTTATATGGGCGAATTGGTTGGTGATAAGCTATTTGATGAATATGGATTATCGTTTCCACTACTTTTCAAACTAATTGATGCCAACGAGAATCTTTCTATTCAGGTACATCCGGGTGATGAAGTGGCGGCAGAACGTCATAATTCGTACGGTAAAACCGAAATGTGGTATGTGGTGGATGCTTACCAGGGTGCAGAATTGATCATTGGCTTCACGAAAGATTGTACACGCGATGAATACCTGGATGCATTGGATGCAGGCGAAGTGGAAACGTTGTTGCAGAAAGTACCTGTAAACAAGGGCGATGTGTTCTTTATACCTGCCGGGCTGGTTCATGCTATTGGTAAAGGGGTGGTAGTTGCCGAAATTCAACAAAGCAGCGATATTACCTATCGTATTTACGATTATAAACGGGTTGACGACCAAGGTAATGAACGCGAACTGCATACCGAACAGGCATTGGATGTGATAAACTTTGCGGCGGCAAAAAATCCGAAAACTGCATATAAAGTCCAACCGAACGAAATTACACCATTAGTTGAATGTGATTATTTTACTACCAATATGATTCGCTTCGATGCTGCAGTTACACGTAATTACGGCTCACTTGATTCCTTTGTGGCATATATGTGTCTGGAAGGCAACCTGATAATTGAATACAACGACGAGAAAACCATTGTAAATAAAGGTGATACAGTACTTATTCCGGCCTGCATCAACGAACTGGTGCTTATACCCGAAACCGAAGCAACCTTGCTGGAAGTGTACGTTTCATAAATCACAAAAATGAAAAAGCTGACAGGATTATTTTTTGTAGGTTTTCTATCGGTTATGGCTATTTCGGCACAACTGAATGAAAAGAAATTCAATTTCCGTATTGCAACCTATAACATAAGGTTAGAAACTCCTGCAGATTCTGGTGAACGTGCATGGGAAAAGCGAAAATATGATGTTGCAACAATTGTGAAAACCTATAAATTTGATATTTTTGGTATTCAGGAAGTTGGAAGCTCCAAACAGGAAGCCGATTTAAAAGAATTGATTCCTGAATTCAGCTATGTTGGTAAAGGCCGTGATAGTGAGGATGGCACAAAAGGAGAACAAATTGGTGTTTTTTATAGAACTAATCGGTTTTTAGTAAAAGAGAAAGGTTCGTTCTTTTTGTCACAAACACCTGATGTCATGAGCAAAGGCTGGGATGCAGATTTTCGCCGAATGTGTGTTTGGACGAAGTTGTACGATAAGAATTTACACAAAGAGTTCTTTGTCTTTTGCACTCATTTTGACCATATTGGGAAAATAGCCAGAATAGAAAGTGCGAAATTGATTATCAATCGAATAAAAACTATTGCCGGAAAATATCCGGTATTGTTGGTTGGTGATTTGAATTCATCACCGCAGGATAAAGCCATGTATCAGGAACTTACTGATTATCTGACCGATACGGCAGTCTCAGCTATTAAAAAATCTATTCCTACTGATGGAACATTCAACGGTTACGATATGAAAACCACCAATTTTCCTGCTAATCAGAAGATTGATTACATTTTTTATCGTAAAATGAAAGCCTTGGATTACAGAGTTCTGAACAATCGATATAATGAATTATCTTATCCTTCCGACCATTTTCCGGTGATGTGTGAGGTTAGTTTTTGATCAGTGTAATTATCAATCATCTCTCATTGGAATTTAAAAGTCACTCGATCTGAAAAGAACTGAGTGACTTTTTTTGTTTCTATTCATTGGCCAGGGGTTTATGGAATTATCATTTGAATTGCATTAGGCATAATGCTGATATTAAACGGAGAAAATCCATTTACAATAATGCCATCAGCTTCCATCAATGCTGCCTTGTCGCACTGAACTAAAAGATTTTTTGTTTGAAACGATTCAATGACCGGATGTTCCAGTAATTTTCCGTTGAAAAGTCGAAGAATAGCGGTGATAATATCCCAAAGAGTTGGTTTTTTAGCCATCATTACATCCATCAATCCATCGTAGGGCAACGCATTAGGATTCTGCTTCATACCTCCACCACTGTAACACCCATTTGCCACGTTCATGGTAAACATGCTGTCGCTGATGGTTTTCTCTTCGGAAAATATCCTGACTTTATGGGCTTTATAGCTAAACACCGCTCCGAGCAAAGCTACAGTATACATAAACGAATGGCTGCCAAAAATTTCTTTCAACCGATGTGTTAGGTTCACAACCGCTGCATCAAGACCAAGACCTATGGAATTGATGAAAAAATGTGATTCTTTGACTCCCTCCAGTTCAAATTCAACTTTGCCTATGTCGATGGGTTGGATTTTACCTTTCAGAAATACCTCAATCGACTTTTTATAATCGGTAGTCAATCCCCAAAAACGAGCCCAGTCATTACCTGTTCCGCGGGGAATTAAGGCAATTTTCAAGGAACTTGTATCTGTAATATTGGAACTAAAAATGCCATTAATAACTTCACTCATTGTGCCATCACCACCCAACACCATAATATTACTATAGCCTTTTTCCACAAAATACCGTGCAATTTTCGAAGCATGACCCGCAAAACGTGTAATTCGGTAATCAAATTCAATACCGGCATGTTTCAGAGTCAGAAAAAGATATTTCTGTTGATGACGAAAATTCTTCTTTCCTGATTTTGGATTGATTATAATTGCCCAATGTTCTGAATTACTCACTTTGTTATTTAATTCGTGTTATTTATTCTCTGCATTCAATTTAGCACTTTTTGCTTACCGCTTACTGTTTACTATTTACTGCTTGCCGCTTGCAGTTGTAAATCCATCAAAGTCAATGCTGCCATAGCTTCCACAATCGGTACAGCACGGGGCAACACACATGGATCATGACGACCCTTTGCTTCCAGTTCCACTTCATTGGTATGAATATCAAGTGTATTTTGTTTCTTTGAAATGGTAGCAACAGGCTTAAACAACACACGGAAATAAATATCCTGTCCGTTACTGATTCCACCCTGAACTCCACCGGAATTATTGGTTTTGGTTGTCACTTTATCGCCATCTTTTACAAATGAATCATTCATTTGTGAGCCACGCAGACTAACACCTTCAAATCCGCGCCCATAATCAAAACCATGTGTGGCATTGATACTCAACATCGATTGCGCCAGGCGGGCTTGTAATTTATCGAAAATAGGTTCTCCCAAACCAACCGGCACGCCTTTGATTACACACGAAATAATGCCACCGATGGAGTCACCCTCTTTCTTCAGTTCAGCAATATATTCAATCATTTGCTCCGCAATTTCAGTTTGCGGACAGCGAACCACATTGCTTTCAATCAACGACAAATCAGCTGTTTCAAAAGTTTCGGTCATAGCGATATGCCCAACCTGCGAAGTAAAAGCGGTAATTTCAATTCCTTTCTGTTTCAACGCCAATTTGGCAATTGCACCGGCTACCACACGCGAAGCTGTTTCGCGTGCCGAACTACGCCCTCCACCACGGTGGTCGCGAATTCCGTATTTCTGTTGATAGGTATAATCGGCATGCGATGGTCGGTACACTTCTTTCAAATGGTCGTAATCCGAACTGTGTTGATTTTCGTTCCAGATAATGAAAGCTATCGGTGTTCCGGTTGTTTTTCCATCAAAAATTCCTGAAAGGAACTCCACTTTGTCACCTTCTTTTCGTGGTGTGGAAATGGCCGATTGACCAGGACGGCGGCGGTTTAACTCGTTTTGAATATATTCTTCATCAAGTTCAATTCCCGAAGGACATCCATCCACAATTCCACCAATTCCTTTTCCGTGCGATTCGCCAAATGAAGTGAACGTAAACAACTTACCAATTGTATTCGACATGTTTTTTTGTATTCTGATATGTTAGGGTAATAACGATTTTGAGTAACTTTCGGTACAAAGTTATTCAAAAGTTTTAAATTTAGTACGATTTTTAAAAACAATGGACACCAAACGGCACAAAACCATCTGATATCCATTGGATTAATCTGAATCAATTTTTCTGATTAGTTACAGCCACATCCGCTTCCACAGCCACAACTGTCGGCCATTTCTTCTTCGTGTTCTGAACCACAACCGTTATCACCGCATCCTGAACCGCATCCGCCGCTTCCACAACCGCAACCGCCGCCCATAATAGCAGCCAGTTCTTTTTCAGTAGCTTCGCGTACTTCAAGTACTGAACCTTTAAAGTGAAGATTTTCACCTGCAAGCGGGTGATTCAAATCTACTTTCACGTGAGTATCAGAAATTGTAACAACTTGTGCATTTATACGGTTTCCGTCACCATCCATTAATGGAACAACATTGCCTTCGAAGATCATTTCTTCGTCCAATTTGCCATCCACTTCAAAAATTGCACGATCCAAATCCAACACACTTTCGTCGTCGTAAGGTCCGTATGCATCTTCGTTGCTGATTATAAAGTCAAACTTGTCGCCAACCTGCATACCAAAGATGTTTTCTTCAAATTTAGGCAACATCATGCCCACACCGTACACAAAACTCAATGGTTGTTCCGTGGTGGCTTTTTCCATTAATTCTAATTCTCCTTCTACTTCGCCATCTACGAACAATTCGTATTCTGCCGAAACTGATTTGTTTGCTGTAATTTTCATTTTTTCTATCGGGTTTAAAAATTTATATTCTGTTTTGGATTACTCTATAATTGTTTTTTTAATAATATTGTTCATTGTTTTGTGTTAATTATCATAGTTTTAGTACCATGTAACAGGTGTAACTCCATAACCGCTTTGCTTATCATATTTCAAATCCTGGAGCATACTGGCATTTACACCAATATGGAAGTTGTATGATTTGAATGGACCAAATGGAACTATGCTTGCCGACATATTCCAACAATGCAGACTTCGGTTTACACTTACGCTGGTATAAGTGAACTGATTAGCTTTAAAATCGTACGAAGTATTAGCTGAAATTTTCCAGTTTGTTGTTAATGAAATATTACCATTGATACTTAAATTGTGGGTGAATCCCATTTCATATTCCATTTTAGTTTTATCAAACACACTGGTATTTCCATACAAAATAGAATAATTAAAACTCACACTCCAAGGAATTGTTACTTTTTGATAGCCGTCAACACTTTTGTCAATCGTTTTATTCTCCTGATTCTGAGAAGAAGTTGATGTTGCATTGGATGAGTTCGGGTCGCTTTTTGATGGGATCTTATCATTACTACTACCATCGGCATTTTTTTTCTTCGTGCTCTCCTTCTTTTTGAAAGTGTCGTTACTTAAAGTGTAGCTATACGATGTGCTGGTTCCCAGGAAACGGGGAAAACCACCATTCGCCCAGCGCAATTTATTTAGTCTAACCGGATAACCGCCACTGCTTAAACCATACATGTATGGGTCAAACGAACCACTCAGGCTCAACGTGTAATTTTTCCCTAATTTAATGCGTAGGTTTGTACTGAAAACAGACCATTGCATAGAGTCTGCAGCCATATTGTACGAGCCATTAACAGCAAAATTGTCAATTAAACTGATAATATTGAATGCTTTAGTTCCAGTCGTATCTTTATCATTCCGCACTTTCATTTCTACGTTATTACTCAACGAAAAATTAATATTTCCCGATTTTCCAACTCCTGGAGTACCATACAAACTATTTTCATAATGCGAATACTGAACAACCTGATCGTGAAAAATCAACGGATTACCCGGATCTTTAACGGATTGAACGTACGTGCCATAATATCCCCACATAGTATCCCCGAAATCTGGCATATAACTGAACCCTATTGATGGTTTCAACACATGGCGAATGCGGTCAATTTTGTCACCAAACAGTGAGCGAATAGGCTGATAAAAGCCATACAAAGTAGTGGATGCCGAAACTCCCATATTGAAATCATACACACGGTTAAAGCCTGAAACTGTATCTGTTTTAGCCTTTTGATTCGTTTTATCCCACGATCTGTTTATTGACTGTAGATACCAACGTTCATTATAACTCACTGATGGTGTAATGTTTATATACTTAAATAAATCAAAAGTGGCACTGATTGGAATGCTGTGCCTCATTCCATTTCTCCAGTCACGGGTAAACGACGAAGTCAACAGTTTATTCTCTTTGGTGTCAATGCTATTAGCCAGTGTTCCGGAATATGACATTGAAATTTTTTCGTACCAACGGTCTTTCCCAACAGCGTTTTTTCTTTTAAATGGGTAAATACGACTCATGGATATGCTGATACTTGGCAGCGTCATACTGATTGTCGAGTCTTTGGTACGTTGATTAATCAACATACTTCCCGAAATATTAAACGGACTTTCAGGAAAACGCTGAGTGAATGAAACACTTGAACTTTTGGTGTTTTCAGAGTTAAGTGCCGGGTTGTAATAACTATTTATATTGCTGCGGTTGTAGCCACTGGTCGAGAAATTTACACTGGATGAAAAGTTGAAAAATGGATTAGCTTTTGCATCCTGTGAATGTGACCACCTGATACTCATATTATTAGACTTACTGTAACTGGAAGCAATTTCCTTTTCACCAATCACATCTTCACGGTAGCTGACACTTAGACTTCCTCTGAATTTATATTTCTTCAGGTAGTTCGAACTGGCGGTTAATGCCCATGTCCCTTTGGTGTAAATATCTCCGCGAAGTTC
>CAZTDH010000030.1:0-10513 GCA_964612615.1 uncultured Paludibacter sp. | reverse complement strand
TCGAACTGGCGGTTAATGCCCATGTCCCTTTGGTGTAAATATCTCCGCGAAGTTCTAAATCGGCATAATCATTTATTGCAAAATAATATCCTCCGTTAGTCAAACCAAATCCACGGGTGAGTTCGTCCTGAAAAGTAGGCATGAGAATTCCGGAAGAGTATTTATCAGTAAATGGAAAAAAACCAAACGGTAATGCAATGGGCAGGGGTACATCTTCCACCACCAGATATGCAGGACCGGTTACAATATAATTTCCGGGTTTCACCTTTCCACGCGTTAAATCGAGGTAAAAATCCGGGTGATCATGATTATCACAAGTGGTATATTTTCCATCGGTCATACAAAGAACGTCGGTACTCGTTTTTTTTGTTTTATCGCTGATTACATACCCTTCACCCTGTTTGGTAACTGCCTGACGAATATAGCCTTTCCTCGTTTTCAGATTGTATGTTAGTTCCCTTGAATTGTATTCTGTCTTATTTTCAGAAAATATCGGTTCGCCGGTTCGCTTACCTACACTATCAATTTTACCATGTGCATAAATCGTACTGCTGTCCATTTTTACCCGCACATATTCCGATTTTAGGTTGATATTCTTATACTTAATATCACTTTTTCCATACAAATACCCTGTTCCGTTTCCCCAAAAAACAATTGAATCCTGAGCACTATAAACAATTTCGGCATCAATTTGGTTTGATTTTTGTTTTGGTGTTTCAACCGAATCCTTTTTCTGTGAAAGGGAATCTGTCTTGAGTGACTTTTCGGTTGGTTTCAGAGATGCAACATTAGCTTGGCTGAACCCGCAAAAAGGTAAAGCTAACCACAAAAATAAAGGCAATAACAAAGTTGTTTTGCTGAAATATAATTGGTTACAGATTTGCATCCGGCAGGTTTCTCGATTTCTGAATTTGGATGCAAATTTAATCAAAAAAAAGGGAGTGTTCGTTGGTTATATCCTTTTTTTATGAATAATTTCAAAATTTACTCCATTCTTTCGCATTAAAAACGGGATAAAAACATTACTTTTGCACAAATTTTTATAGTCAGTTTTGCTACTGAAATTATTTATTTCTATGAGCTTAATAAAAAAGTATTTCACTGTAATTCAACACACTCTTTTGGGAATAGGGCTTTGTCTTTCGTTGACTGTAAATGCTCAGGATGCCCGATTTACAGTAGTACTTGATGCCGGTCATGGTGGTCATGATCCTGGTGCAATGGGTTCTATGACTCGCGAAAAAGACATTAATCTTGCTGTTACGCTTGCTTTAGGAAACCTTATCGAGCAAAATTTCAAAGACGTTAAAGTTGTTTATACACGCAAAACCGACTGGTATCTTACCTTGCAGGAACGGGCTGATGTTGTAAATAATAATCATGCTGATCTGTTTATCTGTGTTCATACCAATTCATCACCCGGTGCAGCTGCCTGGGGTGCTGAGAGCTATACGCTAGGGCTTGCCAAAACAAAGTCAAATCTGGATGTTGCCATGCGTGAAAACTCGGTAATTACCCTCGAAGAAAATTACAAAACCAAATATCATGGTTTCGATCCTAATTCAGTAGATTCGTACATCATGTTCGAATTTATGCAGGACAAATATATTGACCGAAGTGTTGATTTTGCATCAACTATCCAAAAGCAATTTAAAACTTACTGTGGCCGTCCTGACCGGGGTGTCAGACAAGCAGGTTTTTGGGTGTTGCACCGTTCTGCCTGCCCAAGCGTTTTAGTCGAAGTCGGGTTTATATCAAATCCTGCCGAAGAACGTTTTCTTTCCTCCGAAAGAGGACAAAAAGAAATGGCTGCAGGAATTTTCAATGCATTTGTAGATTACAAACGGGCTCACGATAAGAAATCAGGTCGTCAGGTATCCGATGTTTCTAAAATTGAACAGAAATCGAAAGTTGAGGATATAAAAGAAAACACACAGGCAAAATCGGTGGTTGAATCTCCACTAAAACCAGTGACTGCCGAAAAACCTGTTGTTGAACTTCCCAAGAAAGCAATTGTAAATCCTAATACAAAGCCATTGATTGATACCGTTGTTAAAGTAGTTCCAACAAAAGCTACTCCGGTTGTCAGCACTGTTTCTGAGCTTAAAAGTACTGAAGTAAAAAAAACTAAAACCATTGAAGCTCAAAACAACAATGTTCCGGTATTTAAAGTACAGTTATTCGCATCAAAAAAAGCAGTTAAACGAAATTCAACTAATTTGAAAGGAATAACCAATGTGGATTGTTTTATTGAAAATGGCATGAACAAATACACTGTTGGTTCAGAGACAGACTTTCAGAAAATTGAAGTGATTCGTAAACAAATACATTCAAAATTTCCTGAAGCATTTGTAATTGGTTTTATTGGTGACAGAAAACTGACAGCCAAAGAGCTTTCAAAAATAATTAAATAGCAATTATATTTTTTACATAAAAATACATCCTGCATAATAAAACACTATAAATGAAGAAAAACTATTTTACCAGAGAGGTTAAAGTTGGAATAATGGTTGCTGTAGCCATTTTTGTACTATATTTCGGATTGAATTTTCTGAAAGGAATTAATATTTTTTCATCTGCAGATTATTACTATGCCCGGTATGAAAATATTGGCGGTTTGGTTCCATCTAGTCCGGTTTATGTAAAAGGATTTAAAATTGGTCAGGTCGAACAGGTGAAATATGATTTTACAAAAAAAGAATCATTCGTAATCAAAGTTTCAGTTTCTAAAGACATTAAAATACCCAAAGGAGCTAAAATACTGCTCTATGACGAAGGCATTATGGGTGGAAAAGCAATTCAGTTTGTGTTCGACCCAATCGTTGCTTCACAAGCCATGTACACTGCTGGTGATACTATTGAATCACAGGTTGGAATTGGTTTAATGGCACAGCTTTCGGGCGATTTAATGCCAAAAATCGAAGGTATTTCAACTCAGGCCGATTCACTTCTTCGTTCAGTTCGTCATTTGATTGAAAATAAAGATCTTACTAAAAGTTTATCTTCAATTGAACATACTACGGCAGATTTAGCTGTAAGTTCATCTCAATTGAAGAAAATGATGAACAACGATTTTCCAAAAATACTGGGTGATGTGAATACGGTGACTTCCGACTTCAAACAAATCAGCGGAAATTTGAAAAAAATAGATTACGCTGCCACCTTTGCAAGCGTAAATCACACCATCGCAAACCTGAATTTGATAACCGATAAAATAAACAGTTCTGAAGGAACACTGGGGCTTTTAATAAACAATAAAGACCTGTATATCAACTTGTCAAATACTGCGGCAAGCTCTGATAAATTGCTTATTGATTTACAGAAAAACCCAAAACGATACGTACATTTTTCGCTTTTTGGAAGTAAGACAAAATAACAAATCTATTTATATCGATTCTAAATAGCGAGTTGATTAAAAAAAAATCCGGTTTAAGATTTTTCATGACCGAAACCTTTTAAAAACAAGAGTTTCGGTCATTTTATCTATATAAATGAGAATATTGCTTACAAATTGTCAACATCTTTAAAATCAAGTATATTACAAAATAATTACAAATAATCAGCTGAATATCAGCGATTAAAGATAAAGTGCTGATAATAAATTCGTTGAGGGATTGACAATTGGGGCAAAAAATATTTGATTTTTTTTTGTCAGAAAAGTTTAGGATTTTTGTAGGGCTGAAATTAGCCCCTATTTATATCGTTCTTTAGTGCTTATTTTGTATTGACTTGAATTACTAATCGCATTTCTAATTTTTTGAATTTATCTTACGATGTTGAATACTCACGAACAATTATGGAACCGCTGTCTGAGCGTAATAAAAGATAACATAAGCGAAGCTTCATTTAATACATGGTTTGCACCCATCGTTTCTCTAAAGTACGAAAATAATATATTTGTATTGCAGGTTCCGAGCCAGTTTTTCGTAGAATACATTGAAGAGAAATACATCGATTTATTGAGGATGACTCTTTATCGTGAAGTTGGAGTTGGAACTCGTTTGGAATATCGCGTTTTAATTGACAAATCATCTGGAAAAGGAACTCAGATTCCGAGTAATGGTGACCATAAACCCAAATCGGTTTCCAACGTTTCAAATTATATTAGTCCGTATAATAAACCTCAGTTGCCTGAAATTGATCCACAACTGAACCCTGCTTATAATTTCAACAATCTGATTGAAGGTAACAGCAATAAACTGGCTCGTACGGCTGGTTTAAGTATAGGTAATGAACCCGGAAAAAACATTTTTAATCCGTTATTTATTTACGGTCAATCGGGTGTAGGAAAAACTCACCTGGCGAATGCTATCGGCGTAACAGTAAAACAGTTACATCCCGAAAAACGAGTTCTTTATGTTCCGGCAAATACGTTCCAAATTCAATACACTGATTCTGTTCGGAGCAATTCTCAAAATGATTTTCTGAATTTCTACCAAACTATCGACGTATTGATTATTGATGATATTCAGGAATTTGCAGGTAAAACCGGTACTCAGAATACATTTTTCCATATTTTCAATCATTTGCATCAATCGGGAAAACAACTGATTCTTACTTCGGATAAATCGCCGGTAGTAATGGTTGGATTGGAACAACGGCTATTAACCCGCTTTAAATGGGGTTTATCGGCCGAAATTGAAAAACCGGATTTCGATTTGCGTAAATCAATTCTACAAAGTAAAATTTACCGCGATGGACTTGAAATTTCGGACGAAGTGGTTGATTTCATAGCCGAGCAGGTTACAGACAATGTTCGTGACTTAGAAGGTGTTCTGGTATCGTTATTGGCTCATTCAACTTTAGCCGATATGCCGATAGATGTTACATTGGCTGAAAAAATAATCAGCCGGATTGTAAATATCACCCGCAAAGTCAATACTGTTGAGAAAATCCGCGACGTGGTTTGCGAATATTTTTCACTGTCAGTTGATGCAATTTCAACAAAAAGCCGTAAACGTGAAGTCGTTCAGGCCCGTCAAATTGCTATGTATTTGTCAAAACAGCTTACTAAAAGTTCACTGTCGACCATTGGAAATACAATTGGTCAGCGCGATCATGCAACAGTTTTACATGCCTGCAAAATTGTGAATGATTTGATGGATTGCGATAAGAGTTTCCGCTCGAGTGTCAGGGAAATTGAGGAAAAACTTAAATGCTAAGATTTCTATTTCGTCTAAAATTAAGCTGCTGAATATCTCAGTGGTTTTTTTTGTGTCTTTTTGAAGAATTGAATCATTATGTTTTAAATGAAATTTTACTCTCAAAATCAGAAATTTGTGTTTATAATAAACGCCCGAAATGTGTTGAATAAGCTAAATTTATTTGAAAAAATTCGATTCCAATAAAAAAAAGTAGTATTTTTACAGCGATAATTAAAACGAATTTTATGGTTTATAAATTTACAATACTATCCGACGAAGTTGATACTTTTGTCAGAGAAATAGCAATAGATTCTGAGGCTAATTTTTTCGATTTACACAATGCCATTCTGGATTCTGTAAACTACGAAAAAAATCAAATGACCTCATTTTTTATTTGTTCTGACGATTGGGAAAAAGGGCAGGAGGTTACACTGGTTGAGACAGAATCGAGTTCGGAATACGATAATTTGGTGATGGACAAAACCAAACTGGAAGAACTAATCAGCGATGAAAATCAAAAATTGTTATACGTTTTTGACATGATGTCCGAAAGAGTTTTTTTTATGGAGTTGACGGAAATTGTACCACGCAAAAGCCTTGATAAACCGGTTTGTCTGACTACAGAAGGAAATGCTCCTGTTCAACTTTTAGCTGATGATGGATTGGTAGTTGCCCCTAAGACCACATTTGATGAAAATTTTTACGGCGATGAAGACTACGAATTAGACGAATTGGACGAAGAAGGTTTTGGTGAAATGAATTTTGATGACAGCAGCTTGTTTTCTGAAGATCCGAAATTCTAACTGAATTCCGCAATATAACAGAAAGACAGAAAATATCCATTTTATTTTCTGTCTTTTTTATTAGAATGTGAATGGAAAATAAACCGACATTAATTGTACTTTTAGGCCCGACCGGTGTTGGAAAAACGAATATCAGTCTGAAGTTAGCTGAGTATTTTGGCTGTGGGATTGTGTCGTCTGATTCACGCCAGTTTTTCCATGAGTTAAAAATCGGAACAGCCGCTCCAACTGATAATCAGTTGAAACGGGTAAAGCACTTTTTTATAGGTTCGCATTCCATCTTTGATGATTATAGTGCTGGCCAGTACGAGCAGGATGCAATTGAATTACTTGAAAATTTATTTGAGAACCAAGAAGTCAACATGTTAGTCGGTGGCTCTATGATGTACATTGACGCTGTATGTAATGGAATGGATGACATTCCGACTGTTGATGCTGAAACCCGTACTTTTTGGCAAAAGCAATACGCTGATTTCGGTTTGGAATATATTCAGAATGAGCTAAAACGTCTTGACCCAAAACATTACGAGGAAGTTGATTTACAAAACTCTAAGCGTGTTCTTCACGCGCTTGAAATTTGCAGTATAACAGGTAACCCTTATTCGGATATTCGAACAGGAATACGAAAAGAACGACCATTCAAGATATTGAAAATTGGACTTAACCGACTGCGTGAAGAACTTTATGAAAGAATAAACCGTCGGGTTGATGAAATGATGGCAGAAGGTTTGCTTCAGGAAGCAGAGCAATATTATCAGTACAGACAACTGAATACGCTCAATACCGTTGGTTATAAAGAACTTTACGAATATATGGATGGAAACTGGACGCTGGAATTTGCTGTGAATATGATTAAACAGGATTCGCGACGTTACGCAAAACGCCAGATGACCTGGTTTAACCGTGACAAAGAGATTCATTGGTTTCATCCTGAAAATGAAAAAGAAATAATTGAATTTGTAAACTCTCAACTATGATAATAACACCAAACGCCTCGCTGCTTCACTATAATACTTTTGGGATTAATGCTAGTGCCGATTATATTGTCGAGTATGAGTCGGTTGCAGATTTGCAAGAGATTTTAAAATCTGAACTGGCAAAATCAAATCGCATCCTTCCGGTTGGGAGTGGAAGTAATTTGTTGTTTCTAAATGATTTCAAAGGCGTTATTCTTCATTCTGTCATAAAATCAATCCAAAAAATCAAAGAGAATGCAGATTCGGTTTTTCTGGAGGTTGGTTCAGGAGTAGTTTGGGATGATTTCGTGGCGTATTGCGTTGAAAATGGTTTAGGTGGTGTGGAGAACCTTTCACTCATTCCGGGAGAAACAGGAGCTTCTGCCGTGCAAAATATTGGTGCTTATGGGGTTGAGGTCAAAGATGTGATTGTGGAAGTACATGTAGTGGAAATTGAAAGCGCAGTTGGCCACACTTTTTCAAACTTAGAATGCCATTATGGTTATCGCGAGAGTATTTTTAAAAATGCATTAAAAGGTAAATATATCGTTACTTCAGTCGTTTTTAAACTGGACAAAATACCTTCATTTAAACTGAATTACAGCAAACTGGAAGAAGAAGTTTTGAAAACAGGAAGTATTAGTTTGCAAACTGTCCGTGATACCATTATTGCCATTCGTCAAAGCAAATTACCCGACACCAAAAGTATGGGAAATGCCGGGAGTTTCTTTATGAATCCGGTAATTTCAAAACATCACTTTCTTGAATTACAAGCTGAATATCCTCAAATACCTCATTATTTTGTTTCTGAAACCGAAGAAAAAGTTCCTGCAGGTTGGCTTATTGAGCAATGTGGCTGGAAAGGGGAAACCATCGACAATGCCGGTGTTCACGATAAACAAGCATTAGTTTTAGTCAATCGTGGAGGTGCAACCGGAGCCGAAATTGTTTTTCTGGCTGAACAAATCCAACATTCCGTAAAAGAAAAATTCGGAATAATTCTACAACCTGAAGTAAATTATATAAGCTGACAAATTACAATTTACAGAGCGTTATCAAACTTGAGTCCATCCTTTTGTTTTTTGTCAGAACCTCCAAAATTATACGTAAATCCAAGATAAATGGTTTGTGAGCTACGACGACGAATTTCTATACGTTTCATAGTTGGTATATCGATTTCGGTTTGGTAACGCATACTATTGAAAATATCGGAAACCGTAAGAATCAACCCACCTTTCTTTTTAAACAAATCCTGTTTCAGTCCGCTGTTAAGTACAAATGATGGCACCCGCTTCCCTTGCGGAGTAAGCGTTTCAGCAGTATAGTTCGAAGTAAACTGCCAAACTGTAGATTTGGTAACATTGATATTTACATTTGCATTAGCCGACCATGCAATGTTTGATTTTTTGGCACTGAAACCCAACGACGATGCATCGATGGTATTGTAAAAAGCATTGGTTGCTAAATTGAAATTCAAAATCTTACCAATCCCTGATGACAAAATCAGTTCCAGTCCTGCAGCCTGGCTTTGTGCCAAATTTTGAAATGTTGATTTATACACATTATTACCCAAATCCTCCACAATACTGGTAATCAGATTATACGAATTGCGGTAATACAGAGTTGAAAGAAAAGTAGTGGCATCGTTTTTATACTGATAACCCAACTCAAACGAATGTGTATCTTCCGGCATTAATAAAGGATTTCCTGCTCGGATATTCCGCATATCCTGATATTCGGGGAATGGATTCAGTTCTTCATCTTCTGGGCGACGAATTCGGTGGCTGTAATTCAATTGCAATTCGTGTAGTTTGCTGAGTTTATACGATGCGTGAACGGTTGGATATAATCTAAAGTAATTATTAGGAATAACTGAATCACGATTTGCCTGACCTGCTTTTAAATTAGCATTTGTATACGTTTTTTCTGCACGAAGTCCCAATAAGAATCCAAAGTTTCCTATTTCCTGCTCATAAGTGGCGTAAAGCACATGTGTATCTTCGCGACGAATAAATCGATTGGACCGAAACAAATCGTTTTGCCATATTTCAGTTGGAATAGCGGTAACCATCGTGTCGCGTTTCAAATCAAGGTCATTACTCACATTCTGGTAAATATACCCTGCTTCAAACTTTTTATCAACACCCAAGGGCAATGTATATTCAGCCGAGAATTCAGTGTCATAACAGAGATGAGTGTAGAGTGTGTGATCTTTGGTATCAATTATTGCAGGTATTGTATAGATATTTGTGAAGTGACTATCCTCATTTTCGCTGGTTTTGGATGTTGTCAAATCGAAATTAATCTCATGCCCTTCCTTGTTGAACTTATGATTATAAAATGCTTTAAACTCTAAGTCCGATTCAGATTCGGGACGGTATCGGGCGCGGTTGTAATTCAGTGTTGTGAGATTCAGATTATCCCTGACGATATAATTTGTAGTATCGATTACATTGAAAACACGGTAATTATAACTTGCCGAAGCTCCAAATTTATTTTTATCATTTAGTTTGTAGTCAAAACCCAAATTGCCAATGTATGAAACAGGATGGGAAACTCCATTGCTGTATGTTCGTGAAAAATTAAGAAAGTTTCTACCTGTATCGTATGAATTAGTAGTTATGTCGTTAATGCGCGAACGGTTATCCTGCCGCATTCCAAAACTACCATACAGATTAAGTTTCCCCGGATTATAACTTAGCAATCCATTGAAATTCCAGCGTTCCAAATTACCTACATTAGCTGTAACATTACCATTAAAGCCTAAATTACGGTCCTTCTTCATCACAATATTTATAATACCCGAATTTCCATCGGGTTTATATTTAGCCGACGGATTGGTAATAATCTCGATTTTCTCCACATTACCTGCCGACATCTGCTGCAACACTGCTGCCCGGTTCACCTTCATCATAGCCGAAGCTTTGCCGTCAATCAATATTGTCACGTTTTCTGATCCGCGCAGGCTTACATTTCCATCCATGTCTACTTGCACAGAAGGGATATTTTGCATCAAATCGCTTACAGAACCCGATTTGCTCATCAAATCCTGCCCGACATTAAAAGTTTTGCGGTCGATGGAGTTGACAAAGGTCGAACGCTGTCCCACCACTTCCACCTGACCAAGCATTTTACCGGTTTCAGATATATACAATTTTCCCAAATCCAGCTTTTGATGATTATTTTTAATTGTAACCGGAACTGAGTCAATCTTCTCAAATCCAATAAAGCTGTAGGTCAGATGGTATTCGCCAGTTGCAATACCTTTAAATGCAAACCATCCGTTTTTGTCAGTCACACTTTGAGTAATAACGCTATCTCTTTTATTCTTCACAATCACAGTAGCGAATTCGAGCGGATTTCCCGACGATTTTTCAATAACACAACCTTTAATACTAGTAGGTTCAAGCATTTCGGCAAATAAATAAGAATTACTACCTATTGTAAATAAAATCAGGATAAAAAATCGGGATAAGATAAAAGAATATAATTTCATTGATTCAACTAATTTTTTAAGTTTGCAAAGATAGCCTATTTTGTTATACAGTATTGTAATTAAGTAGTGTCTAAAATATAATGTCGTATTTTTCTCCGAAATTGGACAACACAT